>JAZDKG010000169.1:0-2784 GCA_043803205.1 Planctomycetota bacterium
GCCCCCGGGACACAGAAAAACGGAATCCCGCCCCCGCCCGTCTGGATCGCAAGAAGCGATCCACCCGTCCCGCGCGCCTTGACCTTCGCCTCCGGTCGAAGCTTTTCTATGAGCGCCGCCTGCTCCCTCACCGTCGCCGCATCGAAGAAATCGATCATTGAGATCTCCACCCCCATCCGTTCCCGCGTGAGCGCCAGGAGCCGCGCCGCTAGGATCGAATCCCCGCCCGCGTCCGGGAACCGGTCCTCCACCCCTACTCGCTTCACCTTGAGCACTTCCCGCCAGAGATCCGCGACCGCCTCCTCCGCCGCGCTCCGGGGAGCAGCGTACCCCTTGCGCTCCGCGCTCTCCTTCTCCCCCTCAAGTCCCAGCCTCTCCGCTAGACCCGCGCGCTGCACCTTCCCCGTCGCGCCCTTCGGAATCTCCTCCACGATCATCACCCGCCGCGGGACCTTGAAATCCGCTAAGCGCTCCGCGGCGTGCCGCCTCAGCTCCCCCTCCGTCACCCCCTTCTCCGCGAGCGCCACCGCCGCTGCGACATCCTCTCCCAGTTTCGCGTCAGGCATCGCGAACACGATCGCTTCCCGCACGCCCTCGTGCGAAAGGAGCGCCTCCTCCACCTCGCGGGGCGCAATCTTCTCCCCCCCGCGGTTGATGATCTCCTTGAGCCTCCCCGTGATAGTGAGATACCCCTCCGCGTCCATCCGCCCTTGGTCCCCCGTGCGGAACCACCCTCCCGTGAACGCCCGCGCGTTCGCCTCCGCGTTCCCCGCGTACCCTCGCGTCACGTTCTCCCCACGGATCACGATCTCACCCGTCTCCCCCGCCCCGAGAATCCTCTCCCCTTCCTCCTCCATGATTGCGACCTCCGGCCCCGCCGCTATCCCCACCGTCCCCGCCTTCCTCTTCCCGGGAGGGAGCGGATTGCTCGCTATCTGGTGCGTCCCCTCCGTCATCCCATACGCCTCGATCGCGGGCGCCCCGAACACCCTCTCCAACTCCTCCATCACCCTCGGCGCAAGCGCCGACGATGACGAACGCACGAAACGCAGCTGCGCGCGCGCGATTATCCCCGCGTTCTCCCCCGCCCGCGATAGGATCGCTTGGTGCATCGTCGGCACCGCCGTATACCACGTCGGCTGGAACGCGTCCATCCACCCGAAAAACTCAGGCGCATAGAACCCGGGCGTGCACGCTACGCTCCCTCCCGACGAGAGCGTCGCCAACGTCGCCGCGATGAGCCCGTGAATGTGGAAGAGAGGCATCACGTTCAAACACCTGTCCCCCTCCGAGAGAGCCAGCGCCCGAGCGATGTTCCCCGCCGACGCGAACAGGTTCCGCTGCGTGAGCGGCACCATCTTCGGACGCGACGTCGTCCCCGACGTGTGCAGCACCAGCGCCTCCTCCTCCCCCGATCCATACCCGCCCGTCCCGAGGCTGCGGGACGCTCCGCCTTCGCCCCGAAGCGTGAACCGGCCGGCGTCCCGTCCTTTCCGCTCCAGTTCCACCACCATGGTCCCCCTCCGTCGGCAGACCTCCCGCGCGGGCGAATCCACCCCCGCCTCCACGATGAGCGCCTTCGCGTCCAGGTCGCGGAGGTAGAAGTCGAGCTCCGCCTCCCGGTACGCCGGGTTCAAGGGCGCACTCGTCGCCCCGCACGCCACCCCTAAGAACGCGACTGCCAACTCGGGCCCGTTCCCCAGCACGATCCCCACTCTGTCCCCCCTCCCCACCCCCATCCCGTTCAAGCTCCGCACCACTTCTTCCACCTGCGTCAGCAACCCCGCATACGTCAGCGCCTCCCTCCCAGGCGCTAGCACCGCCATCGCCTCCCGCCGCCGCCCCGCGACTTCCGACAAGAGCCCGTATACCGAAGATTCCACCATCCGCTTGTCTCCCGTCCTCTCGGAATCACAGTATACCCTCCCGGCCCCTATCCTCCACCTCCGCCCAATCTTATCGTCACGCGTCCCCTCCCCTATGAGCGCGCGGTCGCCTTCAAACTTAAGGTGGTTTCTAGGGGCCACGTTCAGCCGTTCTCCGACTTCGGCTTGAAACCCCCGCCTGCGTGCGGTAAACTACCCAAGCGGCGACCAGAGGCCCATCGAGATCTGTGGCATTCTTGGACTGGAAGCGTATGACTTTTTCGCAGCGCCTCCACGTCGTGGCGACTCTGCTCCTCGTCGCCCTCCTCTTGGCCTCCTGCTCGCGCCAAGAGGCCTCCCCCTCCGCCCCCGTCAAGCTCAAGGTCCTCGTCTTGCCCTATCTCGGGTACCTCCCCTTCTTCATCGCACAGGAGAAAGGCTACTTCACCCGCAACGGCCTCGACGTCGAGCTCGTCGAAACTTCCTCCGCCCGCGACGTCTTCCCCCTCCTCATCCAGGGCGGTCTCGACGTCTACTCCGGCACCATCCACTCGGGTATCTTGAACGCCATCCACCGCGGCGCCGACGTCCGCATCGTCGCCGATAAGGGCACCTTCGGCCCCTCCGCGCACGCATACTACGCTATTCTCGTTCGGCGCGACCTCGCTGAGAGCGGCGCCCTCTCCGACCCCGCCCGCCTGAAGGGACTCCGCGTCGCCCAGACCCTTGGCAGTTCTACCCAGTATGTCCTCGAGACCTTGCTCGCCTCCGTCGGCCTCACCCTCGAGGACCTCCAGGTCCGCGACACACCGTCCGTCCTGCGCGGCGAAGCCTTGGCCAACGGCGCTGTCGACGTCGCCGGCAATGCCGAGCCCTGGGTCACCCGCATCCTCGATACCGGCGCCGCTAGCGTCTGGAA
>JAZDKG010000170.1:0-3311 GCA_043803205.1 Planctomycetota bacterium
ACCCTCCCGAACGGGTCGATGTAGCACGAGACCCCGGTGTTCGTGGCCCGGACCATGCTCACGCAGTTCTCCACGCAGCGGAAGACCGCGTGCGCCGCCTGCTGGTATGGCTGGCTCGTCATCCCGAACCAGGCATCGTTCGTGATGTTCACGAGGAACCGCGCGCCCCGCTTCACGAAGTTCCGCGCCAGGTCGGGCAGCACGTCCTCGAAGCAGATAAGCGCGGCGAAGTCCCCCTGCGCGAGCGGGAAGACGGTGAACTCGCTCCCCGGCGTGAAATCCTCTTCAAAGGGCACGACATATTTCAGGAACGGGAAGATCGTCTTGCAGGGGATGATCTCACCGAAGAGGACAAGGTGGATCTTGTCATAGCGCCCGAGCGGTTCCCCGCCCGCGTCGACCAGGAAGGCACAGTTGTAGTAGTTCGGGTTGTCGAGGTCGGAGACGTGTACGCTCCCGAGGAGAAGCGGCGTCCGCATCTCCTGCTGGAGTTCCGCGGTCGTTCCGCGGACGAGCGGGTCGTACCAGTAGTACCCGGGCACCGACGTCTCCGGCCACACCACGAGGTCGGGCCTCTCGGCTTTCACCTGGCGCGTGAGGCGGTGGAACTTCCCGATGATCTCCCGCGTGAACCCCTCCCCGAACTTCTCCTCCTGGGGGACGTTCCCCTGCACGATCGCCACCCGGACGGAGCCGCCAAGGGCCGCCCCGTCGCGCATCCACCACTCGCCGTAGACGAGCGCGCCGGCGACGGCGAGCGCGGCGCCGACGGCCGGCACGGCGCGGCCCATGCCCCTCCCCGCCGCGCAGTCGTAGAGGGCGGCGTTCACGAGAACCACCAGGAACGACACGCCGTAGACGCCCGTGACGGCGGCGAACTGGATGAGCGGTATCGCCCGGTGCTGCGTCGCCCCCATCACCCCCCACGGGAGGCCCGTGAACGCGTAGGTCCGCGCGTACTCGAGCGCGGTCCAGACGACCGGGGCGACGAGCCACCACGGCGCGGGGACCCTGCGCCGGGCGAAGTTCATGAGTATCCCGAAGAGGGGGAAGTAGACCGCGAGATAAAGCGTCAGGACGAGAAAGCCGGCGACCGTGACGTTGTTCAGCCAGTAGAGGAGACTCCAGTAGAAGGCGGCGCCGCCGACGTAGCCGATCCTGAACGTCTCCCTCCAGCCCTTCCCCTCGACCGCGATGAAGAACGGGATGAGCCCCGCCCAGGCAAGGCAGTTCCAATCGGTGCTCGGGAACGACGCCGCCAGCGCGAGGCCTGAGAAGATGGAGAGGAGATAGGGGTACATCGGCACCTAAAAAGGTTCAAGCCGTTCAAACAGTTCAAGCTGTTCAAGCGGCGCAACGGTTTAGATAATCCGATTATCCGACATTTGTCGTCTTGCGGTTTGAACTGTTTGAACCGCTTGAACTGTTTGAACCAATCATTGCTTCGACGCCCCGCAGCACTTCTTGTGTTTCTTCCCGCTCCCGCAGGGGCACGGCTCGTTCGGGCTTACCTTGCGCTCCTGCCGGACGAACGGCTTCTTCGCGGGCCTCGGCTCATCGCCCTCCCCGCTCGAATACGATACCTCGGGCCGCGCCGCGATGCCCGCGAGCGCCGGCTCGGACTCCTCCTCCGCGGCCATCCGGAAGGCGCTGACCTCCCTGTGGACGTACGTCTGCTGCGCGGGCTCCGCCATGATCTGCCGGATCGTCTGGGGGGAGAAGGTGGTGCGGAATATGCCGCCCACGATCCCCTCCTTGACGGTCCCCATCATCTCGGAGAACATGTCGAACCCTTCCTTCTTGTACTCGACGAGCGGGTCCTTCTGCCCGTACGCCCTGAGGAAGATCCCCTCGCGAAGGGCGTCCATGTTGTAGAGGTGCTCCTTCCAGAGGCGGTCCACGACGCTCAGCATCAGGAGGCGCGAGAGCCGCTGCATCCCCGGCTCGCTCTCTTCGCCGCCAGCGTCCCGGGCCATCCGGCGCGCGGCATCGTCCTCGAACCCGGTCTTTCGCGCGTACGCGTCGGCAATGCGGGCGCTCACCGCTTCTCCGATCTTCTCGGGAGTCGCGTCGTCCGCGTCGAGGTCCGCGGGCTTGAGGAAAAGGGGGAAGGTATAGTTCAACCAGTGCACGAGCCCGTCGAGGTCCCACGTGTCCCGGTGGGCATCGGCCGGGATGTGGAGGGAGACCCTCTGCTGCACCACCTCGCCGATGAGATCGAGCAGCATCACCCTCGGGTCAGCGGTCGCGAGGATTTCCTTTCTGAAGTCATAAATGACCTCCCGTTGCTTGTTCATCACGTCGTCGTACTCGAGGGTATGCTTCCGTATGGAGAAGTTCCGCTGCTCGACCCGTTTCTGCGCGGTCTCGATAGAGCGCGTGAGGAGCGGGTGCACGAGCTCCTCCCCCTCCTTCATCCCGATCCGCTCCATGACCCGCGCAATCCGGTCGGATCCGAAGAGCCGCATCAGGTCGTCCTCGAGCGACAGATAGAAGCGCGAGGAGCCGGGATCTCCCTGGCGGGCGCTGCGGCCGCGGAGCTGCCGGTCGATGCGGCGCGCCTCGTGCCGCTCCGTGCCGATGATGTGGAGCCCGCAGATCGGCTCGTCGCAGCACTCCATCATCCGTTTCGATTTTCCGCAGGGCGGCTTCGGTGGACGCCGGCACTGCCGCTCCTTCGCGCACTTCACGCAGCACCAGCGGCCGTCCGGGAGCAGGCACCCGCCGTTCACAACCCCCTCCCCCAGCTTGATGTCCGTGCCGCGCCCGGCCATATTGGTCGCGATGGTCACGGCGCCCTTCTGCCCCGCCTTCATGATGATCTCCGCCTCCTGCTGGTGGTAGCGGGCGTTCAGGACCGCGTGCGGCACCCCGCGGCGCTGGAGGAGACGGCTCAAAACCTCCGACTGGTCGACGCTCACCGTGCCCACGAGCACCGGGCGGCCGGCCTTGTTGAGCTTCTCTATCTCGTCCACGACGGCGTTGTACTTTTCGCGCCGCGTCTTGTAGATGACGTCGTGATGATCCTTCCGGCGCACCGCCTCGTTCGTGGGGATGACGACCACGTCGAGCTTGTAGATCTGGTGGAACTCCGGCGCCTCGGTCTCCGCGGTGCCGGTCATGCCGGCGAGCTTCTTGTAGAGGCGGAAGTAGTTCTGGATGGTGATCGTCGCGAAGGTCTGCGTCTCCTGCTCGACCTTCACCCCCTCCTTCGCCTCGACCGCCTGGTGCAGCCCGTCGCTCCAGCGCCGCCCCGGCATGAGGCGGCCCGTGAACTCGTCCACGATGATCACGCGGTTGTCCTGGACGAC
>JAZDKG010000171.1:0-10856 GCA_043803205.1 Planctomycetota bacterium
ACTTCCGCCTCGTCGACGAATACCTTCGGATCGAGGTCATCCTGCGCCCCGATCCCCCCGCCGCCGTGTGGACCTTCCCCATCTGGACCGTGAGCTCCTCGGAGGGCGGCATCGAGAGAATCTTCCAAGGCGCCACCGTCGTCCTGAGCTGGCCCCTCGACGTCCCCGCGGCGTCTTTCGCCCTTGACAAGCACCTCCGCAGCGATACGTAACAGAAGAGACCCCACGCAGGCCCGAATCAGGGGATGATGCCATGAGGTTCCGAGTCCTCGCGCTCGTGATGGCCGGCGGGAAAGGGGAGCGCTTGCATCCGCTCACCGCTCACCGCGCGAAGCCCGCCGTCCCGTTCGGCGGAAAGTTCCGCATCATCGATTTCGCCCTCAGTAACCTCGTCAACTCCGGCGTCCGCTCCATCTATGTCCTCACCCAGTTCAAGTGCCAGTCCCTCCTCGAACACCTCCAGCTCGTCTGGTCCTCTCCGCCCCTCCACGGCGACAACTTCATCGTCCCCCTCCCCGCCCAGATGCGCGTCGGCGAATCCTGGTACCGCGGCACCGCCGACTCCATCTTCCAGAACCTCGAACGCATCGAGGAGCATCACCCGGATGTCGTCGCCGTCTTCGCCGGCGATCACATCTACAAGATGGACATCGCCCAGATGATCGCCTCCCACCGCGAGCGCGAAGCCGCAGCCACCGTCGCCGTCCTCCCCTTCCCGCGCTCCCAAGCGAGCCAGTTCGGGATCGTCGAGGTGAACGACCGCTGGGAGGTCGTCGCCTTCCGGGAAAAGCCCGCCGATCCCAAGCCCATGCCCGGCCGCCCCGACATGTCCCTCGTCTCCATGGGGAACTACCTCTTCAATCGCGGCGTCCTCACCCAGGAGCTCGCCGCCGACGCCCCCCAGTCCACCCATCACGACTTCGGCCGCGACATCCTCCCCAAGATGCTCGGACGCGTCCGCCTCTACGCCTATGACTTCACCCAGAACAATATCCCCGGCACGCCTCCCGGCACCCCCAACACCTACTGGCGCGACATCGGAACCCTCGACGCCTTCTACGAAGCCAACATGGACCTCCGCGCCGCCGTCCCCTCCCTCAACCTCTACACCGATGACTGGCCCATCCGCGCCGAGACCACCTACAGCGCCCCCGCCAAGCTCATCCACGATGAGGCCGGCACCCCAGGCACCGCGATCGATTCCCTCTTGTGCGAGGGCACGATCATCTCCGGCGCCCACGTCGAAAACTCCGTCTTCTCGCCCAACGTCCGCATCGAAAGCGGCGCCGAGGTCTTCGACAGCATCCTGATGGAAGGCGTCGTCGTCGGCCGAGGCGCCAAGGTCCGTCGCGCGATCATCGACAAGTTCGTCAAGGTCGAGGCGGGAATGCGGATCGGATACGACCTGGAGCAGGACCGCGAACATTACACCGTGACGGCGAGCGGAGTCGTCGTCATCCCCAAGTGGTTCCGAACGCGCCAGGTGACGGAGTTCTCTCTCTGATGACCCCCGACCCCGCCCCCCGCAAAAAGTTCCTCATCGTCCACGGACATTTCTACCAGCCCCCTCGCGAGAACCCCTGGCTCGAGGTCATCGAGAAACAGCCCTTCGCCTCCCCCTGGCACGACTGGAACGAGCGAATCGCCGCCGAGTGCTACACCCCCAACACCATGAGCCGCGTCCTCGACGCCGACTCCCGCATCGACGAGATCGTCAACAACTTCGAATACTTGAGCTTCAATCTCGGCCCCACCCTCGCCCTCTGGCTCGAAGACCATGCCCCCTCCACCTATCGCCGGATCATCGATGCCGATCGCGCTAGCGCCCGACGCATCGGCCACGGCAACGCCATCGCTCTAGCTTACAACCACCCGATCCTCCCCCTCTGCTCCCCTGACGACCGCGCCCTCCAGATCGCCCGCGGCGTCCTCGACTTCCAGGACCGCTACGGGCGCGCCCCCGAAGGCATGTGGCTCCCCGAGACCGCCGCCAACGACGCCACCTTCCGCGACCTCGTCTCAGCTGGCCTCCGCTTCACCATCTTGAGCCCCGACCAGCCCCTCAGGGTCCGCAGGATCGGCGGCGCCCGCTGGCAGGATGTCTCCGACGGACGCATCGACGTCCGCCGCCCCTACCGCTGGTTCTGGCGCACCGAGGAGGGCGAACGCGACGAGACCCGCTTCCTCGACCTCTTTTTCTTGTCCCGAGAGCTCTCCAGCAAGGTCAGCTTCCAGCACGTCTGCACCAAGGCCGAAGGCTTCGCCGCCGCCGTCGAGCAGTCCTTCGATCCCGACAACCCCCAGACCCAGGTCGTCGTCCTCGCCACCGACGGCGAGACCTTCGGACATCACGAGCCCTTCGCCGACATGTGCCTGGCCTACTTCTTCCGCCGCCTCATGCCCCGGATGGATCTCGACGTCACCAACCTTGCCGCCTTCCTCGCCGCCTTCCCCCCCTCCTGGGAGGTCGAGCTCAAGCCCGGCAAGGACGGCCTCGGCACAAGCTGGAGCTGCCCCCACGGCGTCAGCCGCTGGCGCGAAAACTGCGGCTGCGGCCGATCCAAAGCCGCCTCCGACCAAACGTGGCGCGCCCCCCTGCGCAAGGGCATCTCCGACCTCCGGGCCACCGTCTCCCAGATCGTCCGCGACGAGCTCGCACTCCTGGTCAAGGACCCCTCCGCCGCCCGCACCGAATACATCCGCCTCGTCCGCGACCGCTCCCAGGATCCCCTCGACGACTTCGTGAAAAAACACCTCCTGCGCTCCCCCTCCCATCGCGACATCTCCCGCGTCCTCACCGCCCTTGAGGCCGACCATGTCTCCATGCTCAGCCTCACGAGCTGTGGCTGGTTCTTCGACGAGATCAGCCGCTACGAGCCCGTCCAGAACATGATGTACGCCCTGCGTGCCTGTCACCTCATCGCGCGCTTCCGCGACGACGACGCAACCCCCGCGCTCCTCTCTGCCTTGGCCGCCGCGCGCAGCAACGTCCCCGCCTTCGGCAACGGAAAAACGGTCTTCGAAAAACTCGTCCTCCCGAGCGTGTTCGACGTGCGCGAGGCCGTCGGCGCCCACGCCATCTCCAAGCTCCTCCTCAACGACGCCCGCTCCGTCGGACGCTACCGCTTCCTCATGCACCAGGAGGCCGAAAACCCCCGGGCCGAAGACCGCGCCCTCGTCGGCCTTGTGAAGGTCACCAGTCGAGTCACCCGCGAATCCGGCCGCTTCGCCTACTTCGCCGGTCGCACCGATCTCGTCGACGTCCGCGCCTACGTCCGCGAGGTCTCGGGCCGCGCCGAATACGACTCCCTCCTCGAGAACTTGGACGACTCCCCCTCCGAAGCCCTCCCCGCCCTCATGGAGAGCCGCGCCTACGGCTGGGGCGATATCCCCGGCGAAGTGAAGCGCCCCCTCCTGTCCGTTGTCCTCAAGGAGTCCCGCCACCGGCTCGACCGCGAGCTCGAGCGCCTGTACGAAGAGTCCCGCGACCTCGTCGAGATCCTCGCCGGCGCAGGCATGGACATCCCGGCGGAGCTCGCCGGCATCGTCTCCGGCGCCCTCTCCGCGCGCCTCGCCCGCGAGCTCCACAAGGCGCGCGGTCGATGGATGCTCGACGAGTTCGCCGAGGCCCGCGCCGTGGTTCGCAAGGCCCGCGAGCTTGCCGTCAAGCTCGACCTCGACGAGGTGACCGCCGTCCTCACCGAAGACTTCGTCGCCGCCGCCCAGGCCTTCCGCGACCAGCCGTCCGCCGACAACCTCCAGTCCCTCGTCTCCATCCTCGAGATCGCCGACGCCCTCGGCCTTGCACTTAAGAAGTTCCTCGCCGAGAATATCGTCCTTGAGGTCCTCGAGGGCGACGTCATGAAGCGCATCGAGGCCCTCCCCGCCGCCGATCCCGGCGCCCGGGCAGAGATCCACAGGATCCTCGACCTCGCCGAAAAGATGAACATCTCCAAGCGCCGGTACGTCGAGAAACTCAAGGAGGTCGAGGCGCAAAAGGCGTAAAGGTAACGTCCGTTTCCGCCCTCTTTGCGAGGTGCCGCTCATGGCAAAGAACCTGACCGAGATGACCCGAAAGGAGCTCTACAAGCTCGCCTGCAAGGCGATGATCGACCGCCGCAGCCGGCTCTCCAAGGAGGAGCTGATCGCGGACTTGCGCAAGCAGAAACGCAGAAAACCCAAAACCGCTAAACCTCCCAAACCTCGCAGGGCCGCCGCCTTCCGCGCCCCCGCCCCCAAGCCCATGAAGCGCCGCAAACGCACAAGAAAACTGACCCCCCGCGTCCGCGCGACCTCCAAGATAGCCGCCCCCCCTGCGCAGGCTGCGCCTCCTCCCCCGACCGCCCAGCCCCGCTACGTCGATCGCGGCCCCGACCTCCCAGCCCACTACGGCCGCGACATCGTCGTCGCCCTCGTCCGCGATCCCAACTGCGTCTTCGTCTACTGGGAGCTCGCCGGACCCAGGACCGCCGAAGTGCGCGTCCAATACGGCGAGCGGGTCTTCCGGGAAGCGCGCTGGACGCTGCGCCTCCGCAACGTCACCGCCGGCACCCAGGAGGAGCTCGCCGTTCAACCCGAAGTGGGCAACTGGTACCTCGCCGTCCCCGACGACTCCGAGATCGAGATCGAGATCGGCTTCCGCTCCCCCGCCGGCGAGTTCGTCTGCCTGGCGAAAAGCAACCGCGTCTCCACCCCCCCGGCCGGAGTCTCTTCCCTCACCGACGAGAAATGGATGATCGTCGAGGAAGAGTTCCGCAAGCTCCTCGCCATGGCCCAGCTCGGCGCCGCTCGCTCTTCCCCGGGCGCCTTTGTCCACCGGCTCGCCGTCGCCGCCGACCTCCGCGGCGTCTCCTCGCGCTCCTTTATCTCCAGGAGATCCTCCGATCGCTGACCAACACCAGCCACAGGGATACCTCGCCCTCCTCCTCCACGCGCACCTCCCCTACGTGCGCCATCCGGAGCACGAGGACTTCCTCGAAGAGGACTGGTTCTTCGAGGGGATGAGCGAAACCTACATCCCCCTCCTCCAGGTCTTCGAGCGCCTCTCCGCCGAGGCTGTCCCCTTCCGCATCACCATGTCCATCACCCCGCCCCTCGCCGAGATGATGGCCGACGATCTCCTCTGCCGCAGGTACCTCCGCCGGCTCGAATCCCTCCTCGAACTCGGCGAGCGCGAGGCCGTAGAGAAGCGCGGCACCGCCTTTGAAAAGACCGCCCTCATGTACCGCGATTTCTTCCGCAGCGTCCGCGAGACCTTCGTCGACCGCTGCCGGATGAAGATCCTCTCCGCCTTCCGCCGCTTCCAGGACGAAGGCGTCCTCGAGATCGTCACCTGTCCCGCCACCCATGGCTTCCTCCCGCTCATGCTCACCCCCAACGCCGTCCGCGCGCAGGTCGCCGTCGCTTGCGCCAACTACCGCAAGCATTTCGGCCGCGATCCCCGCGGCATCTGGCTCTCCGAGTGCGCCTACGCCCCCGGCGTCGACGTCGCCCTTGCCCGGGAGGGCATCCGCTACTTCTTCCTCGACGCGCACGGTGTCCTCCTCGGACGCCCGCGCCCCCGCTACGGCGTATACGCGCCTGTCTACACCCCCAACGCCGTCGCCGCATTCGGACGCGACATGGAGAGCAGCAAGCAGGTCTGGTCCAGCGAAGAAGGCTACCCCGGCGACGGCGCGTACCGCGAGTTCTATCGCGACCTCGGCTACGACGCCCCGTACGACTACGTCAGAAAATACATGCACCCCGACGGCATCCGCCGAAACATCGGCTTCAAATACCACCGCATCACCGGCCGCGTCCCCCTCCATGAGAAAACCCCCTATGATCCCGACGCCGCCCGCGAAACCGCCGCCCTCCACGCCGGCAACTTCATGTTCAACCGGCGGCACCAGGCGCGCTACCTCGCCTCCCTCCTCGGTCAGCCCCCTTTCATCCTCGCCCCCTACGACGCCGAGCTCTTCGGGCACTGGTGGTTCGAGGGCCCCCGCTTCCTCGATTATCTCATCCGCAAGCTCGCCTTCGACCAGCGCGACGTCGTCCTCGTCGCGCCGGGCGAGTACCTCGACGACCACCGCCGCCTCCAGGTCATCGAGCCCTCCGCCTCCACCTGGGGCGACAAGGGATATAACGAGGTCTGGCTCAATGGCGCCAACGACTGGATCTACCGCCACCTCCATGCCTGCGAGCAGCGCATGGTCGAGCTCGCCGAGCGCTTCCCCAATGCCCAGGGCATCTTCAGGCGCGCCCTCAATCAGGCCGCCCGTGAAATCCTGCTCGCGCAGTCCAGCGACTGGGCCTTCATCCTCACCACCGGCACCGCCACCTCCTACGCCCAGAAGCGCACCCGCGACCACGTCTCCCGCTTCCACGAGCTCTACGGCCAACTCCTCTCCGGACGCGTCGACGACCGCCGCCTCGCCGACATCGAGGCCCAGGACGCGATCTTCCCGGAGATCGATTACGGCGTATACCGCTCATGAACGCCGCCTCCGCCCCGCCCCGCGCGCGCGACCGCCGGGCCCCGTGGAAAACGGCCCTCCTCGGCGCCGGACTCTGCGCCCTCAGCGTCGGTCTCCTCCTCCTCGCCTTCGCGCCCTTCGACCAAGGCTACCTCGCCTACGTCGCGCTCGTCCCTTTCTTCTGGGCCTTCGTCCGCGTCCCTCGGCGTACCGCCTTCCACGTGGGATTGTTCTTCGGAATCGCCTGGTGGCTCGCCTCGGTCTGGTGGATCGCCTACCCCACTCTCGCCGGCTACCTCGCCATGTGCCTGCTCTTTCTTCCCGTCTATTCCGTCATCTTCGTCGTCTGTGCCCGATGGATGCGCGACCGCTGGCCGCGAGGCTGGATCGCCGCCTGGGCGCTCCTCTGGGTCGCCTTGGAAGCCCTCCGCTCCAGCCTCTGGCGGCTTTCCTTCCCCCTCTTCCTCCTCGGACACACGCAGTGGAGATACGCCCGGCTCCTCCAGACCGCCGACCTCGCCGGCGCCTATGGCCTCTCCTTCCTCGTCGCCTACGCCAACGCCTGCCTCTTTGCCCTCCTCGATAAACGCGCCCCGAAGGTCAAGGGGAAGGTTCTCCTGGCCCACGCCGCTGCGTTCGCCGCGGCGCTCTGCGCAAGCCTCGCCTATGGCGAGTACCGCCTCCGCACCGTCCCCACCCGCCCCGCCTTCTCCTTCGCCACCGTCCAGGGCAATATCCCCCAGGAGGTGAAGGAGACCGGCGACCTCACCGACATCGTGCGCGCCCATGTGCGTCTCACCGCCGAAGCCCTGAGCGGCCCGGAAGGCGACGTCGACCTCGTGCTCTGGCCCGAGACGATGCTGCCCGTCCCCTTGAGCTTCCCCGAAGTGTCCGACCTCCGCGACACCGTCCTGCGACACGTCGTCGGAAGGGCCGGCACCCCCTTCCTCATCGGCGCCCTCTTCGCGACCCCGATCGAGCGCGACGCCCTCGAAGGCGCCGACGCGATCCCGGGACTGCGGCTCTACAACAGCGCCTACCTCGTGAGCCCCGAAGGCGAGATCCTCTCCCGCTACGACAAAATGAAGCCCATCATCATGAGCGAATACATCCCGTTCCAGCGAACGCTCCCCTTCCTCCGCCGGATCGTCCCCGAGAACTTCGGCTACCTCTATCCCGGGCGCGGGCAGACGATCTTCGACGTGAAGGGCGTCCCCGTCGCCGTCGTGATCTGCTATGAGGACATGATGAGCGACCTCGCCCGCCATGCGCGTGCAAAGGGCGCCCGCGTGCTCGTCAACCTCACCAACGATGGCTGGTTCCGCGAAAGCTCCGAGCTCGCCTACCACTTCTCGACGGCCGTCTTCCGCGCCGTCGAGAACCGATCCGCCGTCATCCGCAGCGCCAATACCGGCGTCACCGGATGGATCGACCCCCTCGGCGTCCCCAGCACCCTTGCGCCCCATCGCCTCGCAGTCTTTCGCGCCACCGTGCGGACTTGCGACCTCAAGACCCCGTACTCCATCCTCGGAGACGCGCCCCTCTGGCTCGCCTCTGCCGCCCTGCTCCTCGCCCTGGGCCTGAGCCTCCTGCGCTCCCGCCGCGCCGAACCCTAGCGCCTTCGGTTGCGCCCGTCGCCTGCAGGCGTTCGTCCAGCTCTCTTGGTCCCTCGTCCCCTCAGACCGGGCTTTTCTACCCGTTCTGTGGCTTCTATGGACAAAAAGACAACCGCCGTTTTTTTTTATTGACACTGGATTTGCCGATTGTTACGGTGAAAGCGCTCGGGTAAGCGCAGCGCTCGACAGGCGCTTGCGGTCTTTGAGATGAGGACGGGCTCGAGGGTCCGCCGATAGCTCCCCCCCGGGACAGCCTTCCGCGTCTCCTCGCGCCGCTAGGTCAGGAGGGTCAGTCTTGAACACGTTGACGAAAGTGTTCATCGTCGCCATGCTCGTGCTGAGCCTTCTCGTTACCGTGGCGACCGCGTCGCTCTTCGCCCAGAGAACCAACTGGTACAAACAATACACCGACGCCAAGGCCGAAATCGACAAGGCAAAGACCGCTCAGCGCGCCGCCGAACAGAAGGCCGAGGAGCAGATCCGCCAAGCCGACGACAAACTCCGCGAAGAGGTCGACCTCCATAAACTGACCAAGGGCGAGCGCGATAAATACAAGGCCGACTGGGAGTCCGTCCGCACCAAGCTCAACGAGCGCGACGCCGAGGCCCAGCAGCTCCGCGACACCCTCGAGGGCGCCCAGCGAAACATCGCCGACCTCCAGAAACGCAACGACCGCGTCGAACAGCAGCTCGTCGAAATCAAGAAGGACCGCGACAACGCCTACAAGGAAAAAATGGAGGCCATCCAGGACGCCGTCCAGCTCGAAAAACTCGTCGACGCCAAGGAGCAGCAGCTCCGCGCCACCGAGCGTATGCTCCGCCAGGAACAGGAAAAAATGCAGCGCGCGAGCGGCGAGGAGATAGCCCCCGCCTATAAGATCGAAGGCACCATCACCAGCATCACCGACGGTTACATCGCCATCAGCGTCGGCAGCGACGACAAGGTCCAGGACGGTGATGAGTTCACGGTCTTCCGCGGCGCCACCTACGTCAGCCGCGTCCGCGTCGTGCGCGCCGGCCGCGACGTCTCCGTCGCCAAGGAGATGCCCGAGTGGCGTAACGGCTCCGAAATCATTACGGTGGGGGACGGGGTGAGCAATGCCATCCGATGACTTCAGTAACTTGATGGGCGGTGCTGCCGCCGACGCCGGTGAGGACCTCTACACCGTGCTCGCGGCCCTATCGGCGGTCGGCCTCGCGGTCGCGTTCGTCCTCCTCCTCATCGAGCTCTGGTACAACTACCACGTCATCCTTTTTAAGTTCGTGCAGTAGGAGGACGGCGGTCTCCCGCCCGCGCGCCGCGCGCCCCCCTTTTCCTTTCCCTCGTACCACAGGACGCTCATGGTCTGGGGCCTTGACAATCTCCTGAACCTCTTCGGCCTCGACATGGGGATCGACCTCGGCACAGCCAATACCATCGTCTGCGTCCGCGGACAGGGCATCGTCCTCTCCGAGCCCAGCGTCGTCGCCGTCAAGCGCGGCACCAACCAGGTCCTCCTCGACGGCAACGCCGTCGGCGTCGTCGCCAAAGAAATGCTCGGCAAAACCCCAGCCTCCATCCAGGCCATCCGCCCCATGAAAGAGGGCGTCATCGCCGACTTCGAGATCACCCGCGCCATGCTCCGCTACTTCATCGACAAGGCCCACCGCGGCAAACGCCGCGCCGTCGGACCCCGCGTCGTCATCGCCATCCCTTCCGGCATCACCGCCGTCGAAAAACGCGCCGTCTTCGACTCCGCCACCCGCGCCGGCGCCCGCGAGGTCTTCCTCGTCGAGGAGCCAAAGGCCGCCGGCCTCGGCGCCGGCCTCCCCGTCACCGAGCCCATCGGCTCCATGATCGTCGACGTCGGAGGCGGCACCACCGAGGTCGCCGTCCTCTGCCTCGCCGACGTCGTCACCAGCCAAAGCATCCGCGTCGCCGGCGACAACATGGACGAGGCGATCATGCAGCACATGAAAAAAACCTACAACCTCCTCATCGGCGAGCAGACCGCCGAGCGCATCAAAATCGAGATCGGCAGCGCTAGCCCCCTCGCCGAGGAAAAAACCATGGAGGTCCGCGGCCGCGACATGGTCGCCGGGCTCCCCCGTAGAACCACCATCACCAGCCAAGAAGTCCGCGAGGCCCTCCGCGAGCCCGTCAACTCCATCGTCGACGCCGTCCGCATGACCCTCGAGCGCACCCTCCCCGAGCTCTCCGCCGACCTCGCCGAAAGCGGCATGACCCTCGTCGGCGGCGGCGTCCTCCTTCGCGGCCTGGAACGCGTCCTCGAGAAAGAAACCGGCTTGCCCACGCGCATCGCCGAAGACCCCATCACCTGCGTCGCCCGCGGCACCGCCATCTATCTCGAAAACCTGGACCTCTTCAAGCCGACCATGGAAAGCGAAGGAGATGAGTACTAGATCGGCCCTCTGGCGGTCTAGGCGCGCGATTCTCTTCACTACCCTCCTGGCAACCTCGATCCTTCTGACCAACGCCGACCCGGCCTTCCAGAGTCGCCTCCGCTTCGCCGCCCTCGACCTCGCCGTCCCCGTCGCCGACCTCTTCGCCCGCGCAGCCTCCGCCACCCGCTCGACCCTCTCCCCGGGCGACCGCACCCCCGATCCCGACTCCCTCCAGCGCCTCAAAGAGCGCAACGCCGAGCTCGAAGACCAGGTCCGCCGCCTCTCCGACCTCGTATCAGACACCCGGAAGACCCTCCTCGCCCTCCCCGAAGGCTTCCTCGTCGAGGCCGCTCCCATCCTCGAGTTCCTAAGCGCCGAGGCCGAAATCCTCACCT
>JAZDKG010000172.1:0-18403 GCA_043803205.1 Planctomycetota bacterium
ATGGGCATCTCTGGAACGCGTGCGGGATGGGATCGGTCGAGGAGAACTACCTCTACGCGCGCGACGTCTCGAACCTCGACTTCCTCGGGCTCACGGATCATGAGGACGACGTCTACGACGAGAAGGGGTGGGAGCTGAGAAAAGAGACCGCTGCGCGATACGAGAAGGCGGGGGAGTTTGCGGCGCTCCTCTGCTTCGAGTGGAGCAACTACAGGTTCGGGCATCGCAACGTCTACTACCGCGACCTCACGGGACCGCTCATCTATCCGTGGAAGGAGCAGGACATCCGCAAGGTGAAGGGGAACGATGTCTGGGACGCGAGGACGCCCGAGGAGCTTTGGCGTGCCTTGGACGCGTGGGGAGGACGCGCCATCACGGTGCCTCACCATCCGCCTTTCTCTCTGCACCCGTTTTGCTGGGAATACTGGAGCGCGAAGTACGACCGCCTGGTCGAAATCTATTCGTGCTGGGGGTCGAGCGAGTTCGCGGATAACGAGATCCCGGGGCACGCCAGCGACCGATACGCTAGGACGTACGTGCGCGACGGGCTCAGGCGGTACCGGTTCGGACTCATCGCCTCCAGCGACGGACACGACGGCCGACCGGGGAACAACCAGAGCCCGGACATCAAACACCATCACATGTACCATCACCTGGGGAGCGGACGGGCCGCTGTGCTGGCGAAGGACCTCACGCGGGAGGCGGTGTTCGACGCGCTCCACGAGCGAAGGTGCTACGCGACTACAGGTGAGCCCATCATCCTCTCCTTCCGCTGCAACGGGAAAGAGATGGGAAGCGAACTTCCCGCGGGGAGCGTCCCGACGTTTGACTGTTTCGCGCGCGGGACGTGCGCGCTGCGCGAGATCTCGATCATCAAGAACGGCCGCCTGGCGGCGAGGCTCCCCGCGGACATGATCGAAGAGACCCGAAGCTGGACGGACCCTGAGCTTACGAATGCGCCGGCGTATTACTATCTCAAGGCGATCCAGAGGGACTGGGAGATGGCATGGTCGAGCCCGATCTGGATCGGGTGAGGGAGAGGGAGAACCACCTCACGCAAAGACGCCATCAGCTTTCAGCCATCAGCATTCGGCTCTCAGCTCCAAAGCTGAAGGCTGACCGCTGATCGCTGATAGCTCCAAGAGAGATGCAGGCGCGGAGAAGGGGAAGCGCAGGACGCGATTGCAGGATCGACAGGAATGAGTGATCCCAAATACGAAAGCTTCATGGGCCTTGGGCCGAAGAGGATCGCTCACTGGGAGCATTGGTCCGATCCGGACGCGGCGACGCACATCACGGGGATCGACTTCTACGAGCGCCCGAGAAGCTGCATGACGAGACTGAACGAGATCTACCCTTTCTTGGACGTGGGGGTGCCCGAGAAGGACGACCCGCTTCCGCGGCTCCATGAGCAGAAGGACCTGGGAAAGGGACGGTGGGGGCACGCCTACCGCGAAAACTGGCAGCAGGAAATCGCGGGGAAGCGCTTCGCGACCCAGGAAGAAATGCTGCGCTTCAGCCCCCTCGAGCAAGGGGACTTCACGGGGTGGGAGGTTGGAGAGTCCGCCGACTTTCGCAGCGAAGAAATTATCTATGAGCGGTACCGCAAGAAGTATCCGCCGGAATGGGGCGACGAGGCGCCAAGGGGATCGTCGGCCCAGGTCAGCTTCTATAACACGATGTTCATGTGGCCTCTGCTTGTGTTCGGGTATGAGAATTTCCTTTCGATGTGTCTTGAGCCCGCGTTCGAGCGGATCATGGAGGAGTTCGCCGAGATCAACCGCCGCGTGTATCGAGCGTTTGCGCGGCTTCCCGTCAATTTCGTCGTCTCTCACGACGACATCGTGCTCACGAGCGGGCCCGTCTGCAGTCCCGCCTGGATGCGCAAGCACATCTTCCCTAGGTACGAGGAGTTCTGGGGGATCGTGAAGGGGGCGGGGAAAGAGGTCATCTTCATGGTCGACGGCTGCGTGGACGCGTTCGTCGACGACGTGATTGCCTGCGGCGCGCGCGGCATCATCAGCGAGCCCTACACCAACTACAAGGCCATTGCGCGAAAGTACGAGAACGCTTTTCTAGCAGGGGAAGGGGACAACCGCGTCCTCATGCGCAACGACCCCGCGGAGATTCGGGCGATGGTCGAGTCGATGGTCGAGACAGCCCGCATGTCCGGCGGCTACATGATGTGCATCGGGAATCATATTCCCTGGAACGTTCCGCCTGAGGGGGTGAAGCGGTATCTGGATCTCTCCGCTGAGCTGGGATACAGGTAAGGGCAAAGTGCAACCACGGGGGAAACACAGGAATTCGGGGGACTTGAGAAGCCCCCCGAACCCCCCTTCTAGTTGCGGGGGAACGCGGGGCGCGTTCCCCCCGCGCGGGTTTCTTATCGCTCAGCGTTCACTGCCCTTCGACCCATTCGACAAGCTCAGGGGCTACGGCAGGCTCAGGGTCCCGAGCGAAGTCGAGGGACGCCTCTGCGGGAGGGACAGGCGTTAAGGCTCTCATTGGCTCAGGAGCCTCTCGACTCGCCGTGACGAGGCTGTACAATGCGCAACGTGGCCGAGCGCTGGCTTCAAGGGGATACCGGCCATGAGCAATCGGCGGCAATTGTGGGCGGTCAAGACAAAGGCAATCCGCGACAACGGCGAAGGGATAGGCGCAAAGACGGTCAAGAGCGCGATGAAGATGCGGGGCGTCGCATCGGCCATGGACAAGAATCATCCTGACACCTTTTTTCGCGGGAGGGCTGCGTTTTGAGTCCGCGCATCGAGGTGCCTCTGGGCAGGATCAGGGAGTTCTGCCGCAAGTGGCGGGTGAAGGAGATATCTCTTTTCGGGTCCGTGCTGAGGGACGATTTCCGCCCGGACAGCGACGTGGACGTCCTGGTGGACTTTCAGGACGACGGCGCGTGGGGTTTGCTGGACCTGGTGCACATGGAGGAGGAGTTGTCCGCGATCCTCGGGCGCAAGGCGGACCTGGTGGACCGCAGGTCGGTCGAGGCCAGCCGGAACTATATCCGCCGGCGAAGAATCCTCGATTCACTGGAGCCGCTCTATGTGGCGGGATGATGCGTATCTCTTGGACATGCTCCTGGCTGCGCGGGAGATCCGGGAACACGCGACGGGAGTGACGCGGGAGCGTTTCCTGGGGGACAGCCTCTTGCAGAACGCGCTCATGCACCTCATTCAGATCATCGGGGAGGCGGCGAGAAAGATATCGACGGAATTCCGGGAGGCGCATCCCGAGGTCCCGTGGGCGGAAGTCATCGGGATGCGTCATCGGTTGGTCCACGAGTATTTCCGGATCATCCCCGAGAAGGTGTGGGACGTGGTGGAGCAGGAGATCGCTCCCCTCATTGCGGCTCTGGAGCCTCTGGTGCCGCCTGAGGAGGAAGACGCGAACTGATGGGGGGCGGGGCGTAGAATGCGCAGCGTGGCCGAGCGCTGGATTGAGGGGAATACCGGCCATGAGCAATCGGCGGCAATTGTGGGCGGGTGAGACGAAGGCGGCGCGCAGCCAGCGCGGAGCGGCAATTAAATATGGTGTCCCCAATGGCGTGTGAGCATTGTTCGCCGGGGGAATAGATGAAGCCACTATTTACTGTGCACGCGGGTGAGTATCTTGTCGGGGAACACATCGAGCGTACATATCCCCGGTGGAACGTCTGGGTTCCATCCAAAGACACCGGTATCGACCTCCTTGTGACGGAGGCGAAGAACCGGAAGACGGTGTCCCTGCAGGTGAAGTTCTCCAAGGACTTCAACCCCACCCACGGCTCGCTCCTGCTCCAGAATCGTCTTCTCGCAACCGGGTGGTGGACTCACGACCCAAAGAAAATCCAGAAATCGAATGCCGACTTCTGGATCTTTGTGCTTCCGTCCTTCGTGGAGAAAGAGACGACCTTCATCATTCTGCCCCCGGCGGAACTTCTGCGGCGCTTCAGGGCCATCCACGGCACAGGCCAGAAACGCATTCATTCCTACCTGCGGGTCACAAAGACAAAGCGGTGTTGGGAAGCCCGCGGCTTGGCCAACGCAGACCAAGAGCTTGTCGCTCTTGATCGGTTCTCGAACACGAACCGAGATTTCACCATGTTCCTGAACGCATGGAAACAGATCGAGAAGAAACTGAAATGATCGGCGGGGGAAGAAAGGGGGACATTACTGAATGGCGCTTCCTTAAGGATTCTCGAGACAGAATCCCCTCTCGCCCCTGTTATCGGCTCTTTCTTCGGGTCCTCTGAAGTCGCAGCAGCCGTTTAGCTCCAAGACCCAGCAACGGAGGCACAATCCGGCGGCCAGTAAGGACGACCGGATAACGTGGAAAACGGCCCACAGGGATCGCAGACGCAGTCAAGGCGGGCGCTTGAGATCCCTTAAGGAAGCGCCATTATATGGTGTCCCCGGAACTTGTGTAAGTTCTCCGGAACCAAGCCACCAGTCGTCATCATTCAGAAGAAAGGGACGCCCCCAACCAAGCAATCGAGGACGAGTTCGTGAAGGCAGCGTTTAGCGCGCTCCTTAATGAAGCAGCTTATTCTTTTCGTTCGAGTCGGGAGGAAGATCATGTTTCGCGCTCTGTTCTGGTTTTTCAAGAAATCTGGTCTTTTCTGGTCTTTCAAGAAATCGGCACGGCTCCTGAAGATTGCCCGCATCCTCACGCCAGAACCGGATGGTGGTGAATCGCTCATGGGTGCCCTTGCCAAAGGCGGATTCGACGGCATTAGTCCAAGGATGAACCAGATCGAAAACGGGGAGAAGCAACTGTTCGCCCTCGTCCGGGACGACCCAGTCACAAGCAAGATGCTCCAGGAGCACGGCCTGAGCGACGATGATCTGGATAAGCTATACTGGAAACTCGTCGGAGGCGGAGCTGGCGTCTTCGCGAAAGGTCACTGGATTCCCGCATCGTCGCTCGCGTACGGTCAGACTCTTGAGTATGTGCTCCGGCATAAAGAGGACGATCACGACCGGTTCAGGAAAGTGTGCTACCGGCTGCGGCAATACTTCTCGGAGAACGAGACTGGAGAGATCGAAGAATAGAATGGAAGAAAGCAGCGCACAGGGAAAGAAAGGGGGAGGGAAGAAAGGGGGACATTACTGATTGATGAGAGGAGAACAGTCGGTGATACCGTAGGGGGCTTTCGCGGGGGAAAAAATCAGTAATGTCCCGTTTGCGCGCCCCCGAACGGACGAAGATCGTCCTGACGCCCTATGGCTCGTCTCGCTTCGCGCTCCCGGCGCGTCCTCCTTGGATGAGGGCTTGGAAGAGCCGCACGTGGTCGGGGTAGCGGGGGGGGCGTTCGGGGTGCCACTGGACGCCAAGGGTCATGGGGGGGTGCGGGCGCTCGATCACCTCGATAACTCTGTCCGCGATGCGGGTACCACAGAGGCACAGAGGACACAGAGAAGAGAACACAGGCAAGGTCCCCTCTGTGCTCTCCGTGTCTCCGTGGTGAGGCCCTTGAGAGAATGAGCCCGCAGACGAACCTTTACCCTGATCCCCCAGGCGCGGGGGATGCGCTCCGGGAGCGTCCTTCTTCGACGAGGGATTGGAAGAGGCGCAGGTGCCGGGGGTAGCGGAGGAGGCGTTCGGGGTGCCACTGGACGCCGAGGGTCATGGGGGGGTGCGAGCGCACTTTCAGCTATAAGCTGTCAGCTGTCAGCCCGCCCTGGCGGGTAAACTTTCAGCAGGACTTGGCAAAGGCACAAAGCCATGGCCGGGCCGGTCAGCCGGCGGAAAACACGCTTGCCCTTCGTAAGCCTATAGGATATACTATGTGCTAACGAAAGGAGCCTCCCCATGATGAAGACCCTGACCCGCCACGGCAATAGCTACGCCCTCGTGATCGACAAGCCGATCCTCGAGATCCTCCGCGCCACCCCCGAGACCGCCTTCGAGATTCTCACCGACGGCAACTCGCTGCTCTTGACCCCCGTGCGCGACCCGGAGGAAGAGAAGAAGTTCAAGGACGCGCTCAAGATGACGCACGAGCGCTTCGGCCGGGCCCTCAAGAAACTGGCGGAGTAGCAGATGGCTCCGCTCTTTCTGGACTTGGAGCGCGTGCTGCGCATCCACCGCAGTATGATCGAGGCCTACGGCGGCTCGCAAGGCATCCGGGACGCCGGGCTCCTTCATTCCGCGATCGCCGTACCTCAATCCTCGTTCGGCGGCCGGTATTTGCACGCCGACCTGTTCGAGATGGCCGCCGCCTACCTGTACCACATCGTCCAGAACCATCCGTTCGTGGACGGAAACAAACGCACCGGCGCGGCCGTCGCTATCATCTTCCTGGCGATGAACGGCGTGACGCTACGCGCCGACGAAGAGGGCCTTGTCGCCATCACGCTCGACATCGCCGAAGGGCGCGCCGGCAAGAACGAGACGTCCGCCTTCTTCCGCTCCCTTGCCGAGTAGTTGTCCAGACGAGTTCCGCGAGTTCCCGGAGTTCCCCGGGACACCATATTCAATTGGACTCGCGGATGTGTCTTCGGGCGCACGTCAAACGTATTCAACCGTCGCGGGGGGTTTGGGGCTGAGGGAGTAGTTTCAGCTACAAGCTGTCAGCGATCAACTCTCAGCCTCATGTCCTGCGGTCCGCAGGAATGAAACCGCCGATAGACGCAGATAAACGCCGATCAGCGCCGACCCCGATCTTGCCGCGTTCATCTGTTCTTATCTGCGTTCATCTGCGGCTGCATCTCCTGGAGCCCGAAGATTTCGAACCGCCGATGAACGCCAAGCCGGGGATCAGACGTATTCAACCGTCGCCGGGGGCTTGGGGGTGAGGTCGTAGAGGCAGCGGTTGACGCCCGGGATCTCGGTGGTGATGCGCGCGCAGATCTTTTCGAGCTTCGGCCAGGGGACGCGGACGGCCTTCGCCTCCCGCGCGTCGACGCTCTCGATCGCCCGCACGACGATGATCTCCCCGAACTCGCGCTTGTTGGCGCGGATCCCCGTCGCGCGGTCTGAGAGGAGCACCGCGAAGTACTGGAAGGACTTCGTCTCGGCCAGCTCCTCCTCGACGATCCCAGTGGCTGTGCGGACGGTGTCGAGGCGCGCACGGGTGACCTCGCCGACGATCCGTGTCGCAAGCGCCGGCCCGGGGAAGGGGATGCGCTCGGTGATCGAAGCGGGAAGCTTGAGGAGCCGGGCGACTTCGCGGACGCCGTCCTTGCGGAGAGTCTTCAAGGGCTCGATGACCGTGTATCCGTATGCCTTCTTCGGGTCGATCCCGATCTGCTCGAGGATGTTGTGCTGGCGCTTGATGCCCGCGACGGTCTCCTCGATGTCCGTGAGGATGGTGCCGTGGAGGAGGAAGCTGGCGCCCGTCTCCTTCACGAGGCGGGCGAACACTTTGGCGTAGAATGTCTGGGTGATGGCTTCGCGCTTTTCCTCGGGATCGGTGAGGCCCGCAAGCGCCGAGAGGAACTCCTCCTGCGCGTCCAGGAGGCGGACGGGGATGCCCAGGTCCGCGAAGGTCTTGACGACGCGGGCGGGCTCGCCCTTTCGCATGAGGGCGTTGTCGATGAAGAAGGTGTGGAGGTTCTGCCCGATCGCGCGGTGGGCGAGGGCGGTGACGACGGAGCTATCGACGCCGCCGCTCAGGGCGTTGATGGCCTTTCCTTTGCCGACGGTCTTACGGATCTCGGCGATCTGGTCGTCGACGAATTTCTTGTAGTCCATCTTGTCCTCCTTGAGAGACCTCGAGCTTCGCACGCGTAGCGAGGATAGCCTGAGGGCAGGCGCAAGTCAATGGGATCGCTGAGCGCGGGGGAGCATTGCGCTTTGGGGTCCGTCTGAGGAGCCTGGGGGGAGTCGTGCGGGGGATCAGGATCGTGGAAATCACGTGAGGGCCGTCGAAGCGCAGCCTGGTCAGGGGACCTTCATCTCCGCGAGCGAACGCCATTCCCCGTCGAAGCCTTGAGCGCCGGTGACGCGGACCTTGAGGTCCTTGAAGTCCGCCTCGACGGCGATGCCGTTGGCGAACTCGGTGCGCTCCACCTTGCGGGCGTCGTCGAGAAAGGCGTGCCTCGTCATCTCGGTCATCGCGACCTGGGCGACAAACTCGCTGTGCCGCTTGATCAGGCGGACCCACGTCTCGTCGGCGCTCCAGTCGATGGGTTTGCCGTGCCCCGCGCACATGCGCTCGTAGTACCCGCACAGGTAGGACCGCAGGAGCCCCCGCTCGCGAGGTTGATCGGGCGTCCGCACGAGGGCGCAGTCGTGGTAGACGAGGTGCCAGAGGGGGACCCGTATCCCCACGTCGCCCGGGTCCCAGATCCACGCGTAGAAGACCGCGTGGGGGACGGACCAGTCGTAGGGGACCTCGGTGCCGGTGATCATGCCCAGGCGCGTCGTCACGTCGAGCGCCTCCGCCCAATGGGCCTGGCAGGCGCGGCGGTCGCCCCGGTGGAGCGGGTCGTAATCCTCGTAGAGCCTGACCGCGGCGAACTGGTCCTGATACACCGCGTCGAAGCGGATGCCTCGCGCGAGGAGGTTCTCATACTTGAGCCGAACGAACGCCGGGGCAAGCGCCGGAGCGAGCGGCCGGATCGGCTTCTTCGGAGCGTTGCCGCCCCAGGATTCCTCCCACGCGTGCTCTTTTCCATCCGGGCGCTTGATGGATATGTCGGGCGTGTAGTAGGGGCTGTCCGTCGTCATGAGGTGGTGGTTGTCATAGGTTTGAACGAGGCACCCGCGCTCGTGCAGGCCCTCGACGAAGCGCTTGAGCTTGTCCCATCCGCCCGGAGGACCAATCTGCGCGCCATTGGGGATGATGAACTTCCAGCTTGAAGAGTAGTAGTTGATCGGGCCTTCCACGCGGTTCAGGATCTCGTCCGTGTCCGCCAGGCGCGCGTCGAAATCGCGCACGACGCTCGCGGGGCGCACGTCCTCCTCGGAGGGCTCGTAAGCCATCGCCTCGAACTGGAAGGTCTTTACGAGGTCGCGGATCTTCGGCAGGCCGCGGGCCTTCTCCTCGAGGGTCACGAGGCGTCCGACGGAGCGGGCGTAGCGGCGATATTCCTTGGCGATCGCGACGTAGTCGGCGTCCTTGAGGAAGCGCAGGAGGAACCGACGCGGGTAGGAGAGCGCGCCCATGGAGGGATCGCTGCGGAAGCCGACGACGGTGGGTTTCGCCGCCTGGTGATCGTAGTACAACGTCGTATCGTGCGGGGTCTCCGTGATCGCGAGGCACGCCGATCCGCTCGAGATCGAGGCGAAAAAGGGCATGAACCACGGATTGCTCCACACGAGCTCTTCGACGCGGGAAGCCACGGGCCAATCGTCCGGGATAAGGACACCCGGACGCCAGGGGAGGACGGCGGTTGCGGGCGCCTTGTTCCCCGGAGAGAGGGGATAGGGATAGGTCGCGCGGGTGAGCGACGCCGCGCTATCGCCCGGGAACACCGTCACGGCCAACTCCGGCTCGTCCTGCGCGAGTCCGAGGAAGACGGCGATGGAGGCGTCGGGGGGAAGGCCGTCGACGGCGAAGTCGCCGAAGGTGAGAAGGAAGCCCTCGTGCATCCCGTCATGGAAGCGCCGGCGGGACCGCTTGCGCGCCTCGCCGATGGCGACGGGCTTTCCGGAGACCTGCCAATCGCCGTCCGTCGCGTTGCGCGTGCGCCAGGCGGGGGCGCCCTCAAGGGAATGAACCCAGAACGAGAGGTCCTTCTGCACGACGACGCGCAGACGGTCGTTCGTCATCTCCAGAGGCCAGTCCTCGGCGGCGGCAACGGGCCAGGCCCAGGAACAAAGCAGCGCCACTAGACAGATGCCAAGAAGCCCCTCATTGGTCATGTCCTGAGTTCCTCCGTCCGGGAAGGGGGTCAGGTCCCGCGCTCGAGAACGCGGAGGTCTGCAACGGAGCAGCTTCCGATTACTTGCCTGGGCCCTGGACGACGAAGGAGGCCTGCGCGCGCGTCCCGGTCGCGACATCGCGGGCGCTGATCGTCCATTTGCCGGCTAGTTCGTTGAGCGCCAGCGGAAGGACGCACTCGGCGCGCCCCGCCTCGGCAGTCAGGTTCAAGGCATAGCAGCCGACAGGATTGCCCGAGGGGTCCGCGAATTCCACGCGAAAGACGTGCCTCACAGGCTTCACGGCGCCGTCGGTCGTGAGTGTCATCTCGACCGTCAGACGTTCGCCCGGCTGGAGCGCCTCCGAAGCCAGTTTCATTTCCAAAGAATCAACCTTGTATGGAAAGGCGGCTAGGAGCTGCGGCGCGCTAGGGCTCACGGTTCTTGCGACAGAGCCGGAAAGGCCGAGGTAGGTTCCCGAGAGAACGTCATAGACATGCGCCTCCTTGGGGAGATCGAGACGCACTTCCCTTTTCCGCGCGGCGACCTGGGCAAGGGTGCGGGCATTCTCCTTGCCCTTTTCGGGATCGAAGGGCTCCAGGACCGGCGCGCCGGGAAGAAACGGTTGAGCAACCCAGTCGAGGCCGATCAGACGCGCGTCGGCCGACTGAAACCGGTGAACGTGGCAGCCGGGGACATAGGGCGCCAGCGCGATCTCGCACCGGATGCTCGACAGTTTCAAGAGCTCCGTGATGAGCGTCTTTGTCTTCCGCGCACTTTCTTCATCCGAAAAACGGGCGATGGAATCCCGCGGCGACCGAACGTAGTCCACAAGCCTCATATTGAGAAGGATGCCCTTCCCGGCACCATAATCGTTCACGATCACGGCGGGAACTCCGCCGGCGTCGCCCAATGCCTTTCCGCCGTCCAGGGCCAGCGAGGCGTCCCGGCGCAACGCGGGCATGGCATCGATTTCTCGCGCTAGAGCAACGTCCACGACCTTTACATCGGAGGAAGTGAGATCGGGTTTATCGGTCTTCTGCCGGACGCCGAAGAGCTCGTCGAGGGCGCCTCGACTGCGAGGCTTGCCGTGCTCATCGGCAACGGCGGGACGCAGATCGGCGATGACCGCGCCGCCCTTGCGGGCGAAATCGAGTATCCGGGCGACCTCCTTGTCGGAGAGGGCTTGAGCGCAGGGGAGATAGAGCGCGCGGTAAGCGCCGCTCCCCAGCTCGCCCCCTTCGATCTGCGGCGAGGCGACCATCTTGTATTGGAAGAGCGTCTCCTCAAGAACGATGGGGACGGAATCGGCGCTGTCCCAGAAGCCGTCCTTCTGGTCCTCGAGGGAGGCTAGGAGCATGCTCGAGGGCGAGTAGAGCACCGCGATCCCGTCGTTGGCGCGGGAATAACTCATCAGGAGCTTCCCGACGCCCTCTTTGAGAACCCGCGCCTGCTTCAGCGGCTCCCCGAAGTAATCGTAGAAGGAGAAGTCGGGGGCGACTACGGACCAGTGATTGCCTCCCAGGCCGTCAAAGGCCCAGATGCTGTTCGCCCCTCGTAAAGCCCCATTCCAGACCCACCACCCCTGTGTGAGCGGATCATGGCCGGCGCGCCACATCTGCTCGTAGCCGCCGAACCATCCGCCGCCGATGAGCGCGCCGGGCTCGGAGAAGTCCCTCACAACGTCAAGCTGGTACGGCCAGTGGTACATCCCGTTCACGTCCATGGAACGGGCGAGCCGGTAATAGTCGGTCGCGGTCAGGGCGCCGTTGCGAGGCCCGTGTCCGGTGTCGCCCGCCCCCTCATAGCCCACGCGCACGCCCGGAGCGCTCTCCTGGAGCCACCCGCGCACGCGGGCTATGTGGCGCGCCCAGACCATGTCGGAATGCCGGCGGTGATCGATCCAGACGGGCGCGAGCGCCGGATCGGCGAGCGCCTTCTCGAGCGGCACGGGAAAGACCTCGTCGAAGCTCGCATACGACGTGCCGTATTCCGCGTTCAGCTTGTCGATCGAGCCGTAGTCGGCCCTGACGAAATCCTGGAAATCCTTGACGCACGTCTCGGAGAAGCACAGATCGTCATCGCCGCCGTGAGGCGCGTAGACGGACTCGTCTCCCAGGTTGTAGAAAGCGGGGGCGACAGGGGCGAAACACGCCCCCTCCTCGCTGTAGGTGATCCGGGCGGCCTCGACATAGGCCGGATCGGTGAGGCAGGGATTCCTAGCGATGCCGTACTGCGTCCTGGGAAGCTTCCAGAACTGGTTCATATCAACGAAGGTCTTGTTCTTGCCGCTGGTCCCCCTGCCGTAGACCATGGGCCCGACGTACAGGTTGGCCAGCGCCGCCCCCCCGGAGAAAAGGAGGTTATGATCCCCGTTCGAGGGGGCGAACGTCCAGGCGTCGGCGCCTTTGTCGTGACAGGCCTTTGCCAGGACGGTCGTGAGGTAGGAGCCGCCCGTCGCGCTCTGGTAGAAGACGAACATGAAGTCGTCCCTGGGGAAAAAGACGTCTCGGTACGTGAAGGCGCGACGCTTGACATCGAGCGTCTCGTCGCTCGCCGACAGCGCCGCCTCAACGGTCTGCACCACGGTCAACGCCGAGTTGGCCTCGAGTTCGAAGGAGAGCTTTTCCGAATCTACGGGCAGAGCTTTCTCGGCGACGAGGCGGCCGAAGTTGTCCCGCTGCCGCAGGATGAGCTCAAGGCCTTCCCGCATTCCCTTGATCCCAACGGTCCCCTTGACGGGCTCATCCTTGGAGAAGCTCGCCGCCTCGAGAGAGAGATCAGCGATCGCCGTCGCGGATTCGACCTTCACGAGGAGGGACCCGTAGTTGATCGTCCGTTCCCCCTGCCTGATCCACAGGTCCGCGAAGTAGGTCCCCGCAGGAACGCCCTTCACGTCGAAGGAGACCGTGCCCCGCCCGCGTGCGAGGGAGGCGCTCTTCTTCGCCGACGCGAGAACGTCGCCGTAGTTGGAGTCCCGCAGGACGAACTCGAGGTCCGCATCGAGGTCGGCATCCGATTCGATCGAGAAGTCGACGGAGCCCAGGCTCTCACGAGACAACGTCACGAGGGGAGGATCCGCGACGACGCGCGCGGAGGGGGACCTCCCGGCAGCCCAGGACATGAGATGGCCCACGAGGGCCTGGTAGTAGTCGTAGTGCAGGGGGTGGAAATCGGGAAAGGATTCTCCGCACTCGGGCGTCAGAACCTGGAGGCCGTTGAACCCCCAGTTTTCCGTTGTGGAGGGCGTCCCTTTGAGCTCTACGATCCGCCCCTTGCCGAAAGTCGAAAACTCGATCTGTGCCTTGGCGAGCTTCTCCAAGGTCTCGAACCGGGAAAACGCGGGCAGACCCGCAACGGGGAATGCGGATAGGTCCGGTGCGGAGGGAAGTTTGTTTTCCATCGCGCCCTTGAGCGCCTCATCAGGCTCCCCATGGAGGCGGCAGACCAGTCCCGCCCCCGCCTTCACTTTCCCGAGGATCGCCGCCCGTATCCATTCGGGAAGGATACGCCACTCAATGCCGGCCACGACGATGCAGTCGTAGTTCCGCGCAAGTCTCCCGCGGAAGATTCCTTCCATGGATTTCTCGTCCGTGTATTTCCATGCCTCAGTCTGCATGGGTGTAAGGGCGCTCGAAAACCTGTTGCTCTTCTCGACGCCCGCTACTTCCCGGTCGATATCGAACCGTTCGCAGACCTCGATCACCTCGCGCATTCCGTTGCGATGCGTGATGAACAGCACGCGCATCGGCCCGTAGAGGGAAGGCTTGTCCCATGCGATGTGATCGGAGACCACCTCGTCGGTCGGGTCGATCCATTTGGGCAACTTCTCCGCCTGTGCGACGGCGGAAGAAAGTATCGCCAATGAAACGACCGCGAGAAGGGCTGCTCGTCCTGAGCGCATGTCGCTCTCCTTTCCGTTGTGGGTGAACCGCTCCTTGAGCCTGGACTTCCCAGGCGGAATACTGGTCACGCGGATAATATAGCCCTTTTGACCACATGAACAGAAGCATCTGTTGAGGTCGAAGGCTTCGCGTCCGGAGGATCCAAAGAGGACGGCTTGAAATCCCCCCTCGCCTTTGCATAATTTCCGTCGGCATCTGGCGATGGTCGCGCACGAAAGCCTGCATGGGAAATGGTCTGAAGGGAGAAACGACATGGCGGCTTCCTATCCCCCGATGATCCTGGCGGACGATTTCCTGGAGCATTACAGGATCGCCTGGCGAATGGAGCCGGGGAAAAAGGATCCCAACAATCCGCTCATGTCGCCCCAATTCCCGTGGGACATGGGCGCGGTTTTCGCGCACGGAACGGTGCTTCTCAATCCGATCGACGGTCTCTACAAGGCGTGGTACTTGTCCACCCCGCGCGTGCGCGGATCGTTTCCCCATCTGAGACAGCTCACCTATGCCTGTAGTGAGGACGGCGTCAAGTGGCTCCGCCCGGAGCTCGACGTCTATCCTTGCGAGGGCTACGAAAAAACCAACATCCTCCTGGGCACGAAGATGGGCGGCATCACCTCTCAGGTCTGCGTCATGATCCACCCGGACGCCGACCCCGACCGGCGCTACGAGATGTTCGCCTACCGGGATCCAGTCCATCACCCGGCCAAGGAAGGACCCTACAGTTGCCCGAGCAGGCGCATTGAAGGCGTGCCGCTCCCTCCCGGCTATGACCACAGCCTATACGGTCTCTACCGCCACTTCTCCGGCGACGGCATCCATTGGCGCGTCGAGGGCGAGCCGGTGGCGGGGAGTCCGGAGACGAAGGAGGCATATGGGGGGAGGCCGTTTGTGTCGAGCGACGGGCTGGGGGTGTTCCAGCTTTCGGACGGAACTTACGTCTGTCATAACAAGGTGCAGTTGGCCGCCGTCCCCGGCGGATACGTCAGGAACGACGTTGGGCGGGGAGAATGCCGCACCATCGCGCGACGCGAAAGCGACGACGGATGGGAATGGGGGGATACGTACGAGATCATCATGACGCCCGACTGGCGCGATCCGGCGGACACGCAATTCATGGACGTCATGATGAACGAATACAACAACGGCTACATCGGCTTTGCGACCGTCTACCATGCCGCCGAGGGAACGATCGACCTGCAGCTGGCCTGCTCCCGGGACGACCGGAAATGGTGGCGTCCGGCGCGCCGCCCGTGCGTGTCGCTCGAGCCTCTGGGCGACATCGGCGGAGGAATCCTCTGGCCATTCCGGGGCTTCGTGATCGACGGCGACGACGTTCACCTCTACTACTCGGGCATCCGAGGACTGCACGGCGACATCTACAGCGACCACGGACGCACCGATCCCCCTCACGAAGGCGCGTTCTGCCGGGCCAGTTGGAAGCTCGGGCGGATGTGGGCCGCCCTGCACCACGCGGGAAACGACGAGACCGCATGGCTGACGACCCGCCCCATGCGCGCCGCTGGGAAGACCCTCTTCGTCAACGCGCTCACGCGCGGAGCCGGAAAGGTCGAGGCGGAGCTCTTCACCGGAACGCCGTGGGAAATCGGCAAACCCATCCCCGGATATACCCGCGCAGAATGCAACGCCTTCCACGGTGACGAAGCGTGCGCGCCGCTGACCTGGAATGACCGATCCAGGGTCTCAGTCGAAACCTCCCTCCTCAGGATCTACCTCACCGATGCATTCCTCTACGGCTTCGAGTGGCGATAGCAAGAGGCGCCCGCCCGGGACCGGGATCAAGCCAAAACCGCTCTTCCCTGGGGTCAGTGCGGCGGGGCGATTCCGGGGGCGGCTCGGAAGGGTCAGAGGATCGGACGGTTGAGGGGGAGGTCTTTCGCTGATCGAGCGCCAAGGGAGAGAGGACGTCCGGAAGCTACTGCGAAGGCTTGGAAGCGGAGGCGGCGCGCTTGATGGTGAGTTTCACGTCGTCGAAGGAAACATCTTTGCCGACGAGGGCGGGACAGATTGCCCGGACATGGGAGGGGACGTCGACGGCGTCGTGCGCGGCGACGACGTAGGTGCCGGTGAACTCCTTCCACTCGGGGGAGGAGACGCCCGTGATGATGACGTCGCCTTTCTCGCCGTCGTCGTAAATGTTGACCTTCTTCCCTTCCTTGTTGAAGCCGTAGAGGAAGAAGCGGACGCGGAAGGGGTTCTCGACGTCCTGGGGGCCCTTGACGAAGACGCAGATTGTGACTTCGTCGCCGTCGTTCAAGGTCAGCGTGGAGAAGGGCCAGTCGTAATAGTGGACGGTGCCGGCGTAGATATGGAGGAAGTTCTTGCCGGAGTGGGCGGCGGCTTCATCCTCGACGAGCTCGATTCGCCACTTGGGATCGGGGTGGGACTGGGGATGCCAGCCTTTGGGTTTTGTGAAGGGGTCAGGGAGCTCGATGCCGTCCTTGATCCACTTGCGGTACTGCTCCTCGTACTTGGTGAAGACCTCGGTTTTCTCGAAGGAGCCGTTGACGTCGATGACCTCGACGGCGGCCTCGTCGGCGGGCGCGGGCGACCCCAGAAATACATAAAGGAGAAAGGAGGATAGAAAAAGGACCATCGAGCGGAAAGAGGTACGCATGTTGGAGCGCCTTTCAAGAGAGGGGGCTTACAGTACTTCTTCTAGCGCGGGGGGAGAGACGGGTCAAGCAGATTCCGGGGCCGCGAGGAGGCGTCTGCGGACACGGCCCGGGCGATCCGCCGAGAGGCGGGAGACGACTTGGCGCTTCCGGCGGGGAGATGGGAGGGGGTATACTCAGGTGCGCTGAAGTGCTGACAGTCTCTTGCAGGGCAAGACGGCGGTATCGGAGAGCGGTGGGGAAAAAGGCGGTCGAGGATGCCCAGGCCGAGGATAGCGTTCATCGGGGCGGGCAGTATCAACTTCACGCGGGCGTTTGTGCGTGATCTGCTCACGTTCCCGCTCTTAGCGGGATCGATGATCGTGCTCATGGACATCGACGAGGAGCGTCTGGACTTTATCCGCCGGGCCGTGAAGCGCATCATCGGGGAGGGCAACTACAGCGCCCGAATGGAAGCGACGATGGATCGCCAGATCGCGTTACGGGGCGCCGATGTCGTCGTCTGCACGATCCTCGTGGGGGACGTGCACGTCTGGAACCATGACCTCTTCATACCGAACCGGTATGGGGTGAGCACGTATGTCGGCGACACGCGGGGCCCGTCGGGGGTCTTCCGAGCGCTCCGGACGATCCCGGTGCTGCTTGACATCTGTCGCGACGTGGAACGGCTCTGTCCGGACGCTCTCTTCTTGAACTACACCAACCCGATGGCGATGAACTGCCGGGCGATGCAGCGCGAGACGAGCGTGCGGGTCGTGGGACTGTGTCACAGCGTGCAGAACACGGCAAGGAAGCTCGCGGGCTGGGCTGGAGCGCCCTATGATGAGATCACGCACGTCTGCGCGGGCCTCAATCACCTTTCCTGGTTCCTGCGGATCGAACACAAGGGGAAGGACCTCTATCCGCGCATCCGCCGGGCGATCCTTACGGACAGACGGATCCGGCGGAACGAGCCGGTGCGCAACGAAATGTTCCTGCAGTTGGGGTACTACGTCACCGAGTCGAGCGCGCACAACAGCGAGTACAACTGGTGGTTCCGGAAGCGGCGCGACCTCCTCGAGAGGTATTGCGCCTTCGGCGAGGGCCTGGGGGATGGCTACGAGAGCTATACCGTCAACATTTACCTCGATCGGGAGAGAACTTGGAGGAAGGAGGTGGAGGCGGAGCTCCGCGATCGGAGGCCTCTCGACCTTTCGCGCGGGGACGAGTACGCCAGCGCCATCATCAACGCGTGGATGGGCGGGGAGAGTTTCCGGTTCAACGGGAACGTGGCGAACACGGGGCTCATTGACAACCTCCCCCGAGACGCGTGCGTGGAGGTCCCCGTTGTCGCGCGCCGGGGGGACTTCACGCCGATGCAGGTCGGTCCGCTGCCGCCCCAGTGCGCTCCCCTCAATCAGGTCACGGTCGCGGAGGAGGAGCTAGCGGTGGAGGGGTGTCTCCGGGGCGATCCGGAGGCGGTTTTCCGCGGGATCGCCTATGATCCGCTGAGTGCGGCGGTGCTGTCGCTCGCCGAAATCCGCAAGATGGTGAAGGAGATGTTCCGGAAGAACCGGCGGTACCTCCCGCAGTTCAGGAACCTGGAGGCGTGGCTGCGCGGGTAGGCGCGAAGACGCTAGGGGGGAGGGGGAGAGGGGCCTCACGCAAAGGGCTCGCCCTGATCCCCCGACGGCGGGACTGACGGGCGCAAAAAAGGAGGAGAACGCAGAGGGTAAAGGGCAAACACCCACGCGCCCAGTCGCCTGAGCCGACGGCACCTTCGGGGCGCCGGCGGCTCTTGCCGTCAAGGCGCGAAGAGGAGCTGGCCGTATTCCTCGGGGTTCTTGGTGCGCCCGATGCCGTCGGACCAGTGGACATACCCTTCGCGGGCGCCCGTGTCGTTTTCATTCACGAGAAGGGAAAAGCCGAGGCGCGTGCCCGGCCCTCTGTGCGCGACGTGCAGGGCCGACAGGGGGAAGGCCATCTCGTAGATGGTCTTATCGCCTTCGCGGCGGATCTTGTATCGAACTTGGGCGACATCGATCGTGTTGAGGGGACGCAGGACATCGATCTCTTGTCCGTCGT
>JAZDKG010000173.1:0-3886 GCA_043803205.1 Planctomycetota bacterium
GCGTGCGACTGCGCCGTCTAAGGTCGAAAACTCCGCAATTGCTTGGCATACAAGGCGTTGCTGCGCCTCGGTCAGCTTATGCACGGGCGAAGACGGATTGAGCGAGCGCCCGGCCCGCAGAGATTCGCCCTTCTCGGCTACGGACTCTCCCTGGGATACTATACTCTCTTCACAAGTACTAGGTGTACTCTTAAGAGCAAGTCCTGTACCATCAGGTACTATCTCAGGTACAAGATTACTCCCATCCTGAGTATCCTGTGGTACGGTATTTGCTGTAGGTGGATCGCTCATTAGGTATCTTCTAGTCTCCCCCTATCTCTCCGAAAGATTTCTCAGATTTATTTCTCTGTCCTCTACTTCTATGATCCCCAATGTTTACGGGGGTTTTCTTGATGTAGAGGAGTGGGGCTGAAAGGATTTCTCTACTGCGCCCGCTTGACAACCGATAATAGAGATGTTTACTTGGGGTAGAGAAGGGAAAACAATGGACCTGAAAGTACTTGGGCAAGGGCCGGGCGGCCTGGAAGGAGACGACAATGCACTGGCAAGAACGCGAAATCGAAACCGACTGGCGCGACACCTCGGAGGGGCGTGTGCGAACGTACCTCGAGCGAGTGTATCGGAACTGCCCCGGCGAGGCCGCGCGCCTCATGGCAGAGACTGAGGCTGATCCTGAGCACAATCAACCGGCGACACTGAGTCGGTATTTCCGACTGGTGAAATAGGGGCCGGGTGGCCTCTCACCAGCTTCCCGTCGGCGGGGGAGAAACAGGAGACGGGATAAGGAGCCTGAGATGAAAATCGGAACGATCATCGGCGAGGATGGAAAGCGGATCACGATTTCGGCCCGGCGCGAGCGATGCGAGTACTACGCCGATTGCGAGCGCCCCTGGATCATCAGCCTGAGCAATGGCGATAATCCCTGTATCGCCCCCCAGCGTACTCGGGATGATGTATTCGCAGCCGTGAAGGCGGCATGGGGCCGCGATTGGCAACTGGAACTCGTCGAGGCCTAGCGACCTTCGCCCCAGGCCCTTCGGGGCTCTGGGCCAGGGCCGGGTGGCCTATACTGGAAAGGAACGACGATGAGCCGAGAGACGTATTCCGATGGACGTTGGATGCCCCAGGACGGCGATACGGTCTATCAAGCCACTGGCGGCATGTTTGGGACGGGCGCCTGTTGGTATGGCGTCGTCAAGCGCAACCGGGACGGCAAGCTGCGCGTCCATCTGACCGAGAGCGTCTCTACGCTGGGCGGTCAGTGCGCCGCCGGGAGGCGTCAGACCTACAACGCGACGGACGGGCGCTGGACCGTGAAGGGCGATCCCGAAATCGAGCGGCGCAAGGTGCAGGCGGAACAGGAGCGTCTGGAGCGTGAGGCGAAGGCGCGTCAGTGGACCGAAGAGCGCAAAGCAAAAGAGGCGGAAAACATTCGCACACACGGCCGGATTGAGCCCGGCTCTCTCAAGCTGGGGGACCGGCTGTGTTGCGTCCATACGGGAGCCCGGGGCACGGTTGCCGAGATTGATGAGCGAGGGGAAGCGTACCTGCGATGGGACGGCGACGCGGTTGACCAGGGGCCGGGCTTCGTCGGCTCCCTCGACAGTTGGTATCGGGTATCGGATTGACCCCCTCTCCCGCGCAACCCGGCGGCGCGGGGGACAAAGGAGCCGGGATAAGGAGTCTGACAATGAGCGCGTTTGTGGTGTCGAAAAAGCATGTCGCCTGCATCGTCGCCTATGCCATGCGAAAGCCCGGATTCGGTTGGCACTCCAACGGCGAGTGGAACACCCTCGACGACCTGCCTTGCGCGGAAGCGATGGCGAATCGCCTCATGGCTGAGAACGTGCGAAGCGTCCGCGCCCGGTATGCGGACGTAAAAACCGTCGCCGACTGTCCGGGCGTCACAGCGGAGCTGGAGGCCGCTGACGAGGCGGGGCAGGTCGCGCCAGTTGTCGAGGCTTCCGCAATCCTATCCGCCCCTCGACTGACCCCCGTTGCGCTGATGAAGGCAATCAGTTGCCTCGACTATCAGTGCTGCGAAACCGACGATTGGGACACGACCCCTGAAAAGCGCTTTCTCGACTGTCTGCGCGACGATGCGAGTTGCGACGTTCCGGGCTACGAAGAAGCAGATTGGGAAGTTGCAGACTGACCCCCCGGCTGCCCTACGGGGCGGCCACCCCTGCGCCTTCCTTCGAGGGCGTGAGGGCGGCAAATACGCCGGATGAAGGAGTCTGAGATGGACGGCGACCAGCAGACGGGGGTACAGCTCAAGAGTTGCAACGTGCGTCAGGCCCGGTTTATCTTCACCTACGAGCAACACGCCTGGGGGACCGAGCGGTCCTTGACGGTCACGGACACGCGGACGGGCCAGCTTCTCGGACAGCGCGATCCGTTCTGGAATTACGGCATCCCCGCTAGCGCCGCCGCGCGAAAGCGGAGGCTCTTGAAGATTGCTAGGGAGATCATCACAGAAGCCCTAGCCGCCGGTAGGATAGCGACCTAACGAGACCCTCAACCGCGCCAGTGGCGCAAGGAGTCAGACATGAGCGAGCCAAACGAGAAGGACTTCCGTTGCTGGATTCACCCGCTCTCCGAAAGGGCGGGCGAAGGACAATGGGACTGGCGCGTCATCGTTCAGCGCCTCACAGATGGTCTCAGCCGACAGGAAAGGGTGTCGGGGGGATGGCAAATCGCTGAGGCCGTAGCCCGGCGGCTCATGCGCGAGCTATCGACCACCTGATCCCCGGCCCGCCCTCCCTCGAGGGCGGCCACCCCTGCGCCTGCGGCTCTTGCGGGCTCACGGGCGGCGATAATGCCGGGAAGGAGTCAAGACGATGGGAGCATTCTACTTCGGAGAACTGAACAGGGACCGCCTCGACTGGGAAAGTTGGCTTGGGTACGTCCGCCGTTGCCTCTACGACCGCCTGCACCCCGAGAAGCGCAGTCCCCATCAAGGATTGCCCCCGCGCAGTCGGGCGCAACTACCCCCGGAGTCTGAACTGCGGAAGATGTACGAGGCCGGTATCTCGCTGTGGGGCGGTCTGTCCTACGTGATCGGTTGGCGGGATAGGAATGGTCTCAGGGTCTGAGCAATGGACGCCGGGGTATCCGGCGCTGACGAGGCCACTTAGCGGGGCCAAGCCCCAGGAGGTTTTGAGATGGAAAAGCACAGGGACAGAACTTGGCGAGGAGAAGTGATTTCCACCCCCGGCGAAGATGGAGAAGTCCGCGTTATCACGTTTCACCGAAATACCTTTGGAATCAAGCTGGCCGATGTCTACGGCGAGTCCCGCGAAGAACGCGAGAGAAGCGCAGATCGGATCGTCCGCGCCTGCAACGCGCACGAGGAGCTTGGCGATGCGCTGGAGGCGGCTCGTCACGAGCTGGCGATTTGCGCCGAGGTGTTCGCGGCACTAGGCGATCCAGAGCATTGTCTCCACGCCGACACGCGCCACGGGTACGATTGGGCAGAGTTGCGCAAGACGTGTCGGGACTGCGAAACGGATGCTCTTGCCGCGCTCGCCAAGGCGAAGGGGGAACGGGAATGACCCGCCTAACCAAGATCGTCAAGCGCGAAGTCCCGACGCGGCTCCCCCGCAACATCATCGTGAGCCTGGAGCCGGGCGGGATGAGTGCGTTCAGGGAGAAGGGCCGCCGCCCCACCTACCGCGTCACCGTCGAGGGCGCGTTCATGTGGGCGGCGAAGTGTCACGCGGCGGCGAATGCCAAGCCCCGCAAGCGTCACCGAACGTCCGCGCAATAGGGCGCGGCGAGGAGCAGGAGAAGGCAACAATGAAAACTCTGATTTTGCCCAACGGCGATCATCTGTTGGTCTACTGCGAAGAAGGGACGCGGTGGACACACAAGGCGGAAGGGGGTG
>JAZDKG010000174.1:0-28462 GCA_043803205.1 Planctomycetota bacterium
GAGACACACTTGTCGAGGAAACGGACTATGGAAGCAGAGCTCTGCGACCGCGTGCATCAGTACATCGAGACGATCATACCACTGATTGAGCATCCGCCGTCGGGGCAACTCCCGCATCCGTATCTGACGCCAGGGTACGGCCGACAATACGGCGACAGGATCTTCTGCTGGGACAACCACCACATGAGCATGCGGCTCGCGATCGGCGGCAGGCCCGAGCATTTGAGGCACAGCATAGACAATCTGCTGCACCACCAGTGCGGGGACGGGTACGTCCCGAACGTCGTCACCCGGGACGACGGCCCCCTGTGCATCGGACCGGGGTTCCACGCGCTGCCCTTCCTGATGCAGGGCGCATTGATGTACGTGAAGCAGAGCAGCGACGTGTCATGGCTCCGGCAGGTCTTCGGCAAGCTCGCCGGATACCTAGCGTACTTCGAGACGGACCTGCGCGCGCCCCACGGCCTCTTCCGATGGAAGATGGCTTACATGAGCGGGATCGACAACGACGCGGCGACGACCTTTTTTCTGCCGGACGCCATCATCCCCGTGGACATCAACGCGTGGGTGTATATGGAGTATCTCGCCGCGTCGAAACTAGCGCGTCTGCTGGACCGGCGGGAGGAGGCAAGCGGATTCGAGACGAAGGCCCAGGCCCTGCGCAAGGCGGTGAATGAGATCCTGTGGCTGGACGAGGAATCGTCTTACGCGGCATACAATCTCTGCGAGGGCCGGAACGTGTTCCACTGCGAGCACAAGTACGCGGCCGGGGCGGGGAGATTCGCTTTTCAGAGCTGCTCCAATCTCATCCCGCTCTACGCGCGGATGGCGAACGAAGACCAGGCGAGGAGGATGCTCAAGGGGTACGTGCTGGATGAGCGCCATTTTCTGAGTCGGTACGGCATCCGCAGCCTGTCCAGGAGCAGCGACTATTACAACAACGCGGTTCTCGCCAACCCGCCGCGTTTCGGCGGGCACTTCTGGCTGACCTGCTCGAACTGGCAGGGGCCGGTTTGGACGCCGTTGTGCTATTTCATGTTCAACGCGCTGCTCCACTACGGCTTGCGAAACGAAGCCGAAGATCTAGCAGACCGGACCCTGCGGGTACTGGCGGGGGCGCTGGAGACGAGAGGGTCGTTCTCCGAGAACTTCCACGCCGAGACAGGCGAACCGCTGTACAGTGAGAAAGTCGCCTCCTGGAATATCCTAGCCGACACGATGCACAGGCAGTTGACGGAAGGCAAGTGGATCATGGACCCGGTGTTCGAGTAGGAGGGGACTGGGAGCGCCGACCGCCCAGGCTAACGGCATGATGCCGGGACGAGATGAGGGGAGAGGTTATGAAGGACAGGAGGAGAGAAATCACACGACGGATTCTCTTCGGCGCGACAGCGCTCCTTTTCGCATGGGAGGTCTCAAGCGTGGAGACGAAAAAGAAAGAAAGCGGGATGTCGGAAGTCGAGAGCGGGGCGGCGGTGGCCCAGGAAGGCGCGGCCGTCGCGCGAAGTCATCCTGACGGAGGGCTCGTGATCGAGGGGTTTTCGTTCGCGAACATCGTGCGCCTGCGGGACGGGGGCCTCGTAACGGAGGGGGGAATGGGGTCCGCTGACAATGGGAGGAGCTGGCGCCGACGCGAAGGGTTCAAGGCGCCCGGGGGGATCGGGTTACTGCGGATGCCCAACGGGGACCTGGGGACCTACCGCGCGGACCGATGGGACATGGTGACCGCGCTGGGGAACGCGTCGAACAATTGGCATTTCTGCCGGTCGAGCGACGAAGGTGCGAGTTGGTCGGCGCCCGTCAAGATCACGATTGACGGGCTCACGCAAGGGCTCGCCGGGACGATGTTTAACCTCGCCGATGGGAAACGAACTCTCCTCTTCACGTACAGCCAGTTCTTAGGGAGCCGGTTCGACAAGCGGGGGGCGTCGTGGGGGACGCTCAAGGGCGTGCGCTTCCAGACGGAGACCGAGGGGCATTTCCCCTTGGCGGAGGTCGCGCGGGCATACTACTCGGACGACAGCGGGCGCACGTGGCAGGCTTGCGACGGATGGATCATGGGCTGGAGGGAGGGAGGGAAATGGACGGACGCCTTCACGGAGCCGGACGCGGTGGAGCTTGGCGACGGTCGAATCTACTGCATCGGTCGGACGCTCACGGGGCGGCTCTACCGGGCGGTGAGCGAGGACCGGGGACATTCCTGGTGGCCCGGGGCGCAGCCGATGCCGCTCATGGCTCCGTATTCGCCGGGGCGGATTCTGCGGCTGCCGAAGACAGGAGACCTCCTCGTCGTGTGGAACCAGCATTCGCGGGAGGAGATCCGCAAGGGGTTCCGAAGGAGCCGCCTCTCGTGCGCGGTCTCGAAGGACGAGGGGGAGACGTGGGAGCATTTCAGGAACCTCGAGGCGATCACGTCACTTGCGGGGGTCTCGCGGGTGCCGACGGAGGAGGACCTCACCCCGGTCGTGGGCGACGACGAGGTGGGGGAACTGCCCGAGGATTACGCCAACTTCCACTACCCGGCGGTCGCGGCGGTGGGGAACGAGGTGTTCATCTATTACGGGTGGAACAGATACGCGGTCGGGAAGGGGGAGGACGGCGAACCGACGGTCGTCCACCCGGGAGGGAGCCGGACGCGGGTGCTGCCCGTGGAGTGGTTCTATGAGAAACCATAGCGAGGACGTTCAGGGGTGGGATAGGGGTCCATAGAGGGCGAGCTCGCCGCTTGATGTGGCGGCGAGGACGCGGCCGTCCGACAGGACAGCGAGGTGATCGACGAGGCCGGGGAGGCGGCCCCGCGCGAGGATCTCGCCTCGCGAGCCGAGGACCAAGAGCCGGCCGTTTACGGTGCCAACACAGATCTCGGACCCGTTTGGAGCGGGTCGGACGGCGAGGGCGGTTACAGCTTCCTTGACGTCGGCGATGAAGAGGCGGTTCTGTTTGGCGTCGATGGCCTGGAGCTGGCCCATTTCGGTGCCGACGAGGAGGACGGGTCTCCCGGCGCCTTCGAGGTCGGCGGCGGCACAGACGATCGCGCCTGAGCCGACGTTGTCGTACCAGACGCCTCGGTTCTCGGGGCCGAAGTCGTAGTAGCCCAGCTGATTTTCGTAGGCGTCGGAGGCGATGGCGAACTCGTCCTTGCCGTCGCCATCGAAGTCGGCGGCGACGACCGCCTTGAGGGCGCTGCCGGCGAAGCGGTTCGTGGGGCGGCTGTGGACCCAGAGGGGCTCGTCGGAAGCGGTTCCCCAGACGTGGACGAGGCTGGAGCCGCCCGCGTTACCGATGCCTGAGAGGTCACCGACGATCTCGCTGGCGGCGTCGCCTGTGACGTCGGCGGGGACGACGAGGAAGGTGATCTCATCGACGACGCCATCCCAGCTTTCGCCGGAGTTGGAGGCGTCGTGGACGAAAAGCGTCCGGCCCCGGCGATCGAGCACGTACCAAGCGACGCCGCCAGCGAGGATTTCGGGCTTCCCGTCGCCGTCGGTGTCGGCGGGGGCGAGTCCGGTGATAACGGTGCGGTAGGGTTTGGAGCCCTCGCGGGCGTAGGAGGGACGTTTCCAAGGGGGAGGGGACCAGGACCAGATCTCTTTTCCGTCGGGGGAGAAGGCGCGGACGCCCGCGGAGTCGGTGCCGGCAAGCAACTCGTCGTTTCGATCGTCGTCGAGGGCGCATAGGGCGTAGACGCGTCCTGGGATGGCGATGTCGGTGGTAATATCGCCCTGTCCATTCCTTATTCGGATTCGGCCGTCCGCCAGGCCGACGGCGAAGCGCGCTTCGCCTGCGACGAGCATGGCGGCGGAGGAGAGGATCCTTGCGGTCTCGGTGCGCCGCCAAAGGGGGAGGAAATCGGTTGGCGGTTCCTCCTCCATTCTCCGGGGCGCGGGCTCCGACGTTGCGGGGCCCGGATCGTTCGTTTCGACGAGCCATCCGTCCGCGTCGGCGCGGACGAGCCAGTTTCGGTCGGGTCCGGTCACGAGGTATCGGCTTTCGTCGAGTTGTCGAAGGGCGAAGAGGGGCCGGCGGGGGACATCGGCGTGGAGGAGGTTCGCGAAGACGCGGGATTCTCCCTCGCGGAGGGCTCCGGTCCAGCGCCGGGCGAGGATGGTCCTGTAGCCGACGCCGGCGCTCGTGAGGTCGGAGGCGGCACGGGGGAACGGGTGAGGGTCGGTCGCCAGAAAGTCGCGATACAGGTGGGGGATCATGTACTGGCTGTGCCATCCCGTGCCTGTGAGGTGGCCGTAGTTGCCGTTGAAGATGAGGATGTCGTCGCCGTCGAAGGCGCAGGCGCAAGGGAACTTCCAGCGGCTTTCGAGGACGAAATCGCCGGGCTTTCGGGCGGTGACCTCGTCGATGACGAGGAACCACTTTTCGGGGAGGTGGATGATGTTTCGATGCCAGTCCGTACCGTTGTAGTCGATGAGGGAGGAGCCCGTGACGGAGCAGTCGGGGCCGGCGTCGGCGCGGTCGAGCCGGGCAAAGGCGGGGAGGGGCTCTCCCTTTCCGTCTCGGACGATGGAGACGCCGGAGAGCTTGCGAATGGTCCTCACGGCCCACGGCTCGTCGGTGAGCCAGGCTGCGCCGCGGGTCCAGAAGGACAGGATGACATTGGCGGAGTCGAAGCTGTAGGAGCCTGCGTTCTGTCCGCCCACTTCGAGGAACTGGGCGTCGCCGCCGGAGCGGTCGCGGAAGACGAAGAAGTCGAAGGCTTTCTCGTAGGGGACGTTCTTGGGGCCGTAGGCGGTGACGGCGTCGTAGTAGAGTTGCGAGAGGGGCATGACGCCGAGCTCTCTCCCGGTGTCGGCAGGGGCGGGGACATCGGAGGGCAGGCGGCCGTCCCAGAAGCTGCGGCCGAGCTCGCGGACGCTGCGGTCAGGGAAGCGCAGGGCGCTGGTCATGGAGCCGCGCTTGCGCAGGATGGGACGGAGATATTCCGGATCGTCGAAGAGACGGGAAGCGAGGCTGAGCCAGATCATGCCATAGTCGCCGCCGTAGATCCAGGCGCCGCGGCTCGTGAGGAAGGGCTTGTCGGCGATGCGGCCGAGGACATCGCGGGAGAGGAAGGAACGGTCGTTTTCGGCGAGGGCGTAGCAGGTCGCCGGCATGAGGGTGGCGACGCCCTGGTCGCTCCCCTCCATGGGCATCCAGGAGGACATCTGAGGTTTCCAGTAGGCGGCGACGTCGTCGAGCCACTGTCTCATTTCGGGGATGCGGTAGTAGTTCCAGAAGTAGCGCGCGGCGAAGTAGACGCTGAGCGCGGAGCGGGCGCCGTGGTTGCGGCGCGGAGCGACGATGTCCTTGCGCGAAAACACATAGGTGTCGCACTTGGGGCGGAGGAGATTGAGCTCGTCCCAGATGAGGTTGGTGATTCGGAGCCGGTCGTCGTCGGAAAAGACGGGGGATTCCTCGAGGAGGTCCCAGGAGGCGACGATGCGCCAGAAGTCGTCGAGGGCGTTGTCGCGGTCGGACTCGGGGGACTGAAGCCAAGCGGCCGCTTTCTCTTTGAAGAGGCGGGCGAAGCGGTCGTCGGCGGTGTAGACGTGAAGCAGGGCGAGCTCGTGGAGGGCTTCCTGCATGTTCATCTGGTTGGTGGGCCACGGACGGTTGGGATCGAGGGCTTCGGCGCCTTTCTTCTCGACGACGTCTTTGCCGTCTCCGAGCTCGATCTCAAAGAGGCGGGGCAGGGTGGGGCCGTGGGCTTTGACGTTCTCGACGAGGCGGTCGGCGGCTTTCGCGACGCCGGCGGCGTCGCTTCCTCCGACGACGATGAGGTTGATGCCGAGCGCGTCGGGGTTGTGGACGGTCTGGAGGAGGCAGCCGCCCTTGCCGGGCTGGGAGGCGTCGACGATGAGGTATCCGCGGTAGTAGAAGCGCTCGATCACCCTGTTATCGCCGAAGTGGCCGAGGAGGATGAGGTTCTTCTTCCCGTCGAGGTCTTGCAGGGCCTTTGCGTCGTCGAAGACGGGGAGATCGATGTTTGTGGCTTCGCGGATGCGGGACTGGAGGTCTTTCGCCAGGGCCGCATGGAGATCGCCAGCGACGATGAGGGCGTCGGGCTTGCCGGGCGCTCCCAATGCCGTCTCGAGGTAGAGGGGTTTGAGGCGGGGAATCGCGGCGGGGGATCCCGCCTGCGCTGGACGGGCGGCTATGGCGAGGGCCAACGCGATGGGGAACAGTCTCAGGGACGTGCGATAGATCATCAGTCGTTCCCCTTCCGACCTCGAGGTTAGTTGACGATGATCCGGAAGGGTCTCTTGGAGGGGAGGCTCATGGGGATCTCCTGGGAAGACGTCGGGGAAGCGTCTTCAGAGGACGCCGGTCGTGACGGACTTGGCGATGAGGGCGATGGCGATGGCGACGAGGGAGACGAGGCCGATGCCGCAGCCGAGGCCGGCCATCACCACCGGGGCGTAGGCGCGCCACTTCACGTCACCCAGCTTACGCCGGATATAGAAGTGCCCGAGGAGGGCGCCGGCGAACTGCAGGAAGGCGTAGTCGCAGGAGGCGACGAGGCCGGTGATGATCCCGTAGAAGAGCGCGATGGGGACGCCAGCGAAGGCGAGGGCGGCGTAGAGGACAGCGGCGACGCAGAAGCCGAGGGCTAGGTTGCGGGGGCGCAAGATCTTCCAGATGAGGGGGACTTCGGGCTCGTCGGGACGGGCCCAGAGGGATTCGGGGGGGGGCGTCTGGCCCGCCCAGCGATAGAAGGCGACGACGTCATCGTAGCTCACGCCCGGGACGGGGAGGAGGTCGTCGGCGAGATACGCGGTCTCACGGTCGGGGGCGGGCCAGTATTTGGGGAGGGGGAGACCCGTCTCATCGGCGAAGCGCCTCCATTCGGCGGGGGAGGTTTCGGTCCAGAGGTAGTTTGCGTCGTCGAGGCCGGCCTGGGCGCGGGCGTAGTCGGACTGGGAGGGGGCGGAGGAGCGCGCCCAGCGGGCGTAGGCGGAGAGGTCGTCGTAGGTGAGGCCGGCGGCGGGCAAGTCCATCCACGCGCGGTAAGCGCGGCAACGGTAGGCGGGTGTCCACTTGTAACCGGTCTCGTCGAGGAAGCGTCGCCACTGTGCGTTGGTGATGTCCGGCTCAAGGTGTCTGCGGCCCTCGCGGTCGGGCATGGTGCTGCGGGCCCACATGGACTGGAAGGTGGCGTTGAGGGGCCAGATCTTCTGGCAGTAGGGATAGAGCTCGGAGGGGATGGGCCCCAGTCTCCAGACGAAGGACCAGTGGACGAAGCTCATCACCCAGAAGAGGACAAAGGCCAGGACGGACATCTTGATGTAGGAGCCGAAGCGAGTCCGGGAAAGCTCGAGCTGCTTGAAGGGGACGGCCTGGGAGCCATAGTCGGCCTGAGGGACGGGGGCGAACCAGAGGGCGACGCCCTCGTAGCCGGAGAGGAGGAAGCTCGCCTCGCGGACGTAGGGGAGGGAGACGGTGCCGGCGCCGCCCGTGATGCCGAACATACGCGCGTTGACGTAGGAGAAGACGGGGGTCCAGACGAAGCCGAAGAGGGCGCTGATCCACATGGGGAAGGTGGGGACAAGGAGCTTGACGAGGAAGACCTGGGCGATCGTGGCGAGCGCCCAGAAGAGGACGGCGACGGGGAGAGCGATGTCGCCGCGGCCGGCGGGGAGTCCCGCGCCTGCGGGATCGCGGGCGGCGACGCGGAGGCGGGTGAGCTCCCGTGCGGCGCGGCCGATGCCGATCCCGGCGACGACGAGGGCGACGCCGGCGCCGAAGGCGATGCCGAAGTCGAGGGAGTTACAGGTGAGGGCGGGGATGTAGCTCATGCCCTTGGTCCAGGTGTAGAGGTAGCCAAGCTTGTGGAGGAGCGGGTAGCCGACGAGGACCATGGTGAGCGTGCCGACGAAGATGCCGAGGCTCACGTGGAAGGGGATGATGAAGCCAGCGGAGAGGAAGAGGATGCTCGTGCCGATGGCGACGGGGGAAGCGGGGAGGATGTTCTGGAGGGTCTGGGTGAAGTCGACGAAGGGGATGGGGATGATCTGGACGGGAGAGAGGAAGAGGATGCCGGTGATCGTGGGGACGCCGACGTAGAGGAATCCCCAGACGATGCCGATCATGGCGGTGGTAGAGAAGACGCGCCAGCGCCAGCCTTCCTTCTGCTGGCTGGTTTCGGCGAGCGCCGTGGCGCCGGCGACTCCGACGGGGGCGAGCGGAAATGGGAGGCGCTCGACGTCGCTGGTGATGCGGAAGAGGACGTACCCTGAGGCGAGCTGGGCGGCGCGCTGGAAGAGGCTTGTGAAGAAGAACACGAGGACGGGGAGGAGGTAGTCGATGTGGAAGAATGTGCGCTGGACGTAGGCCTCCGAGTCGGCGGGGGGCATGGCCCAGTGGGGGATGAACTTGGCGATCCCCCGCGCCTGCGGGGATTGGATGAGGTACTGGTCCCAGATGAAGCCGCCAAAGGGGCCGCCGAAGAGGTTGGCCGCGGTGCCGAGCTTTCCGCCGTAGGCGAGGAGCGCCCCCGCGAGCAGCGACATGATGAGGATCTCCTGGGTGCGCAGGCGGACGAAGGTGCGCTTGGAGATCTCGATAAAGAGGATGAGGAGGACCCAGTTGGAGGCGCCGTAGTCGGCGGCCCCGGTGACGAGGCCGAGGTAGATGACTCCGGGGAGCATGACGACGCCGATGAAGAGGGAGGCCCAGATGGTGGAGCGGCCGAAGCCGCTCTCGTACGGGGCGTCGGGTGGTACGAGGTCGAAGGAGGGGGTCGCGGCGGAGGGCTGGGGCTTGTCGGGCCGGGGATCGGGGCTCACGGGACGACGTTCCTTTCGGCAGGGGTCGAGGACTCGACGGTGCGGCGTCCTTCAGCGCGGAAGTGCTCCTTCATCTCCTCGGGGACGGCGCGCCAGATGAGGAATCGTTTCCGCAGGAGGTTGAGGAAGCCGCGGTTCATGCGGCGCCAGCTATCGATGTCGCCGGAGAGTCGGCGGATCGTGACGAGGACCATGAAGATGTTGTGCTCGCCGGTGTCGGCGGCGAGGAGCTCAACGGTCTGGGAGATGCCGAGGTCGAAGGGGGCGATCCAGCAGGAGAGGCTGACGCGATAGGCCGGGAGGGGGGAGGGGGGGAGCTCTTCGAGGCGGACCTTCTCGGCGTAGAAGCCCCCGATGGAGGTGTCGGAGCGGCTCTCGAAGAAGTTGGCGAGGAACCGGTAGAGGCCGAGGATATCGCGTCCGCCTACGGTGAAGGGGAACTCGAAGGTCCAGACATCGCCTTGGGGGGGCGGGATACGCCATTTCCGGGAGACGTCGGGGACGGCGCGGGAGGCGGCGACGCTCGCGGGCCACCAGGTCGACAAGAGCACGACCGCCATGACGAGGAGCGTGGAGAGGACCGCGGAAAGGGAGCTATAGTTGAGGCTGAGGCCGATATCGAGGTGGAAGACGCGAACGGCGGCGGCGAGGGACTGTCCGAGGAGGTAGCCGAGGACGGCGCCGATGGTGGCGAAGACGGCGGACTCGGCGAAGAAGAGGGCGCTGATGTGGCTGGGGGCGAGACCGACGGAGCTGTAGATGTCGATCTCGGTGACGCGCTCGTGGACGGCGCCCATCATGGTGTTGAGGACGATCAGCGCCGCGATGGCGATGGTGACCAGCAAGCCCGTCGGGGCCATAGGGAGGGTGGTGCCGAAGGAGGAGAGGACGGAGGCCTTTCCGCCTGCGGACAGGAAGACGTTGACGGAGGCGCCGGAGAGAAAGGCCTCGACGGCGCGACGGAAGTCGGCGGGATCGGCGAGGTTGTGGACGGAGACGCTGGCGAGGATGCCGCCCATCTCTTCAACGGCTGCGGCGGGGAGGAGGATGACGCGGGAGGCGTCGAGCCGCTCGGTGGGCTGGACGTCGCGCTGGGAGTGGGCCTCGCTCATGAGAACCGTCTGCGTCTCGAGGTTGCTGGTCCGAATGAGGGGGGAGTTGGGAAGGATTGGGTCGCCGTCGAGGTCGATGACGGCATTCATCCTATCCTTGTCGAAGACGGCGACGACGCGCATGGGGCGACCGGCGACATCGATGAAGGCGTCGTCGAGGCGGGCGGGATCGACGCCGAGGAGGCGCGCCAGGCTCTCGGGGAGGATGACCTCGAGGGGGGAGTCCGAGAAGGTGCGGCCGCCGGTCCCGACGAAGGTGGAGCGCAGGCCGAGGAGGTCGCACTCTTCGGGGGTGATCCCGAGGACGGCGTTGGCGGAAGCGGAGTGGGCGTCCCGGAAGAGGTCGATGTTGAACGGGATCCAGTCGAGCTTGTGCCGCCAGAAGCGCGGGAAGACACGCGCGGGGGCGGGGAACGCGGAGCGCAAGTCCTCGTAGTAGGACCTCTCCATGCCGGCGAGGTTCCGGTTGCGGAAGAGGGCGCCGTCATAGGCGGGGTGATAGCTGCGGGGGATCTCCCAGAAGACGACCTTGTTGCGGACGGTCATGAGGCTAATGACGAGAAAGGTGAGGAGGGTGAGGGTGACGGCGGTGAGGGTGGTGCGGGTCTTGCGGCGGCGGAGGTTGGAGACGCCGATGGAGACGGCGGCGCCGGTGGCGCTCAGGCGGCCGACGTCGCTCTCGTACATGCCGTGGGCCTCGGTCTTCATCTTGCGGACCTCGCCGGCGAACTTCGCGATCACGACGAAGAGGACGATGAGCGCCATGATGAGCATCACGAAGGCGAGGAGAATGACGTAGGGCTGACGGCTCAGCCCGAAGGCGGGGTGCACGAGGCGCAGGATGAGGAAGACGGCAAGGAAGATGGCGGCGACGGCGGCGATGCGCTTGCGGATGTCAGAGAAGGCGAAGAGGAGGCGCTCCATGAAAAAGCAGAACGGCAGGAGCAGCGCGAAGTAAAAGACGACGCCCTTGACGGTATCGGTCATGGTGTAGCGGACGTCGGCGTAGTTGCGCAGCGCCAAACGGAGGGCCTGGCGGACGTGCGAGAGATAGGTCCCGTAGTCGCGCTTCTCCAGGGCGTCGCGGGCGGAGAGGAGGAGGTCGCGGATCTCCTCGTGTCTGGCGGAGGCGCGGAGGTTGATGATGTTGTGACGGGTCATGAGCCCGAGGCGCAGCTCATCCAGGACCCAGAGGTCGCGGGCGGCCTTGTAGGAGGTGTGCCAGACGAGACCGTCGGTGACGGAATCGGCGAAGCGCTCGGCGGGTTGCTGGTAGCCGTAGCCCAGGCCCTCGGCGCGCAGGCGCAGGTCGGAGTCATCGAGGTCGCCCTGCGCGATGCGGGAGTCCAGGAGATCGTCGGACGCGCCGAGAAGGGCGAAGCGCACGCCGAAGACCGAGGACCCGAGAACGATCCGCACGCGCTCATCGGGGGAGACGAAGACGACGCGGGCGCCCTCGTCGGTGTTGCCATAGACCGGGGTAGACGGGATGTCCTCGAGGGGATGGTACATCCCGTAGTCCCGCGGGGCGGCGCCGGTGAGGGCGTAGACGTAGGTCTCCTGCGGGACGGTCAGGTACTGAGGATCGATTGCGGAGAAGAGCGAGAGGGCGCGACAGGGGAACGTGACGATGCGGGTGCCGCCAGCGAGGGTGCTATGCGTCTTAAACTGTTTCTCGGCCTGCTCGCCTTCGCTGGAGGCGAAGACGATGTTGCCGGAGTCGTCGAAGGCGTAGGCGCGCGGCCAGAAGCCGCGCCAAGGTCCGGAAAGGAGAAGGCCCAGGCGGAAGCGCTTCGGCCCGACGGGCCCGCCGGTCGCCGGATCGGTCGGCTGGACGGCGAAGGTCAGGCGATTCGTGCGGACCTGCAGGAGGGAGGATCTCGGGTGGAAACGCGTGACGACGACGGTGTCCCCGGGGACGATCCCCTCCGGGACGAAGACGTTCGCCCTCTCGTCGTACCAGACGACGTCGCCCTCGATGGTCCGGGCGCAGCTCACGGGGGCGAGGGGGTTCTTGGTGATCTCGTCCCGCGCTAGGGCGGCCAGCGTCAGGCCGGCGAGGGTGCGGGCCTGCTCGACGAGGTTGGCGTAATCGACTTCGCCGGCGACGTCGAAGGGGGTGTCCTGGAGGAAGCGACCGTCCCCCGGGGTCATCCAGAGGAAGCACTTGCGGCCGAGGGCGGCGGGGACTTCGGCCGCGAGGGCCGATTCGCCCAGGGGGAAGAAGTCAACCGGATCGCGATGGGCGGTCTGGGTGGCGTCGACGTAGAAGCGGCCGCGGTCGAGAATCCCGCGGGCGTACTTCTCGAAGAGCCCGCCGTAATACTGCACCACCTGATGGCTCGGAGCGCCGACAAGGCTTCCCAGACCCCGGATGGCAACGCGGGGATCCTTGCTTGAGAGGTCGAGGCCGATGAAGACGGAATAGGGGATCGGCTGTTTCTCGGCATCGGGATAGGGGAGGCTCTCGACGGGCTCATGGGGGAACTTGAAGGAAGGCCAGTCGAAAAAGTGACGGTAGCACCAGTCGGATTCCCCCGCGAGCGCGAGGTCGTGGGCGGCGGTCGCTAGAAAGCAGACGGGCCGCGTGAGATCGGCGCGACGGGTGGAGAGGACACGGGCCAACTCCAGGAGGACGGCGATGCCGCAGGACTCTTCAGCCCCCGGGGCCAGCACCGGGACGGAGGACATCGAATCGTAGTAGGCCTGGAGGACGATCGGATCGGAGGAGCCGGGCTTGTCCGAAGCTTCAGCCGGGCGGTCGGGACGAAGGAACGCGTAGAGGTTCTTCGCCTTCGACTGCCGCCATTCCATCGCGCCGGCGAGGCGGACGCGCTCGGCGCGGGCGGCGCGGGCGAGAAGGTCGTCGACATAAGGCTCGGGGACGTAGTAGCGCGGGGCGTCGACGGGGACGCCGCTCCACTTCGCGCGGGCCTGCCAGCCGCTCAATCGGCCGCGCGGGATGACGAGGATCGCTTTCGCGCCCAGCTCGCGGGCGAGCTGCCAGTTAGAGTCGCTGTCGAAGTCGAGGATGACGATGCCGTCCTCGACGTCCTTTCCGTCGTAGTCCTCCGGCCAGCCGCGGCCACAGTAGGCGAGCGCACCTTCGACGCCCGCGGCAGGCAGGCTGTTGGGTCTGACGTCGTTGGGCCAGAACGCGTGGAGGGGGATCTCCCCCCCCGCAGCGGTGCGGAGCATCGCGCCGAGGTCGACGGGGCTCACGACGTCGAACTCCTCGACGGTTACGGGGCCGAGGATCTCCTCGAGGCGGGCGCGGACGTAGTCGGCGGCCTCCTCACAGCCGGGATAGCCCGCGACCCGGGAGCCGCAGGAAACAAGAAACTCGATGTGGGACCGAAGGCGTTCGGTGTCGATTGCCGCGGCGGTTTCGCGGCAAAGGACGCGGAGCTCGGGGGGGAAGTCGGCTTGCAGGGCGGAAGAACTCGCGGCGGACTCCTCAGCGGTGACGAGCGTGGCGGGGGTGATAACCTTGAAGTAGAGGAGCGCCGGCGCCACGGCGGCCGCCGCGAGAAGGATGAGCAGCAATCCCGCGATGACCCAGAGCCACCACGCGATGGGAGAGGGGGACTGCGTCCGGGTTTCGACTTCGGCGGTCATGTCGCAGCTCGTCCTTTTTCATCACGCGCGCTTCGAACGACGCCCGCGGCCAAGGCGGCGGCGCCGAGGATTGCAAGGAAGACCGTCAGGACGGTCTCGGAGGCGCGCCGGGGCCCGCAGTCACGGGACGAGGCGACGCAGTCCCGCTGGAGGCGGGACCAGGCGAGGGCGGAGGCGTGGTCGGCGTTCATCTCGCGGAGGTAGTATTCGCGGGCCTGATCAGGACGGCCTTCGCGCTCGGCGAGGACCCCGAGGTGATAGGCGGCGCCCGGGAACCAGGGGCACTCTCGGAGCGTCTCCTTGAGCAGGACGCCGGCGGCGGCGGAGTTGCCGCGTCTCATCTCCAGGAGCGCACAGTTGTAGACCATCTTGGGGTCGTCGGGGGCGAACCGACGGGCGGCGAGGAGGAAGGCTTCGGCGCGGGGGAAGTCGCGGAGCATGGAACAGGCGACGCCCGCGCGCAGGAGAAGCTCGGGGTTCTCGGCCTCCGAGGCGAGCGCACCCGTCCAGAGGGAGAGGGCGTCGTCGTAGCGTCCCTGGGCCATGAGGCGGTCGCCGGCGTCGTAGCGGCGGCCGTCGCCGGCGAGGACGCGCGGCGTCAGGAGGAGGAGAAGGATCAGCAGGGGGCGCATTCTCTCAGCCATCGGCGACCCCCCTCCAACGGGTGATGTTCCTCACGAGGAGGACGACGAGGACCGCGAGCACCGGCACTTCCAGGAGGAGGAGCCAGGGGGAGTCGATCCCGAGGACCCAGCGGGGGACGAGAACGAGGGTGGCGCCCAAGAGGAAAATCTTTTCGGTCATCAGACGCTCTCCCCTTCGATCGTGCCGACGTCGATCTTGAGGTCTTCCCGGCGCCCGATCCGCTCGACCCTGCCGTCGGTGATCCAGACGACCCGGTCGGAGACGCTGAGCATCTTGAGGTCATGGGTGGCGGAGATGATGGTGACGAGGCGCTCCTGGCTCATCTCGCGGAGGAGCTCGATGATCTCGCGGCCGGTGGCGCGGTCGAGGTTTCCGGTGGGCTCGTCGGCGAGGATGATGGAGGGGTCGTTGGCCATGGCGCGGGCGATGGCGACGCGCTGCTGCTGTCCGCCCGACAGCTCGAAGGGCTTGTGCTGGAGGCGGTGGCCGAGCCCGACCCGGGTAAGGATGGAGGAGCCCTTGTCGCGGCTCTCGTCGCTGGTGAGTCCGGCGAAGATCATGGGGAGGGTGACGTTCTCGAGCGCGGTCATGACGGGGATGAGGTTGAAGGTCTGGAAGATGTAGCCGATCTTGCGGCAGCGAAGCCAGGCGAGCTCCCGGGCGTCGAGCTGGGCGACGTCGGTCTCCTCGATGTAGACCCTGCCGGAGCTGGGTTTGTCGAGTCCCCCGATCATGTTGAAGAGGGTGCTCTTGCCGGAGCCGGAGGGTCCCATGATGGAGAGGTATTCCCCGGCGTAGATCTCGAGGTCGATCCCCTTGAGGGCTTCGACGACCTCGGCGCCGCGGCGGTAGATCTTTTTCACGTCCTGGGTGCGCACGACGGCGGCGCGGGGGACGTTTTCAGAGGATGCGCCTTGGGACACGTGCAGCTCTCCTACTCTTCGACGCGCATGGCGTCGGCGGGTTGCATGCGAGCGGCCCGGGCGGCGGGGGCAACGGCGGCAAGGATCGAGAGGCTCGTCCCGACGGCGAGGGCGACGAGGGCCCATCCAAAGACCTCGGCCGCCGGGAAGCCCTCGAAGGACCCGGGACCGAACGAGGCGCGAATCTGAAGCAGCGTAAGCGCCAAGCCCAGAAGGGCCCCGCAGAGGGACCCGAGAAAACCCTGGAGGAGCGACTCGATCACGAAGATCGAGACGACGAACCCGTCCAGCGCCCCCAGGCACTTCATGGTCCCGATCTCGCGGAAGCGCTCGCTCACGCTCATGAACTGGGCGTTCACAATGCCGAGGAAGCAGACGGCGAGCGACATCGCGATGATCCAGGAGCGGCGGGCGGCCTCGGCGCGGGCCTCTCCTGCGGACGGCTCCCCGGCGGCGGGCTCCTGCGCGGCGGAGGCGACGCCCTGTTTCTGAAGGAAAAGCCGGGCATTACGCGTCCAACGCTCGGAGACGCCCGCGCTCGCGGGGGCATCCACGAGGCGGCGGCAGTTTCGCTGGAAGGCGTCGCGGGTCATAGCGGACATGAGGAAGGCGATCGCCAGCACGACGCCGCTGGCGGTGATGAGCGAGCGGGAAAAGCGGACCACGATCCCCTTGAGCGCGATGGAGAAGGCCCGGGACAGGGGGAGCTTCACTTGACGGCGGATCCGTTTCTCAGGAACGACGGTCATGGACGGGGTAGATCCTCCACTTCGAAGTCGATCGCGCGGCGGCGGACGAGGGTGCTGAGGAAGGACGCAACGGAGACGTAGGCCTCACGGGGATGGAGCCGGTGTTCGGCGGCGAAAGAGCGAATGATCGTCCCGCAGTCGCGGGAGCCGTCGCACAGCGCGAGGACGGCCGTCCCAAGCGCGTCAAGGCTGAGGGTGAGCGACCGCGCGCGACCGACCCCGGGAGCCAAGATGATCCGGGCGAGCCCGGCGTCGTCCTTCTCGACGCGCGAGACGAAGGGCGACAGACGAGGCTTGCCCGCAAGCGCGGGGGGAAGGGGGTCGAGGAGTCCGACAGGGGCCGGCCCCGCCCCCGCGAGGTGGCAGAAGACATTGCGGCACCATGAGCCGAGGCCGTTCTCCCCAGGGCCCTTCGACCGGGTCTCGACGAGGTAGACGCGGTTGGAGTCCGGGCAATGCCAGATGCGGCCGACGGTATCACGGGAGGAGCGCCGGAGGCCCGGGGCGGGGGACCAGCGCAGCGAGTCATGACCGTCAAAGGACTCCTCGCGGAGATCGAGCCGCCCGGCATTCCGGCGGCGGGCGACTTCGTTTTCGAAGACGCCCTCGAGTCGCCCGTCCGAGAGCACCATGCGCGCCAGGCCGAACTGGGCGATGCGCACGGGGCCGTCGGCGTCGCGGAAGGTCAGGTCGATGCGGCCGGGTCGGATGGAGCTCTCCAAGAGCGACGCGGAGGCGGGGGTCCGCACGCGCAACCGGTAGATCGACCAATCGAGCCAGTCGTCAACGGGGTGGTCCTGGAACGATTCGCAGGCGGCTGCGAAGAGCGCGTCGGCGTTTTCCTCGCCGGTGTAGGCGGCGCGCAAAGTGGTGAGTCGTCCGCAGGACGCGCAGACGATCACCCCGGCGAACGCGCGGCCGATGCCGGTGGTCCAGCCTGCGAAGGCGCCGGTCTTGTCGGAGGGAAGGGCGAAGGACCGTTCCTCGGGGCGCAGATGCGCTTTCTTCCGGGACGCCTCCGCGCGCAGGCGCGCGAGGAGCCGGGCGAGGCTTCTCTCCAAACGCGGGGGTCGGCGACGACGGGTCCAGTCCAGGTGCATCCTCGGTAGGGCGCAGTCCGCGACGACGAGGGTGCCCGAGGACAGGTCGCCGGTCATCTTAGAGGGGGCCCAGTCCGGCGGGACGCGCAGCGCGAGGCCGTGCCAAGCGATCGTATCGAGGTTGTCGAGCGCGACGTCACCAGCCATAGATGAAGTGTCCCGGTCTAAAGAACGCGAAGTCGACGAGGAGGCCGATCCCGGCGAAGACGATGTGCCCGAAGACGAGGCCGAGGAAGAAGTTCCTCGCCTGATCGTGGAGTTTGACCCCTCCGAGCTTGAGGATGACGGTCTTGGCAAGCCAGGCAAGGAAGACGCTCATGGCGGTGACTTGGATGGGGAGGATGAAGGCGAAGGCGAGGCCGATGGGGTGGAGGGGCCACCAGGAGAAGCGGAAGCGCAGGAGATAGAGCGTAGCGGCGACGGCGGCCCCGATCCCTAGATGGGTCCATCCCAGGATCGATGGGGAGTAATTGGGGGAGCCCTCCTTGGCGTTCATGAAGGTCTCCATGTAGGACCAGGGAAGTCTGCCGGCCCCGGCGAAGATCCATCCGCGTGCGTTCCCCATGCCGTAAGTATAGCCGAGATACAGGGTGTAGGTGAAGGAGGTGACGATGGCGATGATGAGGACGAGGGCCATGAGGACGGTGAGCGGGCGCATGGGGATGGCGCGTTCCCTTCCCATGTAGCTTGCGTGGGCGGCGGCGGGCATGAAGAAGGCCTTGATGTCGCTGTGGATGGTGTAGGCGTAGGCCATTGCGCTGAGGGAACCTGCGTTGAGATGCTGGGCGCCCAGGAGATACGCGGTGGGCATCTGCGCGATGGTGGGGCCGCGCAGCCAGACGAGACCGCTCTCCAGCACCGCCCGGGTGATCCCGATGAAGATAACGAGGGCGAGGGGGAGGAAGATAAGCTCGATGTGCCAACTCATGCCGGCCCAATGGAGCCAGACGGCCATATAGATAAAGGAAAGGACGAAGGCGATTGCGGCGGCGCGGGTGGGGAGGAACTGCTGGGAGTCGTCGAGATCGACGTCGCGGCCGATCGCCTTGAGGAAGACCTTTTTGAGGAGTCGTCGAGCGAGGTAGAAGGTGACGCCCACGTAGATGAGGAGTGCGCCGAAGCCCTGCCAACCGGCAATCGGGTTCAAAGAGTGGTAGGGGATTGTGCGTTCGGAGATCCCGAGCTTTGCGAGGACGACGAGCTGGAGGACCATGGCGGCGTGGAAGAACCAGATGGAAAACTGGACTTCGCGGCGGGCGAGGAAGGTCAAGCCCACGATCGCCCAGACGACGCGCACCTGCACGGTGGGTCCGCCCACCACCGTCGGGACGGTCTGGGCGAGCTTGATAGGGGTGAAGCCGGGCCAGAAGAAGTTGAGGATCTGCGTTGTTACGGTGATCCCGGGAACGAGGACGCCGATCCAGAAGAGGCGCGTCCGGAAGATCTCGGGGATGACCGACCCCTCCCGTACGCCCCGGGTCATCTCGACGGCCATCTCCGCGATGGGGAAGCGGATGCGCTCCTCGTCCATCCACTGTCGGGTGAAGATGCTGACGAGCGCGAGGCAGAAGACGTAGAAGGCGAAGAGGAAGCCGCTCCAGGCGATGATCGGGAGGACCCAGTCACCCCAGGGGATCCCCGTGGTGGAGCCGAGATAGAAGTTGCGGATGCTCTCGACGCTCGAGGGCATGAGGTACCGGTTCACGTGCGGCAGGAGCGTGGTGAGCCACGGGTTCTCAGCCGAGGAAAACCAGACGAGACCCGTGATGGTGGGGAGCCAGCTCCCGATGAGGCCGTACTCGGGGATCGTGCTCCCCACGAGGAGCATGATGACGATGACGAGGATCTGTTTCCCCGTGAAGCCCCAGGCGCGCGCGCCGAAGGCGCGCCCGAGGAAATGGACCGCGAGGTTGACGCCTCCGAGGATGACGAAGAACGGGAAGGCGACCGAGAGGGGGAAGTAGTCCTGCGCGATGTAGGAGGAGCCGCAGACGTAGTGGGAGTAGCAGGAGGCGAGGTTCGCCACGACGACGAGGACGATCCCGACGAGGACGACGAGAGGCGTGATAGCCGGGCGCTCGCGGGGTTCGGGGGGCTTCAAGACGTCCCTTTCCTCAATTGCCCAACGGCGATCGCGCCAGCATTGTAGCAGACGCGAGACGAAACCCAAGAGTGTTCAGCATCCGGGGTCGGGAGCCGCCGCGGGAAAAGTCGTTGACTCGTCCCGCTGGCGCAAGTACGAACCTGGCGTATCGAGGGGGGCAAAGGAGGCGGGATGATGCATCGATATCGGCTCCTCTACAATTCCAAGCGTGCGTCGAAGGGCCAGGCGCTGCGGCTTGACCGCGACGGGAACCTCGTCGGGCGGCTGCGCCTGGGGAAGGGGGTGCACCGCTTCCTCTTCGAGGCGGCGCGCGGGACGTTCGACCCGTCGGTGATGTTCTTCAACGTCTACGGGGTCCGCGTGGGGCCCTCGACGCAGTTCTTCCGCGTCCCCGGGTTCTCCGACGCATCCGAGAAGACGCGGTACCTCCGGGAATCGTGGGTCGGCCCGATGGTGGACGTCTACCTCGACGGGAACTACACGGGCTCGGCCCTCACGGACTTCCCGAGCCTGACGGAGTTCGAGAGGGGCTTCCACTTCGGCGAGTGCGCGCTCCCCTTCGAGGGGCGGGCGCACGAGGTCCGCTTCGTGAACGGCAGGGGATATCGCCTGAAGCTCCTGCGGGTGCTCACCCGCCCCGACGAGCGTCCGCCCCGCCGGCACGTACATCTCAAGGCTTCTCTCGCGGGCAAGCACCCGAGGCTCTACTTCACGAGCAGGGAGGAGCTTCGCAGGCGCGCGACGGAGGTCTCGCCGGATCGATGGAAGCACTTCCGACGCTTTGCGGAGGCGCGGATGGAGGAGATCCGTAAGGGGGCGAAGCCCGAGAGCGCGGACGCGCTCCCGCTGGCGCTCTATTACCTCGTCACGGGGGAGAAGAGCTATTACGAGGCCGCCTTCCACGGGCTGTGCGACCTCCTCACCCACGGCATGCCCGGGCCCGAGCAGGGGAAGATGATGTACCGGGGGTACGAGTGGACGGAGCCGGGGACGCTCGTGGAGGTCGCGTCGGTCTTCTACGACTGGTGCCACGAGGAGATGGGGGAGCACTGGCGGGCGCTCGTGCGGGAATCGATCGCGCGGGTGATGCGCTGGTGGATGCCGTACATCCGGTTCAACACCCTGGAGTGGCCGGGGAACCCGGGGGGCCTGGGACACAGCGCCTACAACTATCACGGGCTGGGGCTCGCCGGCCTGGCGTTCCACGGGGAAGCGCCCGAGGCGCAGGAGTGGCTCGACTGGGCCGTCCGGCACTTCGAGATCGCTAGAGCGCGAATGGCGGCCGACGGCTCGAAGGGGATCTTCGTGCACGAGCATTGCTATCAGGCTGTCTTCCACTTCGCCGCGGCGCTCGATCACGCGACGGGGACGAACCTCCTTCGCGGCTGGCGCTTCTTCGACAACCACCCGGCGCACCGCATCGCGCGCGAGACCGTCTCCATGGAGTACGCAGGGGAGAACCACCGCGAGTATTCGCCCAACTTCATCGCGTGGGAGGCCCTTGCGGCGCTCACGGGGAACCCGAAGGCGCAGTGGCTGGCGGAGCGATACATGACCAAGGCGCTCCTTCCGGGGCGGGTCGGATCCAAGCACGGGAAGAACTCGCCTCTTGTCGCGTTCCTGTGGCGATTCCTCCTCCACGACCCGAGCGTGCGGGCGGAGGCGGACTTCGAGAGGATGCCCCTCGACCGCTGCGACCGGGACACGGGGATCGTTACCTTGCGCTCCGCGTGGCTGCGGGAGGATGAGGCGATCGTGACGTTTCTGAGCGGCACCGAGAAGGGCCGGGTCGTGCACGCGCTGGAGCATCGGGTGTCGGCAGCCGACTACCCGGCGGCGAACTCGGTGACTCTGTCGGCGTACGGGGAGGGGCTGGTGACGTATCCCATGGGCTGCTACCGGCAGCATACCGCCGACCACAACACGCTCACCGTGGAGGGGAAGGGCCAGATCCAGGAAGGGACCGTTTTCGGCTGCCGCGCGTCGCCGTCGCAACTGGGAAAGATCGTGGGCTTTCACAGCGGGCGGGCCATAGCCTTTGCGGCGGGGGAGGCGGCGCAGTGCTACGAGTCCGACGTGGGAGTCAAACGGTTCACGCGCAACGTGATTCACATCAAGCCCCATGTGGTCCTTGTGTTCGACGAGGTGGACCTCGACCGCATGCGCGCCGCTGCGACGCACTACACGTTCTGCATAGTCGAGCCGACGGCGAACATCCGCCCCCATCCGCGTCACCGGCTGACATTGCCCCGTGAGAACCTAGCGCGATACGTCGGGAGCACTGCGGGGGGCGTAGCGTATGTCCCTCGGGGTTTGGGGGCGCATCTCACGATCGAGCGTTTGAAGCTCCCGCGAGGGTACGTGGACCAGGACTCCCTTTTCGAGCGCCTGACCATCGCCGCCGCCAAGGCGCGGAAGCACCGTTTTCTCACGGTGTTTCTGCCCTTAGCGGACCGGACGCAAAGGACGCTTCCGCGGATCGAGGAGAGGTCCGACGACGAGGCGATCGAGCTTACGATCAAGCGCCCGGACGCGGAAGTGATCGTGATCCTCCCGCGTTCGCGCCGCACGGTGGAGTGGAACGGGGTGCGGTTCGCAGGGAGACTTTTCGTCGGCAAACGCGAAGGAGGAATCCTGACGGCGCTGTGCGCACTCGGGACGCGGCTGCTCGAGGCGCAAGGCATCCGAAGGCGCGGGAGAGGAAGGAACCTCTTCGGCGAAGTCATGGACGGGACGTGGCGTTTCCGGGAGCGCCGCTGAGGAGATCGAAAGGAGGAGGGCGGCGCATGGGTTCCGGGAAGGCCGTCTTTATCCACGGCGCGGAGCTTGAGCGCTTTCGCTATCCTCCGGAGCATCCGTTCCGTCCGGAACGTGCGGCGATGACGTTCCAGCTCGCTCAGTCCATGGGGTTATTGTCGGGGGAAGGGATCGAGCTGGCGGCGCCGACGACCGCCACGAGGGAGGATCTCGAGCGTTTTCACAGCGCGAGGTATCTCGACGCCTTAGCGCGCGCGGACGAGGGACACTTGGACATCGATGCGCTGCAAATGGGGATCGGCACCCCCGATTGTCCCGCATTCCGAGGGATGTATGCCTACGCGGCGCTCGCGTGCGGGGGGACGCTCCTGGGGGCGCGACGGATCCTGGCAGGGGAGGCGCAGGTCGCGTTCAACCCCTCGGGCGGATATCACCACGCGCAGCCGGAACTCGCCTCGGGGTTCTGTTACATCAACGACCAGGCGCTGGCGTGTCTAGCGCTCGCGTCGACGGGCAAGCGGGTGCTGTACCTTGACGCGGACGCGCACCATGGCGACGGCGTGCAGAACGCCTTCTACGACCGCGCGGACGTGATGACGATCTCGTTCCACGAGAGCGGCAGGACTCTGTGGCCCGGGACGGGGTTCGAGGACGAGATCGGCACGGGGGAAGGGAGAGGGTACAGCGTGAACGTGCCGCTTCCGGCGGGGACGCATGACGAGGCGTACCTCGAGGCGTTCCGGGAGATCGCGCTCCCGCTCCTGGGGGCGTTCCGCCCGGACGTGATTTCGCTCGAGCTGGGGCTGGACGGTTTAGCGGGGGATCCGCTGACGCACTTGGCGCTGTCGGACGCCGTTCACGCGGAGATCGTCGCGCGCGTGCTGGAGTGCGGGTGTCCGGTTCTGGCGACGGGTGGCGGCGGATACCAGGTTGAGAACACGGTGCGGGGATGGACGAGGATCTGGGGGGTGCTTGTGAGGCGCGCGGCATCGACCGGCGAAGAGGGCAAGGGTCCGAAGAGGGGAATCTCACCTCGGGAGAAGGAATTGCGCCGACGGGTGGAGGCCGGGGTACGCGAGACGATCCGCGCGGTCAAGGCGAACGTGTTCGCGATCCACGGGCTCTGAGGGGGCCCCTCACCGCAGGGCGCGGCCTACTTCAAGTTCAGGCTCATCAAGAACTCGGCGTTGGTCTTCGTCTTCTTGATCTTTTCGAGGAGGAGTTCCATCGCGTCCACGCCGTTCATGTCGTTGAGGACCTTCCGGATGATCCAGACCCGTTTGAGCTCGTCGGGGTGGAGGAGGAGCTCCTCCTTGCGGGTTCCGCTGCGGGCGATGTCGATCGCCGGCCAGACGCGCTTGTCGACGAGCCTTCGGTCGAGGCCGAGTTCCATGTTGCCCGTGCCCTTGAACTCTTCGAAGATGACCTCGTCCATGCGGCTGCCGGTGTCGATGAGGGCGGTGGCGAGGATGGTGAGGCTGCCCCCCTCTTCGATGTTTCGCGCGGCGCCGAAGAACCGCTTCGGTTTCTGGAGGGCGGAGGCGTCGACGCCGCCCGAGAGGATCTTGCCGCTGTGGGGGACCTCGGAGTTGTAGGCGCGTCCGAGGCGGGTGATGGAGTCGAGCAGGATCACGACGTCCTCGCCGAACTCGACCATGCGTTTGGCCTTCTCGATGACCATCTCGGCGACCTGGATGTGGCGGCTGGCGGGCTCGTCGAAGGTGGAGCTGACGACCTCGCCGCGGACGCTGCGCTCCATGTCGGTGACTTCCTCGGGACGCTCGTCGATGAGGAGGACCATGAGGTAGACGTCGGGGTTGTTCACAGCGATGGCGTTGGCGAGCTTCTGGAGGAGGACGGTCTTGCCGGTGCGGGGCGGGGCGACGATGAGGCCGCGCTGGCCCTTGCCGATCGGGGTGAGGAGATCGACGATGCGCATCTCGACCTCTTCGGCGGTGGTCTCTAGAATCAACCTCTCGTCGGGATAGAGGGGGGTGAGGTCGTCGAAGACCACCTTCTCTTGGAGCTGCTCCGGCTCGTGCCGGTTGATGGCCTCGACCTTGAGGAGGGCGAAGTAGCGCTCGTTCTCCCTGGGGGTGCGGATGAGGCCGGTGACGTGCGCGCCCGTCTTGAGCCCGAAGCGACGGATCTGCGAGGGGGAGACGTAGATGTCGTCGGGGCAGGGGAGGTAGCTGTAGCGGGAACTGCGCAGGAACCCGAACCCGTCTGGAAGGATCTCGAGGATCCCCTCCCCGTAGAGGATCCCGTCCTCGTTCACGCGGCTCTTGAGGATCTTGAAGATCAGATCCTGTTTCTTGAGGCCCGTGTATTCCGTGACCCCCTCGTCCTTGGCGAGCTTGTGGAGCTCCGTGATCGTCTTCTTCTGAAGCTCCGTGAGGTCGATGTCGACCTTCTTGCGGGTCCGGGAGAGCGCCTCGGCCGCGGCGATGTCCTCCTCCTTCACCTGGGGAAGGCCCGAATAGATGTGTCCCCCGTAGGGCCGTTTGTGCCTGTCCTTCATCTTATCGGACGATTTCTTGCTCATGAAGTCTTTCTCCTTGGTCTTGTGGAGCTCATGTTCTTTCAGGGGGTTCTTCCGGTTTCGGCGGGTCGGACGCGTCTTGCCCGCAGGCGGGCGACGCGGTTCCAGAGTTTCCTGATCTGGGGGATTGTCGCTCTGGGATTGCCGGAATTATCAATGATTTCATCGGCGATTCCAGCTTTTTTCTGAAGGGACATCTGGAAACCTTCCCGACGGCGGACCTCGGCCGCCGACCAGCCCCGGGCCTTCCGGAGCCGGGAAAAGCGCACCGCCGCGGGGGCGCGGACGTAGACGACGAGGTCGCAGAGCGTCAAGAGCCCCGCCTCCAGGAGGAGCGGAGCGTCGATCACGACGACGCGACGCTCCCGTCGGGCGGCGCGCAGGACGCCGCGAAGCCGCTCGATCACGAGCGGGTGAATGATCGCCTCGAGCTCCCGGACGGAGCGTCTGGAGCGGAAGGCCTTTCGCGCCAGCCGGACGCGGTCAAGGCGGTCCTTGCCGTCGAAGACCTCTTCTCCGTAAAGCTTACGCAGAGCGCGCCGGACAGCCGGTCGTGAGAGACACCCGTGCGCGATCGCGTCACAGTCGACGGCGACGGCCCCGAAGCAGGCAAGTGCCAGCGCGACGGTGGACTTGCCGCTGCCGATCCCCCCGACCAGTCCGATCACGAAGCTATCCGGCTCACTTGGCTTCAAGCCAGTTGTCTCCAAAGGCGACGTCCACTTTGAGCGGGACGAGGAGCTCGGCGGCGTGGGACATCTCGTGGGCGATCATCTCGCGCTCGGGTCCGACGTCGGACGCGGGGATCTCGAAGACGAGCTCATCGTGGATCTGGAGGATCATCCTAGAGGGACGGTCCTCCTTGCGCAGGCGCCCGTCGATCCGGATCATCGCGACCTTGATGAGGTCGGCCGCCGAGCCTTGGACGACGGTGTTGACGGCGGTTCGTTCGGGAAGGGTTAGGTTCCGGGAGCGCTCCTCGGAGATCCCCGTGATGTAGCGACGGCGGTTGAGGAAGGTGGTCACAAAGCCGTCCCTGGCGACGGCGGCCAGCGTGCGCGTGATGAAGTCGGCGACGCCCGCGTAGCGCGCGAAGTAGCGGCCGATGAAGTCCTCGGCCTCCTCGATGTCGATCCCGATCGCCTGCGAGAGGCCGAAGGCGGTCTGCCCGTAGATGATCCCGAAGTTGACGGCCTTCGCGCGCGAGCGCATCTCGGCCGTCACGTCGGAAAGGTCGACGCCGAAGATCTCCGCGGCGACGGCGGCGTGGATGTCCTCGTCGTTCCGGAAGGCGCGGAGGAGGGAGGAATCCCTGCTCAGGTGCGCGAGCACCCTGAGCTCGATCTGGGAGTAGTCCGCGGTGAGGAGCACGCGTCCGGGTGCCCCGGGCACGAAGGCGCGCCGGATCTCCCTGCCGACCTCGGTGCGCACGGGGATGTTCTGGAGGTTCGGATCGCTGGAGGAGAGCCTCCCGGTCGCGGTCACTGTCTGATTGAAGGAGGTGTGGACGCGCCCGGTCTTGGGAACGATCATCTTGGGGAGCGCGTCGACGTAGGTGCCCAGCAACTTGGCGATCTGGCGGTACTGGACGATGAGGCGGGGGAGTTCGTGTCTGCGGGCGAGGACCTCGAGCACGGAGCTGTCGGTCGAGAAGCCGGTCTTGGTCCTGCGGACGGGCGGGAGGCCCAGGTCTCGGAAAAGGACGCCCGCGAGCTGTTTGGGGCTGTCGATGTTGAAGGGCTTTCCGGCCATCTCATGGATGCGTCCGCGCAGATCCTCGAGCCGCTCGTGGAGTCGCTGCGAGAGCTCCCCCAGGTAGGCGGCGTCCAGTGCCACGCCGGCGGCCTCCATGCGCGCTAGACACGTCAGAAGCGGGATCTCCACCTCCCGCAGGAGCCCGCCGAGCTCGGCCTTCTCGATCTCCGGCTCCAGCACGTTCGTCAGGCGCAGCGCAACGTCCGCGTCCTCACAGGCGTACTCGGTGACCGCATCGAGGGGGACCTCGTCCATCCGGCGGACGTTCTTCCCTTTGCCGAGGAGGTCCTCCGTGGGAATCTTCTTGAGGTGCAGGAACTCCATGGCGAGGTTGTCGATGTTATGGCGACGGCGGCCCGGCGCGAGGAGGTAGGAGGCGAGCATCGTGTCAAAGACGATCCCGCGGAGCTCGACCCCGTAGTTCCCGAGGACGATGAAGTCGTACTTCAGGTTCTGGCCGGTCTTGGGGACGTCTTCGGATTCGAGGACCGGACGCAGCGCGTCGAGCACGACGTCGAGATCGAGGAGGTCCTTCTCGAGGGCGCAGCGCACGGGGACGTAGACGGCCTCGCGCTCCTTCCATGCGAAGGACAAGCCGACGATTTGCGCCGCGACCGGATTCGGGTCGGTGGTCTCGAGGTCCACGCTGATCCGAGGCGCGCGGCGCAGGACTTCGACGAGCTCGGCGAGATCGACGCACGACCGGACGGCCCGGTAGTTGCGTCGGGCGCCTGCGGCGTCCTCGCGCTCGGGGGAGGCGAGCTCCTCCATGAAGCGCTTGAAGCCGAGACGGGAGAAGATGTCGAAAAGGCGCCCGCGGTCCATGCAATCGAAGCGAAAGGGGGTGAGGTCCGCGGTGAGGGGGACGTTGCGGTCGATCGTGACGAGCTTGAGGCTGAGGCGCGCTTGGTCGGCGTAGTCGATGAGCGCCTGACGGCGCTTGGAGGGAGGCATGTCGGACGCGGCGGCCAGCACCGCCTCGAGGTCGCGGTATTTCTGTATGAGCGCCAGCGCCGTCTTCGGGCCGACGCCCGGGACGCCCGGGATGTTGTCGGTCGCGTCCCCGGAGAGGGCCATGAGATCGGGAACCTGGGCCGAGGTGATCGCGTCCTCGTCCTGGAGGGCCTTCGCGTCGAGGTAGGTATCCTGGCGGCTGTCGTAGATCCGGGTGCGCTCGGAGAGGAGCTGGCGGGCGTCCTTGTCGCGGGTGACGATGACGACTTCGTCGAGCTCGCGCTCCGCCTGCGCGACGATGGTCCCGATGACGTCGTCGGCCTCGTAGCCCGGGGCGGAGTACGTGGGGATGCCCATGGCCTGGAGGAGCTCGCGGGTGGGCTGGATCTGGGCGACGAGGTCGGGAGGCACGGGCTTGCGCTGGGCCTTGTATTCCCGGAAGACGTCGTGCCGGAAGGTGGGTTCCTTGTCGTCGAAGGCGACGACGACGCAGGCGGGGGACTTCTCACGGATGATCTTGAGAAGCGTGCTCATGAAGCCGTAGACGGCGTTGGTGGGCTCTCCCCTGGGTCCCGTCATGGCGCCGATGGCGTAGAAGGACTGGTAGAGAAGGGCGTGTCCGTCAATGAGGTAAAGGGATTTCATTTTCGTCTTGTGGGTCGGCGACTTCCGGAACTACGTGCGGGGCGACGACTCGGGAGGAGTCCCAGGGGGACGCGGCCTTACGTCCGGCCGGGGTCTATGGGGAGCCCTTCACGCAAAGGCGCGCCGAGGCGCAACGGGGTGAAGAGACGTCAAACCGGGGATGCCTCGGAACCAAGGGCAGGAACGACTGTCAGGGAGTGCTGACCGATCCCCCGCATTTTCGGGCGCCTTCGCCGTCCCGGAATCCCGCCCCGCAAGAAACTTGGAACGGTCCGGTACTGGCAAGCGGGGACACGTAAGAGTGTTCAGCAGCATATATACACCGCGGGACGGCGCTGTCAAGGGATTTCGGTTTCTTTTTTTGTTGACACGTTTTCCGGAGAATCCTTAGAATGCGTAGGTGAATCCGGCGAGACAGGTCCGGCCACCGTACGGACGGTTTGTGTTGAAGGGCGGCTCCACCATGACCAAGAGGACGTTGTCATCGGGCCGACTGGGATTATCGCCGGCGCCGGTCATCATCTGCGTGGTGATCCTAGTGATCGGACTCCTGGTGAGCTATGTCATGCACAAGAACGCGCAGGCGAACCGGGCGGAGCTGGACAAGGAAAAGGCCCGGGTGGAGGAAACGCAGCGGCAGCTCGATCAGCACCTCGCGGACCTCGCACAGTGGCAGGCGCTCGTCAGGATGTCGGCCGAGACGGCCGCCGCGAGGCTCAAGGACAGCAAGCAGGACAACCTCGCGAACTACTCGGAGTTCATGATCGGCAGCCGGAACCAG
>JAZDKG010000175.1:0-5747 GCA_043803205.1 Planctomycetota bacterium
CCGCGACGGCTTCGTCATGGGCGAGGGCGCCGGTATCATTGTGCTGGAGGAGATCGAGCACGCCCGCGCCCGCGGGGCGCGCGTCTACTGCGAAGTGGTCGGCTTCGGGATGAGCGGTGACGCCTCCCATATCACGGACCCGGACGAGGACGGCGAGGGTGCGCGCGCCGCTATGCGCGCTGCGCTCGAAGATGCAAGAATCGACCCCGGACGCGTGAGCTACATCAACGCCCACGGGACAAGCACCGTCAAGGGCGACATCTCCGAGACGCGCGGGATCAAGACCCTCTTCGGCGACCACGCGCGCCAGATCGCCATAAGCTCCACGAAATCCATGGTCGGGCATCTTCTCGGTGCCTCCGGAGGGGTGGAGGCGATCGCCGCCTGCCTGTCCGTGTTCGCAGGGAGGGTGCATCCCACCATCAACCAGGAAACCCCAGACCCCGAGTGCGACCTGGACTACGTCCCGAACGTTGCGCGCGATCTCGCCATCGACGTCGCGCTGTCGAACTCCTTCGGCTTTGGCGGGCACAACGCGACCCTCGCCTTCGCCGCGTTCCGCGGCTAGCCCCCTTTCTCGTCACTGTCATCTTGAAAATCTGCGGGCGCTCTTGCGCGAGAGCTCCGCTCGGTAGAGCTCTTCGAGACGTTGCACCATGACCTCCGCACGGAACTGGTCGCGGAAGAGCTCGCGTCCCAGCTTGCCCATCGCCGCGCGGGCGCCGGCGTCCCTCGTCAGCTTCACCATCGCGCGCGCGAGCTCCCCCACGTCCCCCGGCTGCACAAGGATGCCGGTCTTGTCGGGGAGCACCACCTCGGGCGCCCCGTCCAGCGCATAGGCGATCGCAGGCCGCCCCGACAGGAGCGCCTGCGGTAGGGCGCGCGCCAGCCCCTCACGCAAGGACGCATGCACGACTACATCCATTGCGGCGATAGCTTCCGGGATCTCCGAGGGGGGGAGGAGCCCCGCGAACACGACCTTCTCGCGGACGCCGAGTTCCACCGCGAGCTCCTCGAGGCGCCCCCGCAGGATCCCGTCGCCCACGAAGAGCAAGTGGAGGTTCGGCACCTCCCGGCAGGCGGCCTGCGCCGCGCGAAGGACGTCCTCGTGCCCCTTGAACTCGAAGAGCCGCGCGATCTTCCCGACCACAACCTCGTCGTCGCGGAACCCGAAGCGCTTCCGGGCGTCTCCGCGCAGGCGTTCGCTCTCGAGGAAGGGCTCCACGTCCATCCCCGAGTAGACGGTGAGGAATTTCGATCGCGGCGCCGTCCTCGCCGCAAGCGATTCCTCGATCATTGCGTCGGCGACGGTGACGATGCGGTCGGTCCAGCAGGCGCAGGATCGCTCCGCCGCCCGGAACAGGGCGTTGCGCCACGCGGGCTCATGCGATCCGAAGGAGGTGCCGTGGATCGTGTGGATGATGACGGGCACGCGCGCGATGCGAGCCGCTAGGCGCCCCACGATCCCCGCCTTCGAGCTGTGGGTGTGAACGACGTCCGGGCGCCTCCGGACGAGGACCCTCTCGAGCTTGACGAGCGCCCGAGCGTCCCTCACCGGGTTGATTTCTCTGCACAGCTCATCGAGGATGATCGTGGGCACGTCCCACGCGCGCGCCTGCTCGAAGAGGTCACCCTCGGGCCCCGGCGCGGGTCCCGTGACGAGGAGGACATCGTGCCCGCGGTCCAGGAGCCCCTTCACCGAGAGCAGCGTGTTCTCCTGGGCTCCCCCGATGATGAGACGCGTGATGACATGCAGGATCCGCATCGATTCAGTATGCGACCTCAGCCAAGGTAAGCCCGTGGGGCGGCGCCGTGGGGCCGGCAACCGTCCGGTCCCGTGACCTGAGGATCGCCGCCACGTCGTCGGGCGTCGCCTTCCCGTGCCCGACGAGGAGAAGCGTCCCGACGAGCGAACGGACCATCGTGTGCAGGAAGCCGCTCCCTTGGAAAGTGAAGACCACCCGAGGGCGCGTCTCCACGATGGAAAGCTCGTAGAGCGCCCGCACGCAGTCCTTCTCGGGGGGCACCTCGCGCGCGAAAGCCCGAAAGTCGTGCTCCCCGATGAGCCGCCGCGCCGCCGCGGCCATGCTTGCGACATCGAGGGGACCGGGCACGTGCCAGGCGAAGTGGCGCTCGAAGACGGGTCGCACGGGGGCGTTCCACAGGACGTACTCATAGCGCTTCCGCCGCGCGTGGTGGCGCGCGTGGAATGTCTCGCCGACCTCCTCGGCGTCGAGGATTGCGATGTCCGGCGGGAGCGTTGCGTTGAGCGCAGCTTGGAAGGTGGCGGCGGGAAGCTCCTTGGCGGTGTGAAAGTTCGCCACCTGCCCGCGCGCATGGACCCCCGCGTCCGTGCGCCCGGCGCCCGTGATCGTTGTCTCCTCCCCCGTGATGGCGCGCAGCGCTTCCTCGATCACCTGCTGCACCGTCCGCGCGTTCTCCTGACGCTGCCAGCCGCTGAACGCCGTCCCGTCGTACGCGATCGTGAGCTTGACGTTCTTCATCGGCTCCCGGATGTTGTCTAAAGGAGCCTCTCCGCGATCTGGACGGCGTTGAGCGCCGCCCCCTTGCGCAGGTTGTCCGCCACAATCCAGAGATTGAGACCCGCCGGGATCGACTCGTCCTCGCGGATGCGCCCGACGAAGACGTCGTCGGTCCCTTCCGCAGATCTGGCCAGCGGGTACCGTTGCGTCGCCGGGTCGTCGATCACCTTGACGCCGGGCGCCTTGCTCAGGATCTCGCGGGCCTCGCCGACCGTGAGTTTTCGCTCCGTCTCGATGTTCACGGACTCGCTGTGCGCGTAGAAGACAGGCACGCGGACCGTCGTGGAGGTGACGCGGATGGAGTCATCCTCCATGATCTTCTGCGTCTCCCGCACCATCTTCATTTCTTCCGTGGTGTAGAGGTTCGGCTCGAAGGCGTCCGATTGCGGGATCTGCGGGATGCAGTTGAACGCGATCGGGTGCGGGAAGACCTTGTTCTCGAAGCGTTCCTGCGCCAGGTACGCCCTCGATTCGCGCAGGAGCTCGTCGACCGCCTTGAGCCCCACTCCGCTCACCGACTGGAAGGTTGTCACCACGATCCGCTTGATCCGCGCCGCGTCGTGGATCGGCTTGAGCGCCACCACCATCTGGATCGTCGAGCAGTTCGGGTTGGCGATGATCCCCTTGTGCCGCCGGATCGCGTGGGCGTTGACCTCAGGCACGACGAGCGGCACGTCCGGTTCCATGCGGAACGCGTTGGAGTTGTCCACGACCACGCACCCGCGCCGCGCCGCCTCCGGCGAGAATTGCCGGCTCAGGTTCTTCGGGATGCTGAAAAGGGCGATCCGCACACCCTCGAACGCCTCGGCCCGCAGCTCCTGGACAGAGATCTCCCGCCCCCGGAAGGTGACCTTGCGTCCCACCGACCTCGCCGACGCCAGCGCCGTGAGCTTGTCCGCCGGAAACTTCCTGCTCTCGAGCACCCGAAGCATCTGCGTTCCGACCGCCCCTGTGACGCCGACGACGGCCACGTGCACTCCCATACTCGTCTCTCTTTCTACCGTTCTCGGACTAATGTCCGCCGGTCGATGCCAGCGGAGACGATCGCCGGTTCGATCGTCTCAAGGAACCTGCGGGCGTCCTGGGGATACCCCGCCGTGGGCGCGAGCCCCGGAACCAGTCGCGCCCACCACTCATTCAGCGCCATCATGGAAAGCTCCCGCACGTACTTCGATGCCATGCTCGCTAGCCCCACCGGAAGGCTCGACCCGTCGGCCCCGACGGCGAACGAGAGGTCCACCGTCCTCCCGTGCGCGGTGGCCATCCGGTAGCAGCTCTCGCGCGGGCCTTCGCGCACGACCTGGATCCGCGCAAGCGGCCAGGCGCCCGCAAGCGCCTTCTGATAGTAGTGTCGCCCCCCATGTCGGTCCACGCTGACACGGACCTGTTCGTCGGCCGTCGCGGCAAGTACACCGTCCAGGAGCCTCGCGAATGCAGCGAAGAGGACCCGTGCCTTGTTCCCCGTGCGGGCGAGCTCCGCGTTGAACCTCGGTGTCTCGATGACGCGCGTTGCCAGACCCACGAACTCGATCGATCGCTCCCCGAGGGCCTTGCGTAGCGCGGCGGCCCGCTCCCGCACGCGCGCGATGTCGGCGCTCGTCGGGATCGGCCGGTCGAGACACCCGTACCAGGGGCATTGGGAACGGTCCTCGAAGGCGCCATCACCAAGCGCGCGCAGGAGCTCGGACGGTGAGCGCGGCAACTTCCCGGAAGCGGCTGCGAACGCGAGCACCGCCTCCTCCAGCCTCGCCAGCCCTCCCTCGTCTCGACTGAATACCTTCTTGCTGTCATTGATGATCAATCGCTCCTTGTCGCAGACATTCGGCGTAACGACCGAAGAGAGCGCCTCATGTAGACGGCAGTCCGCGCTCCCGGTCCGGAAAACCGCCGCCGAGGTAACGAGCGGTCCCAGTGTCGGACCGTACCCGGCCTCATCGATCCCGATGACGAGGGTCATCCTTGCTTCCCGCCTCTCGACAGCCGCCAGATCGGGCTCTATTATAGGGTCCCCTGCCCTCGGGTAAAGGGGATGGGGGCTTGCCCCAGGACTTGGCGCTTTTCCCCGTGGAGCTTCCAGCCCGATGTCGGACAAGGTGGTCGTTGCGATGAGTGGGGGGGTGGACTCGAGCGCCGCGGCGATGCTCCTCGTGGAGCAGGGGTTCGACGTGCACGGGCTCTTCATGCGCACCGGTGTCACCGGCGCGGAGCGGACCTGCTGCAGCGCCGAAGACGCCGGCGACGCCCGCGCCGTCGCCTCCCTCCTCGGAATCAAGTTCCACGTCCTCAACTTCGAGCGCGACTTCCAGGGGCTCATCGTCAGATTCCTGGACGAGTACCGCAACGGGCGGACCCCCAATCCGTGTATCCTCTGCAACGCTTTCCTCAAGTTTGGACGGCTGGTCCGTTTCGCAGATGCCCTGGGGGCGAGCTTCATCGCGACGGGACACTACGCCCGCTGCGAGCGGCGCGAAGGGCGCCTGCGACTGATGCGGGGACTGGATCCCGACAAGGACCAGTCCTATGTGCTCTTTGCCCTCTCGCAGGAACAGCTGTCACGCGCCCTCTTCCCGCTGGGCGGACTCACCAAGGAGGAGGTGCGTCGCCTTGCCGCCGGCCGTGGCCTCCCCGTCAGCGCCAAGAGGGAAAGCCAGGATATCTGCTTCGTCCCGTCCGGGGATTACCGCGAACTCCTCCGCCGAAGTGCTTTGCCCCTCTCTCCCGGAAAGATCGTGGATTCGCAAGGAAACGTGCTTGGGGAACACGAAGGGATCGAGCTTTTCACGGTCGGCCAGCGCCGGTGGCTGGGACGCGCGTTCGGCGAGCCCCGCTACGTTATCGCGGTACGTCCGGCGACCCGCGAGGTCGTCATCGGACCGCTTGAGGAGCTCTACGCCAGGCGGCTGCGCACGGCGGCGGTGAACTGGGTCTCGAAGGGTCCCGCCCCGGAGCCCTTCCGCGCCCACGTGCAGATCCGGCACCGGCATCGCCCCGCCGAGGCCGCTGTCGCGGTCGATGAGAGCGGCCGTGCCCTGGTTACCTTCGACGAGCCCCAGCGCGCGATCACGCCCGGACAGGCCGCCGTCTTCTACGAGGCCGATGAGGTCGCCGCCGGCGGATGGATCGACGAGGCCCTCGATGGGCCTCAGTGCACGTAGAAATCCAGCTCCTCCACGTTCACGGGGGGGGGATGCCCCTCCCGGATGG
>JAZDKG010000176.1:0-3454 GCA_043803205.1 Planctomycetota bacterium
GCTGGCGGACACGGGGGAGCTGACGCCGAAGAGCACGTAGGCGCCGGAAGCGACGAAATACGTGCCGATGGAGAGCGCCTTCTGGGAGAACCATTCCGGGGCCATGCCGACCATGGGGAGATCGGAGATATCCTCCCCGAGTCCGCCTGTGCGGACGATCTGGGTGGCGATGGTGAGGATGCGGGAGTTGTCGACGCAACTTCCAAGATGGAGGACGGGGGGGATGCCGACGGCCTCGCAGACGCTGCGCAGGCCCTCCCCGGCGTGGGCGTAGGCGGCCTCGGGCTGGAGGTACCCGCACTTGGCGCTGGCGAGCGCCTGGCAACCGGTGTGGACGACGAGGACGTCGTTGGCGATAAGCTCCTTGACGATCTCGACGGAGGTGCGGTCGTGGATCTCGCGGGGGTTATTGCAGCCGACGACGCCGGCCACTCCCTTGATGCGCCCATTGATGATGTTGTCGTTGAGGGGCTGGAAGGAAGCGCGGAAGCGGCCGCCGAGCATGTAGTTGATGAATTCATGGCTGAAGCCCGCTACGAGGTTCTCGCGCTCGCTGGGGATGCGGACGCGATCCTTGCGGCGGTTGGGGAAGTTGTCACAGGCGAGCTTGAGGATGCGCTTGGCCACGTCGTAGGCGTGTTCCTCCTCGAACTCGAGGTGGGTCGCGCCTTCGATGTGGACCTTGGGGCTGGTCGTGACGACCTTGGTGTGGAAGCAGCCCGCGGTTTTGACGAGGCCCTGCACGACGCACTGGATATCGACGACCATGGCCTCGACGGCGCCCGTGATGATGGCGAGCTCCTGGCTAAGGAAGTTTCCCGCAGAGGGAATGCCCTGGCGCATGAGGATCTCGTTCGCGGTGCAGCAGAGCCCGGCGATCTGTATTCCTGCGGCGCCTTTGGACTTGGCGTAAGCGAGGATCTCGGGATCCTGGCTGGCGGCGACAATCATCTCCGAGAGGGTAGGCTCGTGTCCGTGGATGATGACGTTGACCTTGTCCTGGGAGAGGACGCCGAGGTTGACGCTGGAGGTGCGGGCGAGGGGCGTGCCGAAGAGGATGTCGGTGACGTCGGTGGCGACCATCGAGCCGCCCCAGCCATCCCCCAAAGCGGTGCGCAGGCTGTGGCGCAGGATGCTCTTCGGGTCCTGATCCATGCCGGCATGGGCGCGGTGGAGGGCCTCGACGATCTCACGGTCGACGGCGCGGGGCCGGATGCCCAGCTCGTCCCAGATCTTCTGACGGGGGGCGGGGGCGCGGTTCGTGAAGGTAACGTAACCGTCGGTGCGGCCGAACTCGTTGAGACAGGCGATCCCCACCTCCTCGGCGAGTTTCTCGACGGATTTTCCCTTCGTCTCAATGGAGAATTCCACGGCGAGGCGGCGGAGCTTTCCCTCGTCCGTGACCTTGTAGTTGGGGGCTTCTTTTCTTCCGACGGCGATGAGGAGGTGGGCGAGGTCCCTTCCGTGGTCGCTGTGGGCGCTGGCGCCGGTGGCGATGTGGACGAGGAGGTTCCGAGCGGAGACGGTATGCAGGGTGGCGCCGCAGACGCCGACCTTTTCCTCGCCGGGCTTGCCGACGAGGCGGCACGGTCCCATGGCGCACTGCCGGCAGCAGGCGCCCGACCCGCCGATCGGGCAGCTTTTCATCTCAGCGCTACGGGAGAACATGGTGGAGATCTTCTCCTCCTCAGCGCGCTTGAGAAGCTGCCGGGCAGCCGTGTCGACGGAACGTTCCTCCAACATCCTTCACCGCCTTTCATTAGAGAAGCAACCGGCGCGGAGAGGCCCGGCCGCCCGTTCCCTCTAGCGTAGGGCGTTCGAATTATAATGAGGTCGGAGCGCGTGGCAAGGGGGCGGAGGTCCGCGTTTGCGATGGTCGGCGGAAAAGCGCGAGAGGGTCTCAACCTGGATCAGGTCTTCAGGCCCTTCGTCGCTACGCTTCTCAGGGTCACCACATTCCGCGGGACGCGGAATGTGGTGGAGGCGGCGGGATTTGAACCCGTCTGGCGTTGCGGAGGACGCAGCACAAGATGCGCACAACGTCCAGGCAGCTTCAGCACAAGACCGCACACAGTCAGGCACTTCCGGCGACGCACGGGAGAAGCATCCCGACAAGAGCCCATCACCTTCCGAACAGGTCCCGGACACGTTCTTGCAGCCGGAGTATGCAGCATTTAGAACTACGAACCTCCCTCCCGACTTTGCGTCCGTCGTCGAGGCATGGGACAGCCTCCCCGATCCGGTCAAGGCGGGCATCGTGGCGATCGTCAGGGCAGCAGTGACCTTAAATGCATGTATTGGCCGACGACCTAAGTGCAGCTTCTTTCGGCTTGGTTTTCACTTGGGCCGCAGCGCGGTCAGACTACGCGTTGCCGTCAAAGATCGCGAACAGCGCGCTATGTGCCAGGTTCGTACAGATGGCGATCCAGCCTCCTCGATGGCATGTGGATCATGCAGGATGCGCCGCCATCGAGATGGATGACCTGGCCGGTGAGCCAGGCGGCGCGATCGGAGGCCAGAAACGCGGCCAGTTCTCCCACGTCTTCCGGGGTACCCGGACGCCCCGCAGGGACGCATCTGGAGAACGCGTCAAGGAGGGCCTTGGGGTATTCGCCGTCGCTTTCGACCGGAACCCATCCTGGCGCGATCGCGTTCACGGTGATCCCGAAATCCGCAAGGTCCACCGCCATCGCGGCTGTCATCCGGCTCACGGCTCCCTTGGCCGCGGCGTACAGGGAGAAATGGTGACTGGTGAGCTTGTCATGGATCGACGAGATGTTGATGATCCGCCCCCCGCCTTGCTCCTTCATGATCGACGCCGCCCGATGCGAACAGAGGAACAGCCCTCTGACGTCCGTATCCATCACCGCGTCGAAAAGCGCCTCGTCGGACTCGAGGAACGGCCTTCTCGTGGTCATGCCCGCATTATTGACCAGAAGGTCGATGCGGTCGAAACGCCCAAGCACAGAATTGAACAGTCGATTCACCTCTTCAGCCAAGCGCACGTCTGCCTGCACCACCAGCGCCCGGCGTCCGTAACCCCTCACTTCTCGCGCCGTCTTCCTCGCGCCTGCCAAGTTCGTTCGATAGTGCACGACGACGTCAGCACCCTCACGTGCGAGCACCTTCGCGATACCGGCCCCGATGCCCGACGATGATCCTGTGACGACCGCGGTTTTCCCCTCTACAAGTCCGCTCACGACGAGTCCTTTCCGCAATGGCCGCCGGCGTTCCACGCCAGGCGGAAACGCCCTCGGCCTTCCCGCACCGCCCACGCCGGGTCCCTCTTCCACAGCGAGTCGGGGAGCTTCTCATCGCTCTCTTCGAAGGTCAGCGGATACGCGGAGTATTCGCTCACCGAGAAAGGCGGATAGCCGGCAGGCACTGCGCTGGATCTCCTCACAGATAGGCGAGCTTGTCCCTCATTCCGGCAAGCACCTCTTCCATCACATCG
>JAZDKG010000177.1:0-2291 GCA_043803205.1 Planctomycetota bacterium
GAAGGCCGCACGAAGCTCTTTGTGAACCTTGGGGGCGAGTCCCAGCAAAAGAGGAACAAAGAGAGCGAACGCCGGGGCTTAGCCGCCCGGTTCCGGAAGGGATACGAGATAGAGGTGGACGGCGAGGGGGTCGAAGCGATCAGACAGAGAAGCGCTCTCGACGGAGAGGGAGCGGGATTCGCCGAGGACTTCCGCGACGCCCGCGAGGCCTTCGACGGACAGGGCGATGTCGCGTAGGGAGCGGGTATCGAGGCTCGCGGCGAAGATGTAGATGCCTTGCGGGGTGCGTCTAGCGGTGGCGCAGGCGGGGCCCGAGACGCGGACGGGAAGGAGCGCGTCGCGGTCGAGGATGACGGGGGCGAGGCCGGTGACTTCGCGGTTGACGCGGGCGGTAGCGTCCTTCTCCTCGTCGGAGAAGTTCGTCCAGCGGAAGGGATTGAAGGCGAGGGGGAACCAGCCCAGCCCGGTAGCGCCTTCGATGACGGTCATCCACGCCATGGCGCGGATTTCGGCGGCGTTTGCGCCCCGGGTCTCCTTGGGGGTCCAGTCGAGGTCCTGGTCGGCATTCTCGATATAGACGAAGGAGGGTTTGTCGGAGACGAGGGCCTTGAAGGCGGCCATCGAAGATTGAAGCTCGGGTACGCGGTCCGGGCGGTTCCAGCCGGTGACGGGATAGTGGTCGTAGGAGACGATGTCGGCTTGCGCGATGTAAAGGGGGTAGAGGGACGGGTCGAGCTGGCGGTAGGGGTCGAAGAAGCGGACGGTGAAGTTGACGCACAGGGGCTTCGTGGGTTTCTTGGCGCGGAAGGCGGCGACCTGGGAGGTATAGGCGGGGATGTCCACTCGGGGGACGCGCTTGAGGGCGAGGGCAGAAGAAAGGGAGGAGGAGCCCGGGAGGGCCGAGGGTGAGAGGGCGGAGGGAGCGAGGAGAAAGGCGTCGTAGGCGCCCCAGAGCTCGTTGGCGGGAGACTTCTTCCCCATCGTGCGGGCCTGGGAGATGCGGACGTCGAAGGTGTGCTCGCCGGCGGAGAGGGTGACGTCGCCGTAGTCGCACCAGCCGACGCCACGGTAGTTACCGAGGTCGATGACCTTGGTGATGCACTTCATGGAGCGGGGGGTGGTCCGCCAGGCGTTATCGTCAAAGCGCCAGTCGGTCGGGGAGGCCCACTCCTTGTTGAACTCGCGGACGTAGAGGCGATAGGTACGGGCCTCGGGGACGCTCACGCGGTAGCGAGCGGAGACGGGCTTGTCGAGGGAGGTGATGTGCGCGGAGAGCCACCGCCCGCTCGAGAGATTGTCGCTCGTGACGGCGAGCCAGCCCGAGGGGAAGTCGTGGGTCTGGGCGCTCTCGCCTTCCCAGTAGACCTTGGGGTCGGGGCCAGCGTCGACGGAGAAGGAAGGGGCGGAGGGCTTGCGGGGCAGGTCGGGCTCGTCCGGGAAGAGCCAGAAGAGGAGGGCCGAGTGGGAATCGTATTCTTCGGTGAAGGCGTCGATGGGGAGGGCGACGTAGACGCCCTGGGCCTGGGCTTCATTGAGGATGCTCAGGACATGGGAACGGCCGGTGAGGCGCTCGCCGGCGACGATGACGTTTGCGCCGAGGTCTTTGTGGGTCTTGATGAGCCACTTGGGCTGGTTCCAGACGACGATGGGGAAGAAGGGCTTGCCGTCGACGAAGAGGAGGTCGGGGGGGAGTTCTCCTGAGGTCTCGTGGGAGACGGCAAGAGAGATGTAGAAAGAACGTAAACGCGACAGGATGGACAGGATAGACAGGATGGGGAGGCGTCGCATGGGGGCTCCTTCACCGACAGTATCGGGATCAACGGGCTACTCTAGCGACGGAGGACTGTGCGGTCGGGGGATGGGTCCAGTTGCTGTCTGTGCTATGTAGCTTCATTGAATTCAGGGCGGTATCTAGCGACCCCGGAGGCGCGGCGCATGCGCGGCTCATCCAGGATCAGAACCATGAACGCTTCGTCCGGAACGCCATCCCACTGGCTTCGTATGCCGTGGCGGGAGGCAGGGGCGAAGCCGAAGCGAGGATAGTATGTCGGGTGTCCCAATACAATGAGGAATGGGCAGGATCGCTGTTTCAGAAAGTGGAGACCTCGCTCCACGAGCTTTGAGCCGATTCCTTTTCGCTGGTGCCGGGGGAGGACGGCCATAGGCGCCAGCCCCATGCCCATGAGCGGTCCCTCCCTGCACTCAAGCGCAACGGGGCTAAAGAGCATGTGCCCCACGACCCGGTCACGCAGCACCGCGACCAGCGAGAGCAGGTCGGGACAGGCATCCCG
>JAZDKG010000178.1:0-21280 GCA_043803205.1 Planctomycetota bacterium
CCCTGACTTCCCCCCCCGCTGAGACAGCCTCACCTCTTGAACTTCGCCCTAAGATTCCCCTGCTTGAGCACCTCGCCGTTCACGATGTCCCCGGGCCGCCTCCCCTCGAGCGCATCCACCACGTGCTGCGCCGCCTGCGTCTCGAGATCCACCACCGACTCCTCGGACAGGAACGCCGCGTGAGGCGTCACCACCACGTTCGGATGCTCGAGGATCGCCGAATCCTTCCGAACCGGCTCCTCCTCAAACACGTCTAAGCCCGCCCCCGCGATGATTCCTTTTTCGAGCGCTGCGTGGAGCGCCTCCTCGTCGACGAGAGGCCCCCGCGACGTGTTCACGAGAAACGCCGTTTTCTTCATCCTCCCGAGCGCGCGCGCGCCGATCATGTGTCTCGTCTTTCCCGTGAGAGGCGCATGAAGCGTCACGAAATCCGCCTGCGAGAGGAGATCCTCGTACGACATGAGCGTGGCGCCCTCCGACCGCGCCTCCTCCGCGCTCACCGCCGGGTCGCTCGCTAGGACCCGGAACCCAAGCCCTCGCGCCTTCCTCGTCACCAACCTCCCGATCTTCCCGAGCCCCACCACTCCCACCGCCAGCCCCTTGAGCCTGCGCATCGGGTATCCCGCCTCCCGATCGTACACCCCGCCCCTGAGCGTCCGGTCGTACAGCGCCGTCTTGCGAGCTAAGGTGAGGATGAGCGCGATCGCGTGGTCGCTCACCTCCTCGAGACAATACTCCGGCACGTTCGTGACGATGATCCCCCGCTTCGTCGCGTGCGGCACCGCGATGTTGTCGAGCCCGACCCCGTACCGGCTGATGATGATGCATTTGGGCGCCGCGTCGATCACATTCTGCGTCACCAGCTTCCAGCACGTGAGGATCGCGTCCGCTTCGCTCACCAGCTCGAGAAGCTCCTGCTCCTCCCCGCTCTTGGCGAGCACAAGCTCCGCTCCCGCGCGCCCCAGCACCTCCCGCTCCACGCGAGGCTCCGGCCACGCAATGTCCGTCGCGATCACCTTGTAAGCCATCGTTTCGTCAACCTCCTGATCTTGCGTCCCGACGCCGGCGCGCCTTCAGCCATTAGACACGATCCCCCGCGGCGTCTCAAGCGGCGCGCCCTTTTCTCTTGACATTCCACCTCTGCCGCGGGTACGATTCCGCCATGATTTCCGTCGTATCCTCTTTTTTCACTTCAAGTTACGCCGCGATCCGGTACCCGGCGGTTCTCTCCCTTGCGCTGATCTGCGTTACCTCCCCCGTCCTCGCCGCGCCCGCCTCTCTCCCCGCGGACGATCCCCTATCGCGTCTCCCCGCGGACGTTCTCTTAGCCGTCCAGATCCGCTCCCCCCGCGACGTCTCCCCCAAGCTCGAGGAACTCCTGCGTCAGCTCTCGCCCTCGTCCGCCCCTCCCGCCCTCTCCTTCGGCCCCGAGAGCTTCGCCGGCCTCGATGGCGCTCGAAGCGCCGTGTTCCTGCTCTTCGACGTTCCCGTCTCGGGTCCGCTCTCCTTCGCCTTCGTCGTCCCGGTCACCGATTACAGCGCCTTCCTCCATTCCGATTCGCTCGCCCAGATCTCGCCGCTCCCCACGGGCGCGGACGAAGTCCAGCGTCCGGGCGGAAGAAAGCTCTACGCCGCCGCGCTCCCGCAGGCCCGCGCCGCCGTGTGCTCCTCCCCCGAGCTCGCCCTTCGTCTGCGCGACTTCCCCGCCGGCTCACCCTCCGCTCTTTCACGCTTCCACATCGCCCCCGCTCCAGGCGGCCCTCCCGACGTCACGCTCATCCTCTTCCCCAAGAGGGCCCTCCCCGCCCTCGCGCCGCGACTCGACTCCCTGCGCGCCTCCGCAGGCGCCGATCGTCATCCTCTCCTCGCAGCCGCACTACCCCTCGCCTCCGCGATCGACTTTCTCAACGCCGACTTCACACTCGCCAGCCCTTCAACTGCCGAGCCGACCACGCCGGGGGCCCCCCTCTCCATCCGCGCGGCCCTCCGCCCGCTTCCCGACTCTTTCCTCGCGCGCTTCCTTGCCGCGTTCTCTTCCGCGCGCGCTAGCGAGCCCGCGCAGCTCTGGACCGATAACACCCTCGCCTGCGTGACGTGGAACCTCGCCCCCGCCCCCTCCCATTCAAACGACCTCAAGGACCTCCTCCTCGCCCTCTATGATCTCGCCCGTCCCCCCTCCCGCAGGCGCGGGACCGCTAGCGAGCCGGCTTCACTCCCCACGGACACGGCCAATCCCGACCGCGACCTCTTCGCCGGGAAGTCGCTCGCCTCCCTCGCCTCCTTTCCCGGAACGGGAGGCGCGTCTTTCCTCACCGCGGAACGCGCGGGCGAACTCGGCGCTTTCCTCTGGGAGCATTGCGACGACCCGACCCTCGACACGATCGATCGAGTCGCGCAGCACTGGCTCCCCGTCGCCAACGGCCTCCTCGCGCGTTTCCCTTCCCACTCCCCCGCCGTCTATGCCCCGCGCGCCGGGGAATACCTCGGCCGCGTCGCCTCTGTCCTCTCGCTCGCGTCGCCCTCCGCCTCCTCCAGCGCTCCGGCGCTCCCCCGTGGAAGCCTCTTCGGCTCGACCGACGCCGTCTGCCTGGCTTGGAATCTCCCTCCCGCTTCCGCCGACGGAGTCCTCGCCCTCATCCCCCGACCGCCCGCTACCCGGCCTGCTAGCCCGCAGGCGCGGGACCCCGCCGTCCGACTCCTGGCAAGCCTGCGCGACCTCGCTCTCGCCCGCCGCCCCGACTCCCCCCGCAAGCAAGCCCTTGCGGCCGCCGCCCGTAACCCCGCGACTGCGGGGCTCGCAGGACCCGGTCTCTCCGCCTCCCTAAATTCCTCAGGCGGCGACCTTTTCCTCGAAATCAACGTCAACCTGGGCGACCTCGCCATCGCCCTCTCCGCGCTTTCCTCGCTTCCCGAATCGGCCTCCCCCTGACGCCGGGGTCTTTCCGCTTCCGCCTTGCCTTCCCGCGCTCGCGGGATATCCTCCATAGAGGTCCCGGCCGCCCCCCCTCAAGCAAAGGAGCGCTCCATGACCGCCTTTGCCAAGTTCCCTGACGGCGTCGACGTCCCCGAGGCCGTCTTTTGCACGCTCGCGAAGTTCGCCCCCGAAGGCGACCTCGACGTCTTCGCCTCCGACCAGCACAACTCCTATCTCAAGCTCACGAACTCCTTCTTCAAGCACACGCGACAATCCCGCGAGGCCGGCGACGAGGACGTGGCCGAGGTCTGTCGGCGCTTCGCCCACGCCCTCGCGGGGAATTCCACCGCCGCCCTCTTCAATCACCTCGCCTTCCGCTCCCCGGGCTTCCGCAAGCTGCTCGGCGAAAACGTCATGCTCATCGGAAGGCTCGAGGATACGAACACCCGGAGCGTCGACGACGGCCGCGGCCAAGTCGCCCAGCTCGCCGTCAACCCCGAGGACGCCGCCCGCGAGGTCGACGGCTTCAAGACCCTCGTGAAGCTCAACCCCGCTCACCCGTCAAGCTGGAGCGCCAACCGCGATTGGCTCGCCGACGTCTTCGAGCGCTGCTCGAAGCTCGGCAAACCCCTCTTCAACGAGACGCTCATCTTCCAGTCCCCCGGCGAATCCAAGCTCGACATGGCCAAGCGCCTCCCCGAAGCCGTCGTCCGCATGGCCGAGGATTTCTCTCCGCTGGGCACCTTCTACAAGACCCAGGTCCCCATGCTCTGGGTCGAGGAAGGCGCAAGCGTCCACAAGGTGAGCTCCCCCCAGGTCATCCGCGACTCCGCTGGCGCCATGGCCCGGGTCGTCAAACGCCCCATGCTCCTCCTCAGCGCCGCCGTCGACTTCGAACAGTACAGCGCCCAGTACGGCATCGTCTGCGACCTCGTCGCCGGCCCCATGTGCGGACGCGCCTACTTCAAGGAAGCCTTCACCGACCCGGCCACCAAGGACTGGGACACCCTCGAGAGTTCCTTCCAGCGCATCGCCCTCCCCCGCATCGCCCAGATCCGGTCACTGGCCCGCGCCGTGAGCAAGCCCTGGTGGCACGCCTTCTCTTCCATGACCCCCGCCGCCAAGGCGCTCATCAAGACCGACAGGAAACCCCTCCCCGGCGTCAAGGCCGATTTCGGCTATTGAGAAGCGGTCCCCCCATTTCAAATGCTGAGGCCGTCGGGCACTGCGCCCGACGGCCTCTTGCTTTCACTGTCCTTCCCCGCCCTTACCGCCCGTACTTCCTCTTCATCTCTTCAAGCGTCATGCACTTGTAGTCCCCCGCGTGTCCCGCCGTCCCGAAGTCCCGCATCCGCTGCGCGATGATCTTCGTCACGGCGTCCCGCGCCGGTCCCAGGTACTTCCTCTGGTCGAACGCCTCCGGCTCCTCCGCTAGGACCTTGCGGATCGCCCCCGTGAACGCTAGGCGGATGTCCGTGTCCACGTTGATCTTGCTCACCCCCAGCCGGATCGCCTCCTGGAGCGCGCTCACCGGCACACCCATCGTCCGCTTGAGCTTCCCCCCGTAACGGTTCACAACCTCCACGAGCTCGGGCGGCACGCTCGACGACCCGTGCATCACGAGCGCCGTGTCGCTCACCCGCCTCTTGCACTCCGCGATCAGTTCCATCGCCAGCTTCGGCTCGTGCTTGAACTTGTACGCCCCGTGGCTCGTCCCGATCGCTAGGGCCAGCATGTCCACGCCCGTCTTCGCCACGAACTCCTCCACCTCGTCCGGGTCCGTGAGCTGCACCTTGGACGCCTCGGTGTCGTCCTCGATCCCGCCCAAGGTCCCCAGCTCCCCTTCCACGCTCACGCCTGAGCCGTGCGCGTAGTCCACCACCTCCTTCGTCACCCGGATGTTCTCCTCGAAGCTCCTGGGCGGATGGCCCCCGCCCGCGTCCTTCGTGCCGTAGTCGATCGACCCGTCGATCATCACGGAGCTGAACCCCAGCGCGATCGCCTGCTTGCAGGTCTCGAGGTCCGGGCCGTGGTCGAGGTGCACCACCGTCGGGATGTCCGGGCTCTCCTCGAGCGCCGCGAACATGAGGTGCTTGAGGTACACGAGGCTCGCGTACTTGAGCGCGTTTCGGCTCGCCTGCATGATCACCGGCGACTTCGTCTCCCGCGCCGCCGCCATGATCGCCTGCACCTGCTCCATGTTGTTCACGTTGTACGCCCCCACCCCGTACTTCCGCTTCGCCGCCTCCGCTAGGACCTGTTTCGCTGGAACCAGCGCCATCGCTTCTTCTCCTTTCAGGCTCGATCGGCCGCCAGGGAGGGCGGCCCCGTTAGTGAGTCGCGACCTTCTACCCCATGCCCCTCTCCTTGTCAACGCCAAAGACGCGCTAAGCGCTTGCCTCCTCCCATCTTCTCCTTGACTTTCCCCCCTTCTCCTATTACATCTCGCACTTGGAAATCGGCCCAGAGCGCAAGCGAAACCTATGGCTACTACCATCGCCATCCTGACCTCCACCCGACCGGTCTGTCGCGACGTCCAGCGACCGGGGGGCGGCATCGCCAAACGCGCCATCGACCCCCGCGCCTGCGCCGCCCTTGCACAGAAATTCGACCTCGTCATCATCGGCTCCGCCGCCTCCGACAAGGTCTACGACCGCATCGCCCAGAACGTCACCGGAAGCCTCCGCCCGAAGTTCCGCTTCTACAGCAAAACCTACTTCGACAAGTTCGCCGGCTCCGCCAAAACCCAGAACGACGAGGAGCTCGACGCCGGCTGGAAGCAGATCCTCAAGACCAACAAGATCTTCTTCCTCACCGACCGCGAGGTCGTCAACGAAGACTTCTCCACCTCCTTCGAGAAGTTCGACTGGCGCAAGATCCGCCAGTTCCTCTCCGACGAGCGCGTCACCGTCATCACCGCCCGCGAGCAGTTCATGCCGCGCGAGCAATGAGATCCCCTTGAGGAGACCCCCATGAAAAAGGACGCACTGGACTTCCTTCGGAAACTCATCGCCGCCCCCAGCCCCTCGGGCTTCGAGACCCCCGCCCAGGCGGTCATCCGGGAGCGCATGCGCCAATACTGCGACGACGTCCAATCCGACGTCCACGGCAACGTCTTCGCAACCATCAACCCCAAAGGCTCCCCTCGCGTCATGCTCGCCGGCCACGTCGACCAGATCGGCCTCATGATCACCCACGTCACCGACGACGGGTACCTCTACTTCGACGAGATCGGCGGAATCGACCCCGTCACCATCGTCGGCAAGTCCGTCCTCCTCCACGCCCGCGCGGGCGACGTCCCTGGCGTCATCGGACGAAAGCCCATCCACCTCACCGAGAAAGAGGACCGCGGCAAGCCCATCAAGCTCCAGGACCTCTGGATCGACATCGGCGCGCGCAACAAGAAGGACGCCCTCCGGAGCGTCGAGATCGGCGACGTCGCCACCGTCGCCGGCGCACTCCAACTCCTCGCCAACAACCGATTCGCGGCCTGCGGCCTCGACGACAAGGTCGGCGCCTTCGCCGTCGTCGAGTCCCTTCGCCTCCTCTCCCGCGAAAAACTCTCCGCCTGCGTCTCCTTCGTCTCTACCGTGCAGGAGGAGGTCGGCCTCCGGGGGGCAAAGACCTCCGCCTATCACCTCGACCCCGAGGTCGGCATCGCCGTCGACGTCGGCTTCGCCTCCGACTGCCCCGACGTCGATAAGAAAAAGGTCGGCGAAATCTCCCTCGGCAAAGGCCCCATCCTCCATCGCGGCGCCAACATCAATCCCGTGCTCGGACGCCTCCTCCTCGAAACCGCCCGCGCCGCCAAGATCCCCGTCCAGCTCCAGAGCGCACCCCGCGCCACCGGCACCGACGCCAACGTCATCCAGGTCTCCCGCGCGGGCGTGGCCTCGGCCCTCGTCAGCATCCCCAACCGCTACATGCACACCGCCGTCGAGGTCTGCGACCTCACGGACCTCGAGAACACCTCGCGCCTCCTCGCGCTCGCCACGAAGGCGCTCAAGAAAGGCATGGACTTCCGGCCCTGACCCGCGCCCCAGACCTCCCCCGTTCCCCTTGACACGGAACCGCCGATGAACGTCGCCCTCATCGCCGCCCTCATCCTCGTCTCCTTCTCCACCCTCACGCCGCTCCCGCCCGGCGCCCGGCCATTCCTCTATCTCTCCTTCACCATTCTCCTCACCTTCGCCGCCCCGCTGGCCGGCTACGTTCAGTACGCCCTCCTTCGACGCCGCGCCCCCTTCGATCCCCAGGGGCGACTTAAGGAGCTCGCCCGCTACCGGACCTCGCGCCTCACCCTCTCGGTCCTCGCCCTCGTCGTCTTCTACGCGCAGCTCAACCACCTCTTCTACCCGGGCGTCCTCTACGTCCTTCTCGGGCGAAGGGCCCCGATCCTCCTCTTCCGGCTCCTGTGCCTCCTCCCCTACCTCGTCTCCTCGATCCTGCTCTACGTCCCCCGGTACCTCACCGAGCGCGACCTTGGGCTTGCCGCCCAGAGAAGCCTGCGCTCCTACGTCGTCTTCTACGTCCGCACTTCCGTCCTCATCTTCCTCATCCCCTGGCTCTTCCTCATCTCCGTCCAGGACCTGCTCGACAGCGACCTCGTCCCCAAGGTCTTCCGTGATCCGGCGAACCGCGAATACATCACCGCCGCCCTCGTGGACTTCCTCATCGTGCTCGTCCTCGCCCTCGCCCCGGTCTTCCTGCGCTTCATCTGGTCGTCCCGTCCCCTCCCCGAATCCCCCCTGCGCTCGCGGCTCCTCGACTTCTCCCGCCGCGTCGGCTTCCGCTGCCGTGACATCCTCGTCTGGGATACCGGAGGCGCCGGCCACGTCAACGCCGCCGTCGCGGGGCTCTTCCCCCGGCTCCGGTATGTCTTCATCACCGACGCCTTGCTCGCCTCCATGACCGAGGACGAGATCCTCGCCGTCTTCGGCCACGAGATCGCCCACGCGAAACTCTCCCACATCCCCTTCTTCCTCGTTTTCCTCGTCGCCTTCTCCTTCCTCCCCAACGCGCTCCTGCCGCCCCTCGACACCCTCTCCGCGCACCTCCGCATGTCCCCCGTCGCCGCCCAGTGGGCTGGGATACTGGTCCTCTTCGGCGGCTACTGGGGCCTTCTCTTCGGCTACATCTCCCGCCGCTTCGAACGACAGGCCGACCTCTATGGCGCCGCCTGGACCACGGTCGACTCCTTCGTGAACGCCCTCGAGAAACTCGCTAGCCTCAACGGGATCCCCCGCGAGCTTCCGAGCTGGCGCCACTTCAGCATCGCGCATCGCGTGGCTTTTCTCGCCTCCACCCGCTCCGACCCCCGCGCCGTGGACGAGCTCGAGCGCTCCCTGCACCTCGCCATGCTCTCCTTCCTCGCCGTCACCTGCGTCGCCGTCGTCCTCGCCCTCCTCGGTAACTTCACCGATCTGCTCTAAGGCTCTCTCCCCTTCCTCTCTTCTCTTCTCCGCGTTCATCGGCGTGCATCTGCGGTTCCATCTCTTCCCCTCCCCAATTCCACGTTCTCATCGAGCCTGAGCCTGTCGAAGGCCGCACTCCGCATCCTTTGGTCCCCCCGGCTTTCCGCCCCCCGACCCGTCCTATCCCTCCCTCCGCACCTCCACCCCCGCCCCGGGCGACAACTTGAGCACTTGGAGCTCCCCGATCTCGCGGATCTTCGCGAGCACCGGCTCCGGGTCCGTCGCCAGCGCAATGATCGTCCCCCCGCCCCCCGCCCCCGATAGCTTCGCCCCCAACGCCCCGCCGGCGAGCGCCGCCTCGATCACCCGGTCGTTCTCGGGGCCGCTGGCCCCGATCTCCTGCTGGATCCTGTGGTTCTCGTTCATGAGCTGCCCCAGGACCCTCCAGTTCCCCTCGAGGAGCGCGCGCTTCCCCACCCTCGCTAGGTGCGCCGCCCTCTCGTAGCCCCTGCGCACGACCGGGTCCCCCTCCAGCCACCGGTCCCGCACCGGCTTCAACACCTGCCCGCTCACGCGCTTCACCCCCGTGTGCACGACCAGAAAGGGAAGCTCCCGCACGCGGTCCGCTAGGGGCTCCACCGTCGCGAACACCTCGTCCCTGAGTTCCAGGTAATTCTCCTTCTCCCGGAAATCCATGTAGTTCAACCCCCCGAACACGGCCATGTACTGATCCTGGTACCCGCACTGCACCTTGAGGTAATGAAGCTCGATCTCCCTCGCTAGCTCCGCAAGGTAGTGCCCCCCGATCTCTTTCCCGAGGAACGCCCGGATCCCCGCTAGTAAGCTCACCATCACCGCCGTCGACCCCGCTAGGCCCGCCTGCACCGGGATCTCCGTCGTCACCTCGATTCGAGCATCCAGGTCGTAGAGCGCTTGATGCGTGACGATCGCCCGCAGGCAGTCGAACGGATCGTCCGCTAGCGCGAACGCCCTCCGCTCCTTTCCGAACTCCATCGTGCGCCCCGCGATTGTTGCGGTGAGCCCCTTCCCGGGCTCGATCACGACCCTCGCCCGCTGCGCTAAACTCGAACTGATGACCGTCCCCCCGTACCCGTCCGTCGGATTCCCGATGATCCCCGCTCTCCCCGGCGCGCTCGCGATCACTCGACCCAACTCGTCTCCCCTGTCTTCCTCACCCTCCCCCTCCTCCCCTATCACTTTATCACTCTACCACTCTATCACTTCCCCCCCTCCCCTATCCCCTCCCCCATCCCCTCCCACTTCGTCATTCGTCATTCGCCATTCGTCATTTCCCCCGCCCCCTCAGAGGTTCTTCCTCCGCGAGAGGTGCTGCCGCAGCGTGTACCCGTACTTCTCGTCCTCCAGCGCGAAGTCGACGAACGTCCGGAAATAGCTCTCGAAGTTCCCGACGTCGTACCTCTTCTCCCCCTCCCCCAGCTTCACCCCCTGCACCCTGTGTCCGTCCTTGATGAGGATCCGGATCGAATCCGTAAGCTGAAGCTCGGCGCTGCGGTCGGGCGCCGTCCGTTCGATCGCGTCGAAGATCGCCCCGTCGAAGATGTACCGCGCCGCGATCGCTAGGCGACTCGTCGTCTCGCTCGCCAAGGGCTTCTCCTTCACGTCCGCGATCGCGAACGTCTCCCCGGCCTCCCCCTTCGGCTGCACGATCCCGTACCGGTGCACCTCGCTCTCCGGCACCTCCTCCACCGCGATCGTGCACGCCGCCCCGCTCCTCTCGTGCTCACGCACCATCCTCGCGAGCACCGCGGACGGCTCCGTCGCCTTGATGATGCTGTCCCCCAGCGATACGAGAAACGGCTCGCCCCCCACGAAGCTCTTCGCGTGCCTGACCGCGTCCGCCAAGCCCTCAGGGGAGCTCTGCCGCACGAAAAAGAACTCCGCGTCCGTCTCCAGAAACGACAGCTCCTCCGTGAGGTACGATCGGCCGCTGGCGTGCAGCTTCTCCACTAAGCCCACGTCCGCGTCGAAATGGTCCTCGATCGACGTCTTCTGCCTCCCCGTGATGAAGAGCACCTCCTTGAACCCCGCCGCGATCGCCTCCTCCACCACGTACTGCACCACCGGCTTCCTCCCGACGGGAAGCATCTCCTTCGGCTGGCTCTTCGTCACCGGGAGCAACCTCGTCCCCACCCCCGCAACCGGAATCACGACCTTTCGGATGGCCACGTCTCTCCCTCCTTCTTCTGTCCCCTCCGCGGTACTCTCTTAACTCTTGTGATGCTGCAAGTCAATACGCGCATCTTCAACCCGCTCCCCACGCCCGCGCGACATACGCCTCCCGCATGTGTTCCGACCCCGCGCACAGCTTCCGCACGTACGCCACCTCCTTCCCCTCCACGTCCGCCGCCTCCGCAATCTCCCCGTCCCCCCACCCCTTATCGATGCCGAAGAGGATGGTGTCCAGCTTCTCATAGCTTATCCCGATCGCCTCCTCGTCCGTGATCCCGGCCAACACCTCGGGCTTGCTCGGCTTCTCGATGAGCTTCGCCGCGATCCCTAAATGCCCTGCGACCTCCCGCACCTGCGTCTTATAGAGCCCGCCGAGAGGGAGCGCGTCCGCCCCTCTCTCGCATCCGTGCTTCACGTAGTACCCGACGGCAAGCTGAGTCCTGTTCGCGCTCCCCACGACGAGCCGGTTCTCCCGCTCCGCGTGCAAGTAGATCATGAGCATCCGCAGTCGGCTCTTCGCCCGGTAGCTCGCGTTCCCCGAGCGCAGTTGCGACTGGAACTCCTTCCCCGCCAGCCCCACGAGGCTCGCAGCGAAGGCCGTCTCTCCCGTCTTCTCGCGGAAGAACTCCTGGGCTTTCCGCGTCACCGTCCCCGCAAACTTCGCCGGCCAGGGGATCTTCAACAGCACCGGCGACATCGCGTAGACCCCGAGCGCCTTGAGCTGCCCGGTCATCTCGACGATCCGCGTCTCGATCCCCAAGCCTTCCGCTAGCTCCACCGCGTCCCCGAGTTCCTTCCGATCCGAATCCTCCTCCTTGAGGATGAGCCCCGTCGTCTTCTTCGCCCCGACCGCTCGCGTGCACAGTGTCGCGGTGACCGCCGAGTCCAGCCCCCCTCCCAGCCCCATCACAACCCCTTCCCTCTTGAGAGTGTCCATCCGCTCCCGGATGAAGGCCGTCGTCTCGGTGCACACCTTCTCCGCGTCGATCCTCATCCCCTCCGCGATCTTGCGCGCCCTCTCCACGTCTTGCACCTTTCTTCGCCTATCCTCGGCACGGCCCCCCATCATACCTCCCCGCCCCGCTGCGCGCCATTCTCCGTCCTCGGCTCCCGGACTCCCCGTAAAGAACCAGTCCCCCCGCACCCGATAGATAGAAGAACGGTAACTCTTTCCGGACGCATCTTTCAGGTTCCTGGAACGGACTTCACCTCCGATGCCCGCTGATAAGCCCCTCACCCGCCTCGTCCAGACCCCCTCCTCACGGCTCGTCCAATCTCTGACCGTCGCCATCAGCGCGTATCGCCTCTATCCCACCGAGCATCCCTTCTGCACCCGGGCTCTCGAGCGCGTCATCCTCGACCTCGAGCCCCTCTTCGCCGACTCCGGCTCCCTCACCCTCGCGGTCGACGCCGACTCCCTACGCCTCAACTCCTCTCCCGTCTCCCATCCTGTCGACCTTGTCCGCTGGCTCGCAAACCTCCTACGCCGCCACCTCATCAAGGAGGTCGCGATCACCCCCGAGCTCGAGCCCGAGGAACTCGTCGGCCTCTGCCGTCTCATCGCCTCGATATCCGAGAAGCCCTCCCCCGAGGAGCTCCGCAAGCGCCTCAAGGCCCTCGCCAGCCCCCACCTCCGCCTCACCGAGCTCGAATACCGTCTCCATCCCGCCCTCGCCGGCTCCAACGCCTCCTTCGCGGAAGGTGACTGGCTCCTCGCCGTCTACCACGCCGCCGACGCCGTCCTGGAGCCCGCCGAAGTCCACGCCCTCGTCTCCCGACTCGAACAACCTGCCGCCTCCGACTCGTCCGAAGCCCCCGAGGAGGTGAACCTCCTGCGCCTCGTCGCCTCCGCCGTGAGTCACGCCCTGGGCGAAAACCTCGCCCAGGAAGGCTTCCGCGTTGAACAACTCCTCACTTACCTCGTCCGCTCGCTCGACACCTCCCTCGACCCGGGCCTGATCCTCCCGTCCACCTTCCGCCGCCGCCAGGTCCTCGGCATCATGGCCCAGCGGATCTTGAACGAATCCCCCGACCTCATCCATTCCATCGCCGAAAGCGCCGGCCCCCTCCTTCCCCAGATCAAGGCCCGCGCCCATGGAATCACCCCGGGCGAAGTCCTCAAGCATCTCTTCATGCGAAGCCCCACCACCCGCGCCTCCATCCGGCCTCTCCCCTCTTCCGCCTCGCGCGCCGGCGACGACGACACGCCTATCGACCCCGCCTCCCTCCTTGAAAAGCTCCAGGCGCTCAACCTGCCCGACGACATCGCCCGACACCCCCTCCCGGCCACCCTGGACCCCGACGAGATCACTCGCCAGTTCATCCGCTTCCTCGCCCAGGAGAGCTCCACTGGCGAGACCCCAACCCGCCGCGAGGCCGCCGTCCAACAGCTTACCCAGCTCGTCTCAAACGAGCTCGCCCTCCCCGGCTCCCCCGTCGCCGGCGAACTCCTCGCCCTCCTTGCGGGCGGCGGCCAAAGCGCCCTTCCCCTGCCCGTCCGCCAGTCCCTCTTCGCCTCCGCCAAACCTCGGCGCCTGCTGCGCTACGTCGAGCGCGAGCTCGCCTCGCGCGACGACCGCCTCCTGGCGCTGCGCGCCGCCAAGGACCTCCTCGGCGAGCCCTTCCTCGAAGAAGCCGTCAAGCACGTCCTCGATCTCGGCGACTCCCCCCAGGCTGCCGACTGGAGCCCTCTCCTCGCCGAAGCCTTCGGCACCGACCTCGTCCCCGTCGTCAGCCGACTTGTGCATCACCCCGGACGCGGCCTCATCCCCATCGCCCTCCACCTCGCCGACCGCCTCGAGCTCCTCCAGCGCGTCGAGCTTCTAGCGCTCCTCCTCAACCGCTTGGGACGAACCGCACCCCTCGAGCTCACGGTCCGCCTCGCGCGCACCCCAAGCCCCTTCGCGCTCCAGCTCCTCAACGCTTGGCTGGCCGGCGTCCCCCCTCCAACCCGGCGCCTCTTCGCCGATCACGTCCTCGCCCTCCCCGACGCCGGCGACCTCGACATGACCGCCGAGATCGCCGCTGGCAAATCCTCCTGGCGCGCCATGTTCCCTCAGCGCGCCGTCGCCCTTGAGGCCCTCTCCCGTTCCGCCCTCGAGCGCTCCCATGAACTCCTCCGCAAACTCTCCCGCAAAGGCCGCTTCTCCCTCTCCCGCGCACGACGCGATCTCGCTCGCCACGCTCGGAGCCTCCTTCGCTCTCCCGCGTCTCCCTCCTCTCCCCGCGACGGCGGAACCGGAGGCCCCCCATGACCGCCCCCCGCGAACTGGCGCAGGCCCTCGAAGCGTCCCTCACCTCCTTCACCCTCTACCCCCTCGGCCACGCTAGACAGAAGGTCGCCCTCGACCACCTCGCTGAAACCCTCGTCTCCCTCACCGCCGGCGGAAAGCCTCTCATCTTGGGCCTCGCGTCCGATACCCTCGTCCTCAATGGCGTCCCCTACTTCGAGGAGACCCCCCTCGCCTCCCGCTTCATCGACCGCCTCCAATCCACGGGCGTCCAGTCCCTGCGCTTCCACCCGGGCGTCCGCCTCGATGACCTGCGCCAATTCTACCTCGTTCTCTCCGGACGCTCCGCCGCCCCCCGCAAGGCCGGCGCCAACCTCTTCACCGAGCTCCTCTCCGCGGGCGTTCGCTCCATCGAAGTCCAGAACATCCCCGTCACCGAAGGCTTCCATTCCGTCTCCGAAATAGACGAACACTTCACCGCCCGCATCGCCCCCTCCCTCCGCGCCCGCGTCGAGTCCGCCGTCTCCGCTGCCCTCGACACCGTCGCCTCCGGCGGCGCCCTCAACCTCGAAAAGCTCGAGGCCGTCGCCACCGACGTCGCCGACAACGTCGCCTCGAACAAGCAGCAGATGATCGCCCTCACCTCCTCCGCCTACCACGACCACTACACCTACAACCACTCCGTGAACACCTGCGTCCTCGCCACCGCGCTGGCCGAAGCCTTTATTCCGAATCCCTCCGACCTCCACCGCGTCTCTCAGGCCGCGCTCCTGCACGACGTCGGCAAGGTCTGCGTCCCCGAGGAGATCCTCTACAAGCCCGCCAAGCTCGACGAGGTCGAATGGCAGGTCATGCGCGATCACCCCGCCCGGGGCGCCGAGATCCTGCTCCGCTCCCGCCAGATCGACCCCCTGTGCGTCCTCGTGGCTTTCGGCCACCATATCTGCTTCGACGGCTCCGGCTACCCGACGGGCCCCTTCCCCGCCCGAGAGAACATCGCCGTCGCCATCGTCCAGCTCGTCGACGTCTACGAGGCCATGACCTCCCACCGCCCCTACAAGAAAGCCTTCCCCCTCGACCGCAGCATCGCCCACATCGTCCGGCGCGCCGGCACCCAGTTCGATCCCCGCGTCGTGAAGGCCCTCGTCCGCACGGTCGGCTTCTACCCCTCGGGCAGCACCATCGAGCTCGCCGACCGGTCGCTCGCGCGCGTCCTCGAAGCGACCCCCGACCGGCCTCTCGCCCCCCGAGTCGCCCTCTACCGCGACGCCGCCGGGAACCCCATCGACCCGCCGTCCGTCTTCACCCTTGACGCCGCCTCTTGCCCCCCCGGGCGTAAACCCGTACGCTGCACCCAGACCGAGCCCGTCATCCCCTAGCCGCTTTCGCTCCCGCCGGGTCGTCGCCTCGCAAGGGGCCTCCATGCTCAAAGGCATCCTCAGAGTCCTCGAGCCCGACGACATGAACCGCATCCACGCGGCGGCGCTCCGCGTCCTCGAGGACACCGGCCTCCAGCTCCGGGGTCGCTTCCTCCTCGAGGCCCTCGCCGACGCCCGCTGCCCCGTCGACTTCGAAAAATCCCGCGCCCGTTTCCGCCCCGACCTCGTCGAAAAACAAATCGCCTCTCAGCGCGGCCGCTGCCGCATGGTCCGCTCCTCCCTCTGGTACCCGTTTTGCCGCGAGCTTCCCGAAGACGACGTCGCCTGGCCCGACGAGTTCGCCGTCGACTTCGGCTTCGCCACCCCCTCCATCTACGATCTCCCAAGAGGCGCTTTCCGCTCCCCCACCCGCGATGATCAGCTCGCCATGATCGCCCTCGGGAACGCCCTCCCCGAGGTGAAAGCCGTCTGTTCCCCCCTCATCCTGGGCGACGTCGACCCGCGCATCGAAACGATCGAGTCCTCCCGCCTGCTCCTCCTCAATACCCGAAAGCCGGGCTGGGTCGGCACGAGTTCCGCCAAGGAGGTGAAGTTCCTCGCCGAGTTCGCCGCGCTCGCCGTCTCGGGCGACGCGCAACTCCTGCGCACCCGTCCCCCCATCTTCGTCAACGCCTACTGCACCACCTCCCCCCTCAAGCTCGACACCCGCTCCTGCGAAGTCCTCCGCGAGGCGCTCCGCTTCGGCTTCCCCGTCAACTTCGCCTCCATGCCCATCCTCGGCGCAACCACCCCCGTCACCCCCGCCGGTAGCATCGTCGTCGCCGCCGCCGAAATCCTCGGCTGCATCACCGCCGCTTCCCTCATCGCCCCCGACCTCTTGTACTACGCCACCGCCATCTCGGGCGAAATGGACATGAAGACCACCCAGGTCTGCTACGCCGCCCCCGCCGCAATCCTCACCGACGCCGCCCTCCACCAGCTCTTCCGCTACAAATACGGCATCGTCCTCAACGTCGAGCCCGCCTACGTCGAAGCCAAACATCCGGGAATCCAGGCCGCGTTCATGAAGACCTTCCGCCAAATGGCCCTCGGCGCGACCGCCGCGCTCTCACTCCCGGTCGGCGCCCTCGACAACGCCTCCGCCTTCTCCCCCGCCCAGGCCATGATCGACCTCGACGTGAACCGCGCCCTCTACGCCTTCGCCCGAGGCGTCACGGTGAGCGACGACACCCTCTGCCCCGATCTCATCCGCGAGATCGCCTTCTGCGATAAGAGCACCTACCTCGAGACGGACCACACCCTGCGCCACTTCAGGGATGTGCTGTGGGATCCCCTCTTCTTCGACCGCGCCTACCGCCCCTCGCCCCTGATCGACCGCGGAAAAGCGGACGAGGAGCTTGTCCGCAAGGCCGACGCGAGCTGGCGCGACCTCGTCGCCCAAGCAACTCCCACCGCCCTTTCTCCCGCCTTCATCGCCGAAGTGGAGCGCATCGCCGCCGCCGCCCGCCGGGAGCTCCTCGACTGACCCCCTCCGCGCGCGATCTCCCCTACGGCCCCTTGCGGCCGGCGGCGAGCTTCCCCCGCAACATCTCCACTGCCCTCGGCACAAGCTCCATCGGATCCTCCTGCGAGAAATTCTCGATCGAGATATACCCCCGGTACCCGAACCGGCGGTAGATAGCTAGGATCCGATCGTAGTCGAGGAAGATGTCGTCCATCCCGTCGGGAGTGAGGCCGTAGATTTTCACGTGAGAGTAGACCATGTGCGGCGCTAGGCGCTCGATCCCCTCGTAGATGTCCTCCTGCATGGGCGCACGCCGGAAATAATCGGGCTCCCGCCGCCAGTCCCTCCCGAACTCCGCCCAGTCGGGATGAATGAAGTTCCCCGTGTCGATGTTCACCCCCATCCAGTCCGATCCCACCCTCTCCACGAACTCGATTGTGTCCCTCGATGTCGCCGTAAGGGCGAAGTGGTTTTCCATCGCGAGGACGATCCCCATGCGTTCGGCGGTCGGCATCACCCCCCTGAAGGCTTCCGCCGCCCAGGACATAAGCTCCTCGCGCGTCACCCCTTTGTTGGCGACCTTCTCGATCCGGTCCGGCGGCTGCCCCGTATTCACCCGCAGGATCGGACACCCGAGAACGTAGGCCTTCTCAAGCCACTGCCGGAGCTTGCTCTCCTCCGCGCGGATCTCCTCCCTGGAACCCCGGACGAAGACAAGCTCGATCGCCAGCGCCGCTATGTCGAGCCCCAGCTCCACCGATAGCCTCTTGAGCTGCTTGAGGTCCGCACCCTCCTTTTCGATGAACCCGTCATTGAGCTCGACGGCGTCCAGCCCGAACTCCTCGCACGCCTCCATATACCCGCTGAGGTCCAGTCCCTGCTCGTGGAAGGCCCTGTGGAACGCGAACGTCGAGGCCGCGATGCGCATCCGGAACGCCCCCTAGTCGAATTGGATGACGGCCTTGATGAGGCCCTCATCCTTCACGAGCGCCTCAAATGCCCCCGAGAGCTCCTCCAGGGGCAACCTGTGCGTGACGATCCTCGATAGGTCGAAAAACTTCTCCCGCGCCGCTGTGCATGCCCGCTGCATCAGCTCCCCGTAGCGCTCCCGGTCGTGCGGGTGCGAGTTGATCACGACCGCGCCCTTCACGTGCCACGGACCAAGGTCGATCGCGGAAAGTCCCGGATAGTATCCGTGCAGAACGATCTTCCCCCCGGGCGCCACCAGCGCCCCGCATTGCTTGAGCGCCTCCTTCGAGCCGGACGCCTCGATAACCACGTCCGCGCCCCGCCCGTCTGTGAGCCTCATCACGGCCTCCTCGAGATCGTCCCGGCCCACCTTGACCGCGCTCGTCGCTCCGAACTCCCGCGCTAGCCGCAGCCGCGACTCCCTCTTCTCCGCCACGATCACCCGCCTCAGCGGCATCCTCACGAGCCCCTGAAGGACAAGGAGCCCCATGAACCCCGCCCCCAAAAGCACAACGTCCCCAAGCACCCGGCCCTGCGCGTGCTCCAGCGTATGGAGAACCACCGCGAACGGCTCACCCAATATGTCGTCGAAAGACACGTCGCCGGGCAGCCTCGCCGCCAGCGCCGGATCCACAAGCGCATACTCCGTGTAGCATGGGCCGAGATACGTCACCCGCGCCCCCTTCTCGAACCCCTCCACCCCCGCTCCCGCTTCCTCCACCACCCCCGATCCCTCGTGCCCGAAACACGAGTTGAAGCTGTCCAGGGGAAAGGACACTCCCGCCTCCCCCCGCAGAAAGTGAAGTTCCGTCGCCCCGCAAACGCCCGCGCGCGTCACCCGGACGAGAAGCTTCCCCGCCGCGACGCGAGGCGCCTCCTTCTCGCGTATGACGATCCTCCCCGCCTCCTCGATGACCGCGTACTTCATCCCGCCTGTCTCCCTCGGTAGCAAGTATTCGCGCAATCCAGGGCCCAGGATCGCTGAGGGGGTGCTCTCCCTCGTGCGTACTTGTAGCGCCCGCGTCCCCCGGATCAAGCACGAACCTTCCGCCCGCTTCGCTAAGATGCGCCCCGTCCTCGACGCCGCCAAACGCTACGGCGCCTATCCGCGTACGTGACCGTCACGCGCCGCGGCACTGGCCTCCGTCGGAGGCTTCGTCGCGTCCTTCCCCTCTACCACTCCCTCCCCCCTCGGATCTCTTGTTCTCTGTGGCTCCGTGGTTTGCCTTCCTGCACTTCGGTAGTTCCGTCGGCCTCACGACCCCCGGAGCCCATCCCGTAACTCCCACTTCCTGCGATCCTACGCCCCAAGGGCTTGACCTCGCAGGGTCCGTAACGTATACTGTGTACACTTGGTACCTTCTCTCTAAGGAGCCTCGGATGGTTGTCCTTCCCGCAAAGCGCGCTCGCCAGGAGTTCTCGGAGATCCTGAGCCGCGTGTCCTTCGGTCGGGAGCGCGTCATCGTCAAGAGGCGCGGCAAAGCCGCTGCCGCCATCGTCCCCATCGACGACCTCCTCCTCCTCGAAGAGCTTGAAGACCGCGCCGACATCGAGGCCGCCAAGAAAGCCCTCCGGGAGAAGGGAACCGTGGCTTGGGCCGATCTCAGACGTGAGCTCGGCCTCTGATGGCTCGACAAGTGAATTACCGCCTCGAGTTCAAGCCCTCCGCCGCCAAGGCCCTCAAGAGACTCCCCAGGGACCTCCAGGAGCGCATCGCCCCCCGCGTGAGCGCCCTGGCCCACAATCCCCTCCCCGACGACGTGAAGCTCCTCAAAGGCAAGGACAAGCTCTATCGCATCCGCGTGGGCGACATCCGAATCGTTTACACCATCATCAAGGACCGCGTTACCATCCTCGTCCTTGCGATCGCCAAACGCGAAGACATCTACCGCGAACTCCGCCGCCTGAACCCCTGACAAGTCCGCCCATCGACCTTCTCCCCCGCCAACTGCCCCCCAGGTGACTCGACCGCAAGTCCCCCCTTGGGCTTCACCCCTTTTCTGATACAATCGTGCGCCATGATTACCGACGAAACCCTCCGACTCGCCGTCTCGCGCATCCTCGCCGTCGCCCAACCCGCCCGCATTATCCTCTTCCTCTTCGGCTTCCTACCCCTTCTTCCCCTTTCTGCCCTTTGCGTGCTTGGCGGCTTTGCGCGAGATCATGCGTTCTTTTCCCCTTCGCAAGTAGCCACTGCCCATGAAAGCCATCGCCCTCATCTCGGGCGGCCTCGATAGCACCCTCGCCGCGAAACTCATCGCAGACCAGGGCGTCGAGGTCCACGCCCTCCACTTCCTTACTGTCTTTTCCCCCGGCCTCCCCTCTGAAGGGCGCAAGACCCCCGGCGAGCGCGCCGCCGAAGCCCTCGGCATTCCCATCCACTTCATGGACCACACCCAGACCATGATCGACCTCCTCAAGAACCCCCCCCACAGCTTCGGCGCACACCTCAACCCCTGCATCGACTGCCACATGGCCATGCTCCGCAAAGCCTCCTCCCTCATGGCCTCCATCGGCGCCAACTTCGTCCTCACCGGCGAAGTCCTCGGCCAGCGACCGATGAGCCAGAACCGCCAGGCCCTCTCCATCATCGACGCGGGCGCGGGCCTCCCTGGCCTCATCGTCCGCCCTCTCTGCGCCCGCTGCCTCGATCCCACCATCCCCGAAAAAGAAGGCTGGATCGACCGCGAGAAACTCCTCGACTTCCGCGGGCGCTCCCGGAAACCTCAGATGGAGCTCGCCCGCCGACTGGACATTACCAAATACCCCTCCCCCGCCGGCGGCTGCCTCCTCACAGACCCCGGCTTCTCCCGCCGCCTCAAGGACCTCCTCGACCACGGCGACTTCTCCCTCGCCGACGTCGAGCTCCTCAAGGTCGGCCGCCACCTGCGCCTCTCGCCGCGCACAAAGCTCGTCATCGGCCGAAATGAACCCGATTGCCTTGCCCTCGAAACCCTCGTCCTTCCCAACGACCTCGTCCTCGAGACCGCCGACGTCACGGGCCCCCTGGGCGTCCTCCGAGGCGATCCCGCGATCCCTCATTTGCCGGGATCCCGCGACCGCGGGACTGCGGGACCCGTCCTCATCAACCAGGCCGCCTCCATCCTCGCCCGCTACTCCCGCCTGCGCTCTGAAGCATCCGCCCGCATCAGCGTCCGAACCGGCCTCGCGGGCGAACCGCGCTTTCTCACCGTCCCCCCCGCCTCCCCCGTAGAAGTTGAACCGCGCCGGGTGATCGATGACTGACGCTTCCCCCTTTCCCCCGCATCTCGAGGAGAAGCTCGCGCGCCTGCGCGCTTGCGTCCGTCAGCTCGAAAGCGCCGTCGTCGCCTTCTCGGGCGGCGTCGACTCCACTCTCGTCCTGGCGGTCGCCCGCGACGTCCTCAAGAGCCGAGTCCTCGCCGTCACCGCCCGCGGCGCAATCTACCCCTCGGGCGAGCTCGAGGACGCCCGCGAGCTTGCCGCCGAGCTGGGCGTCGAACACCTCCTCCTCGACACCGACGCCCTCGCATCCGACGACTTCTGCGCCAATCCCCCCGAGCGCTGCTACCTCTGCAAGCGCGCGGTCTTCGGAAAGCTCGTCGAAGTCGCCCGCGCTCGAGGCTTCCACGCGGTCATCGACGGCGCAAACGCCGACGACCCCGGCGACCATCGCCCGG
>JAZDKG010000179.1:0-21229 GCA_043803205.1 Planctomycetota bacterium
CGACGGCCTCGGCCGCCTCATCGCCTTCGTCCGCACCGTCCGCGGTCGCGAGCCGCTCGTCCCCTTCGACTTCGAGATGATCGTCGCCTACACCACCTACAATCGCATCGTCGTGAAAGCGGAGGGAAGAGGCGACTACCCGTCCACCGTAACCGAGGCGAGCTTCCTCACGCCGCTCCCCCCCGCACCGTGGAACGATTACCGCCTCCTCCTGTGGCCGGTCCTCGAGGAGCGTCCCCCCGACTACCTCACCACCCTCCGGGGAACCGGCTTCGACTACGTCTTCCTCGATCGCCGGAGTCCGCCCGAGCTCCCGCTCCGGAACAACTTGAGCTGCGTCGTGCGCTCCCTCCTCGCTCCCGACAGCCTCAGACAGGATGACGACGTCTGGCGCGCGGCCTTGCTCGCCTACGTCGAGTCCGGGACGCTCCCCCAGTCCCCGTCCGACCAGAGCCTCGCTAGCCCCCGTACCCTCATCCGCCTCAAGGAGGATGTCGCCTCGGCGATCGCACCCGTCCTCTACGCCCGCCCCGCCGCCTACTCTCTCGGCCAGGGCTTGGGCCTCACCTTCGACGGCGATCCCCTCGACCTCTCCTTCGATCGGGAAACCCTCGCCGCGTTCCGCTCCTACCTCGCGCGGGCCTATGGCACACCCGCCGCCCTCAACCGCGTCTGGGACACCCGCTACCTGCGCTGGGACGACGTCCGCCCCGAAGCCACCCTCGACGTCGTCGCCCGCTGCGCCAAACCCGCGCGCAGACGGCCCCCCTACAACTTCGCCCCGTGGATGGACTTCCGCCTCTTCATGGACGACCTCTTCACCTCCACCCTCGAAGGCGTCGTCGCCCACGTGCGCTCCCTCGACCCCGACACCCCTGTCGGCCTCATGGGCAGCGTCACTCCCAGCGCCTGGGCCGGGATCGACTACCTGCGCTTGGCCCGCTCCCTCGACTTCCTCGAAAGCGATTCAGCCGGCGTCCTCAATGCGATCTTCCGCGCCCGACCCGCGACTGCGGGGTCCTCCGCTCGCATCCTCACCCAGCTCGATCTCGACGCCCCCGACTTCGACGCGTCCCTCTGGCGTTCCGTCCTCTCCGCCGACCACGGCGCCGTCCTTCTCGACGATGAAAAATTCTTCGCCGCGGGCGGCAAACTCAGCAGGACCGCACTCGCCCGCCTCGAAACCTTGCGCGCCGCCCGCGCCGGCTGGCTCCGCATGCTCAGCCTCCCCTCCTCCCGCAAAGACGCCGTCGTCGCGCTCTACTACTCCCGCCCCAGTCTCCTCGTCTCCACCATCCTTGACGTCGTCTCCAAGCCCGAAGATGCCGCCACGTACCTTCGTGAGTGGCAGCCCGCCAAGGCGACCTACATCCTCAACTTCCTCGCCTGGTGCCGCCTCCTCGAAGACCTCGGCCTCCCCTACGATGTCGTCTCCGCCCCCGATTGGCGGGACCGCTCCTTCCTCGACCGCCCCTATCGCGTCCTCATCCTTCCCAAGCTCCTCGCCGTCCGCGACGAGGACCTCGCCGCTGTCCGCAGCTTCGCCGCCGCGGGCCGCCCCGTCCTCGCCGACAATCTCGCCGGCGTCTTCGACTCCCGCGGAAGAGAGCTCGACTCCTCCCCCTTCGACGATCTCTTCGGCGTCTCCCGCCGCCCCCCGTATGAGCGTCTTCCCCTCGCCTCCGACCTCCGCGCCCAGACCCCCGCGCCCCTCGCCGGCAGACGCGACGAGGGAAAACTCCCTGACCCCCTCGTCTCCCTCCGCTCCGCGCTCGATCTCGGCAAGCTCGGCCTCGCCGAGAAAGGCGTCGGCGTCGTCAGACGCCCGTACTTCTACAAGGTCGAGGACGCGGCCGCCGTCATCCTCAACCCCACCTCCCAGGGCGCAACCAACGTCTACCTCAACCTCTCCCTCCTCCCCTATGTCTCAGGCGGCGACGCCGCCGCAATCCTCCGCGCCCTCCTCGAGGGCCTCTTCGCCTTCCTCGACGTCCGGCCCGAGGTAACCGTCACCATCGACGGAAAGCCCGCCTCCGACGTCGAGGTCCACGCCTGCCGGGCCGACGAGCTCTATTTCGTCGGCCTTATCCGTCGCGGCGCAAAAACCCCCGACGAAAAGCCCGCCGAGTGCCAGGTCCGCCTGCCCTTTACCCGTCACGTCTTCGATCTCGTCCGCCGCAGGTACTACGGCCCCGTCGACCGCGTCCTCGTCTCCGTCGAGCGCGGAACCCCCGTGCTCCTCGGCGCCTTCCCCTATTCCGTGCGCTTCATGAACCTCGAGCTCTTCATCAAGGATTTCGTCCTCACCTGGAACGCCGAGGTCGTCCCCGCCCAGCCCTCCGTCCGCGTTGGATATCACCTCTTCGAGGTCGCCCTCACCGACGCCGCCGGCAAGCCCCTCGTCCCTCCCGAAACCCTCGTCGCCTATAAAGGATACTCCGAGCGCGAAATCCCCCTCTCCCGCGATATCCCCCCCGGACGCTATCGCCTGACCGTCACCGACCTCGTCACGAGCGCTAGGGCCGAGCGCGAGTTCGACGTCTCCGCGCCCCAGACCGGCCCCTGACGCGTATCCCGCCCTCGCGCCTCCTCCCCGGCCTTCTTGCGAAGACGTTGCGGAACGGATAACCTCTTTCTGCCTTGAAGGGCCTCTTGGTGACGTTCAAGAGCCGCATCCTGTTGAGCATGTTGTCCGTCGTCGCCATCTCCGGCGGCGTCGCCACCCTCGTCGGCGTCAATCTCCTCTGGCGTCACCTCGCCTCTGAGGCGGAAAACCGCGTCCGTCAGGATCTCAACACGGCGCGAGAGTTCTACAACCACCGCCTCGAGCTCATGGAGGCCTCCCTGCGCTACACCGCCTTGGGCGAGCGCTTCTCCGAGGCCGTGGTCGAGAGGGACTTCACCTACCTCGTCCCGCGCCTCGCCGCCGTCCGCGCCAATGCCGCCCTCGACGTCCTCTACGTCGCCGACCCCCAAGGACGCGTCATCTATCGCCCCCATAACCCCGATCGCGCCGGCGACTCCGTCGCGGACGACCCCTTCTTTCGCCTCGCCGTCTCGACCCGGCGCGTCCTTTCGGGAACCCTGCTCGTACCCCTCGCGACGCTGCAAGAGGAGAACCTCGCCCTCGCCGACCGCGCCCGCATACCCATCCTCCCCACCCCCAACGCCAAACCCTCGACCGCCTCCGAGCTCGACGCCGGCATGATGCTCGTCTCCGCCGCCCCTGTCTACACCCCCGACGGCGCCCTCGCCGGCGTGCTCCGCGCCGGCACCCTCCTCAACCGCAACTACGACCTCGTCGATCAGGTCCGCAACACCGTCTTTCATGACGAGCGCTATCAAGGTCGCCCCCTCGGCACCGCCACCATCTTCCAGGGCGACGTCCGCATCTCCACCAACGTCCTTCGCCAGGACGGCCAGCGCGCCGTCGGCACCCGCGTCAGCGCCGAAGTCTACGACCACGTCCTCGACCAGGGCAATATCTGGGTCGGCCGCGCCTGGGTCGTCAACGCCACCTACTTCTCGGCTTATGAGCCCATCTACGACTTCGATAACCGCCGAATCGGCATCCTCTACGTCGGCGTCCTCGCCCGCAAGTTCGACGACCTCTCCTGGCGCACCTTCACAATCTTCGCCCTCGTCACCCTCGCCGGACTCCTCGCCGCCGGCTGGATCGCCTGGAAGCTCGCCGACACCGTCTCCCGTCCCGTCCGCGGACTCGCCCGCGCCTCCACCGCCGTCGCCGCCGGCGACTTCTCCCTCACCCTCCCCGTCTCCTCCTCCGACGAGATCGGCCTCCTCACCCAGGCCTTCAATACCATGGCCCGATCCCTCAAAGAGCGCGATGAGCTCCTCAAGGAAGAAACCCGCCGCCAGCTCACCCGCTCCGAGCGACTCGCCTCCGTCGGCCGACTCGCCGCCGGCGTCGCACACGAGATCAATAACCCCCTCACAGGCGTCCTCACCTTCGCCCATCTCGCCCTCAAGAATGCCCCTCCCGACTCCCAGATGCGCGACGACCTCCAGACCATCATCGATGCCACCACCCGCTGCAAGGACATCATCCGCGGCCTCCTCGACTTCTCCCGCCAGAACGAGCCCCGCAAACGCCTCACCGACCTCAACTCCATCCTCCGCGAAGCCCTCAACCTCACCCGCAACCAGGCCGCCATCAACCAGGTCGGCATCGTCGAGGAGTTCGCCCCGGACCTCCCTCAGATCATCATCGATCCCAACCAGATCCAGCAGGTCGCCGTCAACGTTATCGTCAACGCCGTCGACGCCATGGCCCCGCCGTCGCGGGGCGGCACCCTCGCCGTCCGCACCCGCTCCCTCGCCGCCGATGACGGCCCCTGGGTCGAGTTCACGATCTCCGATACCGGCTGCGGCATCCCCCGGGATAACCTCGAGCGCATCTTCGACCCCTTCTTCACCACCAAGCAGACCGGCAAGGGCACGGGCCTCGGCCTCGCCGTAAGCTACGGCATCGTCGCCGAGCACGGCGGGCGAATCTACGTCAGGAGCGAGCCGAGCCGGGGAACTACCCTCACCGTCCGCCTGCCGGTGTCCCCGAGCGAATCGTCCGATGAGCCGCAAACTGCACCTCCCTCTGGTGCATGACAGCCCGCTCGTCCGTCCTCCGGTTGCGAAGGGCATGGCAATGTGCAAGAAGAGCTTCACCCTCATCGAGCTGCTCGTCGTCATGGTCATCATCGCGCTCCTCGTCGCGCTCCTGCTGCCCGCCTTGGCAAGAGCTAGAGAAGAGGCTCGAAAAACCCAGTGCCGCAGCAACCTGCGACAACTCGGTATGGCCATGACCCTCTACTGCAATGACAATCGCACGTGGACCCCCGCCGTCTACGCTTGGGCGGTGGATGCCGCCAATGGCCTCACCAGACTCGTTCATACGACCGCCGCCCAGGACTACAGGGGCAGCGACGCCGAAGCCGCAAAGTGGTACCTCCGCCCCAGGGTCACCTTCATGGCCCATGGCGGAGGAATCTACGACCCGTACGACGACGAGATCCTCTACGCCGCTGATGGCGTGACCGTCCTCTCCTTTCCAAATACGTCCCCGATGGGACGCGGAGGAGGGATACCGACCGGCCTCGGACTTCTCTTCTCGGGCGGCTACCTGACCCAGAAAGGCTCCTCGGTGCTCGATTGCCCCTCGCGCCACCTACCCGACCCCTCCGTCGGCTATCCCGAGTTCACCTACTTGGGAACCACCTACAAGGTGCTCCCGTGGACCAACGAGCAGACCCGATTCAAGCCTACCGCTGTCTTCTTTACCACCGGCGGCGCCGTCCATTGGGGGAGCGCCGACGATGATTGGAACATGGTCGTCACCTCCTACGCGTCCACGTATGATGTGTCCTCGGGTGCGCTCTGGTGGGACTACGTGAGCTGGTACCCGAATAGCGCGATGGGCGGCCATGCGAACTGCGACCCCGTCTTCGACAGAAAAGGAAGAGACGACCCGTGCGGCCTCGTCGGCTCCTATCATGTCCGCCCCGACCGCTCCGCCGAATACAGCCATGAGTCCTATCGCCTCGATGAAGTCCAAGGCAAAGGCCTCGCCTCCGACTCCATCTGGGGCTTCTTCCACCTCTGGGGCAATAACCACATCGACAGGGGCGCCATCCGCGTCGATCCCGACGGCGTCAACCATAAGGAGCCCTTCGACTTCTCCAACCCCAACCGCCTCACAAAGCGCATGTGGTCCTCCAACCACGACATGAGCTATAATGTCCTCTTCCCCGACGGCGCCGTCAAAACCATGAGCGACGCGGGCGCCTCCCTCTTCAAGGCCGTCGTCGGCGAAAAGGTGAGAAACATCGGCGGCCCCATATGCCCCGAGTTCGAAGCCAAACTCTTCGAGCTCTACTTCGACCCCCTCTACGCGCAGGATTGAACCCGCCCCCGACCCGCTGAGAAGGAGTTGTGAACGATGAAGATCTTCGTCATGGTCGACATGGAAGGCATTAGTGGCGTCTGCCGCAAATCCCAGGTCCTCGCCGACGGCGCCCACTACCAGAGCGCCCGCAAATACCTCACCTGGGACGTCAACGCCTGCGTCGATGGCTCCTTCGCCGGCGGCGCCGCCGAGGTCGTCGTCTGCGACGCCCACAGCAGCGGCTACAACTTCCTCTGGGAGGAACTCGACCCCCGCGCCCAATACGTGCAGGGGGACTCCCCCGAGGAGCGCATCCCCGGCATCGCCTCCTGCGACGGCCTCATACTCCTCGGCTACCACGCCATGGCCGGCACCCGCCGCGCCGTCCTTGAGCATACCATGAGCTCGGTCGAGTGGCAGAACTTCTGGATCAATGGCGTCAAGTGCGGCGAGATCGCCATCGACGCCGCGGTCGCCGGCCACCACGACGTCCCCACCATCATGACAAGCGGCGACGACAAAGCCTGCCGCGAAGCCCGCCGCTTCATCAAAGGCGTCGTCACCGCCGAGGTCAAGAAAGGCCTCGACGTCCAGGGCGCCGTCCTGCTCCCCAAAGACCGCGCCCGCGACCTCATCGCTCGCGCCGCCGCTCGCGCCGTCCGCAAGTGCGCCCAGATCAAGCCGTTCAAGGTCAAGTCTCCCGTCACCATGAGACTCGAGCTGGTCTCCCGCGGGCGCCTCCCTCTCTCCCGCCCCTACGTCAAAGTGATCGACGGCCGCACCTTCGAAGTCACCGCCCCCACCGTCGAGGAAGCCCTCCGCCTCCTCTCCTGACCCTCCGGCTTCCTCTTTTCTTTCCTTGAAATCTCTGAACAATATGCGACTGCGTGAAAGGTTCTCCCCAAACCCTCCCCCGAAAGGAAACGCTCGTGGACCTGGATGCCCTACGCCGGGAACGCTCGCGCCTCGCCCATCGCAAACGCCGCATCATCTACAATAACGACGGCGACGACCTCTGGACCGCCAAGCAGGCCGGGATGTCCGTCTCGGAGTTCCTCGCCCAGCGCTGCACCGGCGTCGAGGGGACCCAGGTCGATGTCCTGAGCTTCTGCAACATCAACAACGGCGACTTCGCCATGACGAGCCACCCGAGCAAAGTCGCCGCCACCCTCGACGTCACCACCCGCGAAGTGCTCCCCAAATCGCAACAGGTCCCCGGCGCCATGGACTCCACCGTCTGGAAAATCATCCCTCCCCCCATCCCACCCGACCATCCCGCGCTCCTCATCGAAGGGAAGACCGGTTTCCACCATATCATCGACTTCTGCCGCCGGCATGACATCGAAGTCTGGGCCTCCGCTCGCATGAACGACACCCACGCCCAGTGGCAGCGCAAATACCGCACGCCCTTCAAGGCCGACCACCCCGACCGCTGGATCGCCGGTCCCCCCGATCTCGGCGGCGGACTCGAAGAGGCCCTCTTCCTCGTCCACGAAGGCGCACTCGAACATCCCGACCGTTGGATCACCGCCCGTTCCCACGGCTGCTACTATTCCGCCGACTACTCCCGCGACGACGTCCGCGACCTCATGTTCGAGATGCTCCGCGAAGTCTGCGAAGCCTACGACCTCGACGGGATCGAGCTCGACTTCCTCCGTGGCCCCTACTTCTTCCGCGCCCTCGCTCAAGGCAAAGCCGATGTAGGTCAGCCCAACCGCGACAAAGTCACGGCCCTCATGCGCCGCATCCGCGCCATGACCGAGGAGATCGGCGCCAAACGCTCCCGCCCCATCCTCGTCGCCATGCGACTCCCCGATGACCCCGTCTACGCCGCCTCCCTCGGCTTCGATACCACCCGCTGGCTCTCCGAAGGACTCCTCGACGTCCTGATTGCCGGCGAATCATCCCGCATCCGGCCCTGGAAAGAGACCGTCGCCCTCGCCCACCAGTACGACGTCCCCTTCTATGCCGCCGTTATCGAGATCGGCGGCTCCACCGAGGTCATCCGTGGTCGCGCCATCGCGGCGCTCGCCGCCGGCGCCGACGGCATCTACACCTTCAATAACTTTGACCCCTCAAGCTGCCTCTGGAAAGAAATCGGCGCTCTCGACACCCTCCGCCGCGTCGACCGCGCTACCTGCGTCGAAAACGCCAACGTCGTCCGCCTCATGGACCACCTCGCCCGCTTCCCCGCCATCCGCACCCATCTCGTCCGCCCCCCGCGCCTGCCGCTCCCTCTCCCCGTCGGCGCCCACAGGACCTTCGAGTTCACCGCCGGCGAGGACGGCTCGCGCCTCGCCTCCTCCCCCACCCCCCACGTCACTCTTCGCCTGCGCTTCCTCGACCTCGAGGACGGCGATTCCCTCTCCGTCTCCCTCAACGCCCGCCACCTGCTCGAAAAAGATTCTGTCCGCAACGCACCCGACCCCGGCTGGATCTCCTACCGCTTCGACCCCTCCATTCTCAAGCCCGGCGACAACCTCCTCGCCCTCAAACTCCTCGCTCGAGATCCCCGCGTTGAGCTCGAATCCGTCGGTGAATCCGACCCCCGGAAGCCGTCCCTCACGCCTCAAGCCTCACGCCTCACGCCTTCTCCCCTCGCCCTCATCGACCTCGCGCTTGTCGTGACCTCCTCCCCCCAGTCCCTCGTCCCTTCCTCAATTCCGCATTCCGCATTCCGCGTTCCGCATTCGCACGCCGCCTTCCTCCTCACCGACACCGACATCCTCCCCCCCGCCGGCCGCCTCTCCTCCCAGCGCCAGTGGCTCCTCGACGAGCTCAACTTCGCCCGCCCGCGCGTCCCGGGCGTCCGCATCTTCCTCGAAAAACATGACTACGGCTACCCCGCCGACCCCGTCACGAAACCCCTCCCCGGCTGGCATTCCCTCGCGATCCTTTTCAACGCCGATGAACTGCCCGTGGACACCTGCGTCAAGGACATCCTCGCCTCCGTCCTCTCCCGCCTCGACCCACGCGCCCTCGCCGGCGAAGCCGTCGTCTACGCCGGCTTCATCGCCGGCTCCCATTCCCTGGCAGCCGTCGCCCTGCGAACCCGCTCCGCCGACGACATCTCCGCCGTCATGGATCGCTTCGGCCCCGACCGCCGCTTCCCCGGACTGCTCCCTCATTCCAGCCGCTTCATCCGCGCGACCTCCGACGGCCACCTCATCCCACGCGCCTTCGCCCTCCTCGAGCGCGGGACCTTCCGCGCCGGCGTATTCACCCCTTCGTGAGTGGGCGCCCCTCGTCCCTGACGCGCCCTGCCGAAAGGAGACGGCACTCCATGACAAGTGATCGATCCCGCTTCCGTCGATCCCTCTCTCTGGCGCTCGCTGTCTCTTGGCTTGCCGCCCACCTCGCCTACGCCGAGCCCGCCCCCGCGCCGGAGAAGATCGTCCTCCTCGACCGCGCCTCCGGCTGGTCCCAAACCCTCACCGGCCCGGGCGAAGGCTCCTCGACTGAAGGCGAGCTCGCTTGGCGCAACACCCTCTCAAGCGGCCCCGAGCGCGAGCTCCTGACCGAGATCACCAACTCGAGCGACCGCCTCCGCTGCCTCGCCGTCGAATACCGCTTCGACCTCGCCATGCGCGACCCCGCGCCCCTCCTCGCCGGCGTCAACCCCACGCCCGCCTGGCCCGTCGAAGGCGAGCTCGCCTACGCCTACGTCCGCGAGTCCACCGATTGGGTCCGCCTCTCCGTCCCCTTCGCCGAGGTCGTAAGCCCCGCCGATCGCTTGGGCGTCTCCTTCGCCCCCGACCTCGCCGACATGCCCATCCTTCCCTTCGAGGTCCGCTTGAAGCGCACCGAGGCCGGCGTCCGCGTCGTCATCCGCCGCCCGCAGATTCGCCTCGAGCCCAATGGCGCCAACGCCGTCAAGCTCTTCGTCGCCCGCCATGGCGGCGATACGCGCGAAGGCCTCGCCTGGATGCGCGACAAGTGGTCCTCCCTCTTCACCGTCCGCCCGGGCCTCGAGCCCTTCCAATACTGCACTTGGACGGGCGGCATGGTCGACGACGAGTCGTTCACAAAAGTCGCCGGCGAAAACGAGCTCCCAAGGGGCATCTGGCAGACCCGCCCGCGCCCCTGGTTCGGATTGTCCTGCTCCGACCACGAGCCCTGGCTCATCTCCTGCGATCAGAAATGGTTCTACCTCAAGGACGCCGGCGACCTCCCCGGCCACCCCGGTAAAGATGCCGGCTTCGACGCGATCCTCAAGTTCCTGACCGACATCTCAGGCGACCCCGCCGCGACGAAAATCCTCCGCGACGCCACCCCGGTCAACTGGGCCTTCACGTGGCAGTGGCTCACCCACGCCGACGTGCGCGCCTACGGGGAGCGCGTGAAGTCCGCCGGCTTCTCCTTCCTCTACTACTGGAACCCCTCCGAAACCTGGAACAAGTGGGCCGAGAAGTTCTACCCCGAATCCCTCTACGTCCCCCTCTCCCAGGACTTCTGGAAAGATAGCACCGTCCTCGACCCCTTCCAGGGCAGCGCCCGCGCCCGCGACCTCGTCGCCGACGCCAAGCGCGTCTTCGACGAATACCCGGAATGCGACGGCCTCTTCATGGATCAGGTCTACTACGACCTCGATAACCCGAAACACGACGACGGCGTCTCCATCGACAAGGACGCCAAACCCTTCTCCCGTCATATCTGGAATACCTACTACGTCATCAAGGAGATCCGCAAGCTCGCCGACGAGCGCCACAAAGTCCTCCAGCCTAACTTCATCTTCAACTCCATCGAGATCGCCTCCCTCTCGGACTTCGGCCTCGTCGAGAGCGTCAGTCCGATGGAGAACACCGGATACTTCTACGACATAGGCAACCGCCTGCACATCTGCCAGTCCCACGAGGAAAACATGGACCAGCAGGCCTCCCTCATGGGCTGGCAGACCAACCTCTGGAAAAACCCCAACGACTCCCCCGACGACCGCCGCTCGCGCTTCTTCCTCTCGAAGCTCGCCCGTCCCATCATGATGCTCTTCCAGGGTCGCGCCGTCGTCCTTGAGCCCGACTGCCTCGCCCTCCCCCCCGGCTTCAAGGGCGCCCTCTTTAAACAACCCTCCGGAAACTACGTCGTCACCGTGACAACCCCCGGCGCAAGTTACCTCTCCCCCTATTCCTTTAGCGACCTCCCCGTCGTCGTGCGCGTAAGCGACGTCCCCTCCGTCAAGCGCGTCTACCAGCTCTCCTCCGACCGCCTCGGCCCCGTCTCCGTTCCGTTCGAGCTCGCCGACGGCGCGCTCTGCGTGACCATCCCCCGCCACCGCGCGATCTCCGCCCTCCTCCTCGCTCGCGCCGGCCGCTTCGTCGCCCTCAAGGACGCCGCCGCCCTCGCGGGCGCGCGCTCCGTCGATCTCCTGCGCGAAGACCTGGACGCCGGCTCCTCCGATACCCTCGCCGCCGACCTCGCCCCCGGTCACCCGGGCTTCGCCGCCTTCTCGATTCCCGCTGACCCCGCCCTTACCCTCCCCCGCTCCGACATCGAGCCGGACGGCAGGCCCCGCTTCGAAGTCCTTCTCGTCCCCGAGATCGAGGTCACCCTCGCCCCGCCCCCCTCGGCCGTCACCCCCCTGACGGCCTCGAAAGGCCGGATGACGAACGACGGCTCCGTCGTCCTCTCTCTCGAGAAACCGGCGCGATTCGTCGCCGCCGTACGCAACCATTCCCGCGAATCCCGCAACGTCCCCCTCCATCTATCAGGCGAGGGCGTCTCCGTAACACCGGGGTCTGGCTCCGTCCCGCCCGTTGCGGGACAGGTGCCTGACCCCCTTCTTGCCGTCAAGCTCCCCCCCGGCGCCTGCGCCCTCGTCGATCTCGACGTCGTCCCCGACGCCGTCGGCCCCGCGAAACTCGTCGTCGGCCCCCCGCCCGGCGCCGAAATCCGCTTCGAGATCGTCGGCTCCTCCCTCGCCGATGTGGACCCCTCGACCGCGAAATCCGCCGCCCTCATCGTGGACAGCGTCGCGACCGGCGGCATCAACCAGAAGATATTCCTCAACGGCGTCGAGGCCGGTGTCCTCGTCCAGCGCATTGGAACCCCCGTCTGGGACTTCTCCGCCCGCCACGACCTCTCCAAAGAATCCCTCTCGGCGCTGCGCTCCGAAAACGTCATCGAGATCGAGACCGGCGACAAGAAATTCGCCGTCGCGAATCTCAAGCTCGAAGTCGTCCTCGCCGACGGACGTCGCTTCCTCGTCCCCGCCGACCCCCTCGCCCGGAGCGCCCCCCCCGACTGGCTCCAGGCGAGCGGCAAGAAAGTCCCCTCCGGCGCGCGCATGCGCTGGACCCTTCCCGACGAAACGCCCCCCGCCTCCCGGAAATCCCGCCCCCGCAAAATCGACCTCAAGGGCGTCCTTGTCTATGACAAGCGCGAAGTCGATTCCACCCGCTGACCCCTCCCGCTTCGCCAAGAGCGTGCCTTGCATGACAACGTGGTTGCGCGCGGTGACTGGGAGCGACACGACGCCTGACAGGGCCTTGCGCAGTGAAGGAAGATTTTGACTTCCGGAGCTGCGCTGCATTTAATAAGAGCTGGATAAGAAACCCGCATGGCGACTACATGGACAATGACGGGGATTGACGGTGCGCTGATCGAAGAGATCGTGCGCTAGGTGCCGTCGGTGGCGAAGCCCGACAAGATCGTCCTGTTCGGGTCCGCCTCTGCGGCAGGCAGTGGATGAGGGCCACAATATGTCGAGCCCCCCGCGGTGGTCTTGGAGTTTGCGCAGCCGGCTGCTGGCGCTGGTGCTGCTGGCCTTGGTGCCGATGGCGGGCCAGATTCTCTATCATCATATTGGTGCCGTGCGCAGGGAGATCGCTCAGATTCAGCAGGATTCGCTTGCTCTGGCGGATAGCGGAGCCCGCCGCTTCGGCCTGCTTCTCGAAAACACCCGCAAGGTGGCGACCGTGCTGGCCCAACTGGACGAGGTTCGCGGCGACGACGCGGAAGCCTGCGGCCGACTGTTGGCCGATCTGCACCCGCGCTTCGCGGAATACGACAACCTCTCCGTGGTGCGCGCCGACGGAACGGTCTTCGCCAGCGGTTTGCCCTTCGACCCGGAGTTGAATGCAACAGCCCTTCTGTGCTTTCGTCGGGCCATGGCCACCCGCGCCTTCGCCGTCGGCGAACCCCGAATCAGCCGGATTACGAAGAAGCCGACGCTCAATTTCGCCTACCCGATTGCCGACAGCGCCGGCAATGTGCAGCGGATGGTCATCGTCTCAATGAGCCTCAAATGGCTCACCGAAAAACTGCTGACCGAGCATCTGCCCGTCGGGACCGTGCTCAGCGTGCTGGACCACAACGGGACGGTGTTGGCCCGCACTCAAGGGACCGAGGAATGGGTGGGCAAGACGCTGCCGGAGGCGCCGTTGGTCGCTCATGCCCTGCGGGAGACGGGCGGTGTCGCCGAATTGCGCGGGCTCGATGGCGTGAATCGCATTTACGCTTTCCAGACCGTCCCTTCGCCCGGTGGCGACTTCCGTATCGTCACGGGCATCCCCCGGCAAGTTGCGCTGGCCGACGTGTGGAGGCAATTCCGCGGCGCCCTGTTGTGGCTGGGCTTGGTGACCGCGCTGGTGCTGGGCGCGGCCTGGTTCGTCGCTGACGCGTTCGTGCTGTGGCCCGCTGCTGCGTTGGTTGCGGCCACGCGCCGCTTGGAGACCGGCGATCTCAGTGCGCGAGCGGCCGTCTCCCCTCACGGCGGCGAACTGGCGACGCTTGCGCTCGCGTTCAACGACCTCGCGGCCGCCCTCCAGGCGCGCAACGCCGAGCGCAAACGGGCCGAGGAGGCGCTCAAACTGTTTCGAGCGTTGGTCGATCGCTCCAATGACACAATTGAGGTGATTGACCCGGAAACAGGGCGTTTCCTTGACGTGAATGAGAAGGGCTGCGCGGACCTTGGCTACAGTCGCCAGGAGCTTCTCTCGCTGAGAGTCCCCGATGTCGATCCCGGCATGGACCCGTCCTCATACCCGGAGGTTGTGAAGCAGCTGCGCAAAGCGGGCTCTTGGAGCATGGAAAGCCGCCATCTGCGGAAGGACGGGACGCCGTTCCCCGTGGAAATCAATCTGAGTTATGTTCAGCTTGATCGGGACTATATTGTCGCCGTGGTGCGCGACATCACCGAACGCAAGCGGGCGGAGGAGGAACTGCATCAGACCTACGCTCGCGAGTTGGTGATTAACGAGACCCTGCGTCTATCGCTCGTCGAGGCCTCCATCGTGGACCTTCTCCGAAAGGCGCTCGATTCGCTTCTGACTGTGCCAAACCTGGCGCTTGAACGAAAGGGGGCTATCTTCCTGGTGGAGGCCGAACCGGGCGTCCTGGTGCTCAAAGCATCCCGCGGTCTGGCCGGCCCGCTGTTGGCGGCGTGCGCTCGCGTCCCCTTCGGCAACTGCCTGTGCGGACGTGCGGCCGCCTCCGGTGAGCTGCAGTTTGCCGACAACATTGATGAGCGGCACGACACCCGGTACGACGGCATCCAGCCCCACGGCCACTACTGCGTTCCGATGCGGATCGGAGACCGGACCATTGGCGTGTTGGCCTTGTACCTGAAAGCGGGGTGCGCGCGCGACGAGAGGGTCGAGGGGTTCATCATGGCCGTCGCGAATGCCCTTGCCGGTGTCGTCGCACGTAAACGGGCGGAGGAAGAACTGCGAGAAAGCGAGGCGAGCCTGTCCCAGGCCCAACGCATCGCGCATCTCGGCAGTTGGCAATGGGATGTCCAGACAGGCGAATCAGATTGCTCCGAGGAGATGTGCCGGATTTTGGGGTTCGACCCGCAAAAGTCTCCCCCAGGCTATGAGGCATTCCTTCAAGTGGTCCATCCCGATGACAGGGAAACCCTACAAAGAGAAGTCGGTCTGGCCTTGAATAATGTCAAGCCGTTCAACCTCAGGTTTCGGATCGTTCGCCCCAATGGCGAACAAGGATTCGTCGAAGCGCGCGCGGAGGTCATTCTTGACGAGGGCGGTCGCGCACTAAGGATGATTGGCACGGCGCTGGATGTCACGGAGCGCAAGAACCTTGAGGAACAACTTGTCCAGGCGCAAAAAATGGAAGCCATCGGCAAGCTGGCTGGCGGCGTGGCCCACGACTTCAACAACATCCTCACCGGCATCATCGGCTATGCTAAGTGCCTCCTGCCCGGAATGGCCGAAGGAAGCCGGGACCGCGGCGACGTCTCCCAGATCATCCAGTTGGGCGAGCGCGCCTCCGACCTGACCCGTCAACTGCTCGCCTTCAGCCGGAAACAGATGCTCCAGCCCGTCATCTTGAATCTCAATAACGTCCTGGGCGACATGATCAAGATGCTGCCGAGGGTCCTCAGGGAGGACATCGATCTGAGGTTCCTGCCGGCGGACGACCTCGGCAACGTGAAAGCCGATCCCGGACAGATCGCGCAAGTCCTCATCAACCTGGCCGTCAATGCCCGCGACGCTATGCCCGAGGGCGGCCGCCTCACCATCGAGACCGCCAACGTGACCCTGGGACCGGACTACGCCAAGAGTCATGCGATGGTCCCCCCGGGACCCTACGTTCGCCTGGCGGTTAGCGATACCGGCTGCGGCATGGACAAACAAACGCGGGAGCGCCTCTTTGAGCCCTTCTTCACTACTAAGGAACGCGGAAAAGGAACTGGCCTCGGCCTGTCCACAATCTTCGGCATCGTAAAACAGCATAACGGCTACATCTGGGTCTACAGCGAGCCCGGACAGGGCACGACCTTCAGGATCTATCTCCCCCGCCTCGACGAACCGGCCCCCCTCTCTCGCCCCGAGGCCCCGAGCCGCCCGCTGAAAGGAACTGAAACGATCCTCCTCGTGGAGGATGAAGAGGCTGTTCGCGACGTCAGCGCGCGTGTCCTCTCGGCCCAGGGTTACCGTGTGCTGGCTGCCGCGTCGGCGGACGAAGCCAAGAAGCTCTTTGCGCAGCACGAGGAAGATGTCGCCCTCCTGCTGACCGACGTAATCCTGCCGCGCGAGAGCGGCCCGGTGCTCTATGAGGAGCTGGCGGGTCGGCGACCGGCGCTTAAGGTGCTCTACATGTCCGGCTACACCGACAACGCCGTCGTGCATCACGGCGTTCTCGAAGCGGGCGTGTCGTTCATAGGCAAGCCGTTCGGCTCGGAAGACCTGGGCCGCGCCGTCAGGAAGGCGCTTGACGGTTGACGCAATCGCTCGGACCGGCCTCCCCTCCGCCTGCAAGCTCGAGCTCTACTCCACCCGCTGACCCCTTTCCCGGCTCTGTTGAAAAGTTGTCTTGCAGCAGTCGCCCGCCGGGGTCTGTCCCCTTTTTTCCCCGGGAAAAACAGGGGACTGACCCCCTTCTGGGCGGGCGACCGCGTCTCTTGAAGACCTTTTCAACAGAGCGCCCTTTCCCCTCCGCGACTGGCAAGACCTCCGCAAAGGACACGACCCCGTGCGAACGCGTTGCCTTTCCGCTCTCACGATTGCCTTGACCCTCTCAGCCCCGGTCGCCCTCCCCCAGGAACCGCCCGACGCCCCGTCGCGGCACTTCACCCCCTCCCGCAGCTTCAAGCTCGAGCAGCCTCTCCCCTCCTGGGAAAAGGGAGGGGGGCTGTTCGCCCACGACTTGAATGGCGACGCGCTCCCCGATTTCGTCGTGACAAGTGAAGGTCATGTGGGCGCCTACGACAACTCCGGCCGCACCCTTTGGGTCAAGGCCGTCGATATCAGGATGTTCGCATACGCTCTCCATCCGAGCGCCATTGCCGGCGATATCGACGCCGACGGCCGTGAGTAGGTCGCGTTCCTCACGGGCGGGAACGAGATCGTCATCCTCGATGGCGTCACCGGCGTCGAGAAAAGACGCCTCTCCGACGTCGGCCAACCCCTCGCCATGGCCATTGCGAATCTCAGGGGCAAGGGCGACTGCGATATCGTCCTCCAGTACAGCCAGACCTTCCTCAAAGCCGTCTCCGCCGCCGACGGCTCAACCCTCTGGCAGACCGACGACTACCGGGGCATCGAGCACAGCCCCCTCCGCCAGGCCGACCTCGACGGCGACGGCTTCGACGAGATCGCCGGCGCTGGCATCATCGACAACGATGGCGCACGCATGAACAAATGGGGCCTCGGCGGCGCCTACCGGTCCATGGACAGCATCGTCATCGCCGACATTATCCCAGGCTACCCCCTCGAGGTCGCCCTCGCCGAACAGCGTGGCGCGAACTCCCATACCGTCGTCGTCTCCCCAAACGAGATCCTCTTCCGGGCCCTCAACCCCTGGAACTGGGAAGACCCCGATAAGCTCGCCGTCGGCGACTTCGACCCCCATCGCCCCGGCCTCGAGATCTTCAACCGCTCCTCCGGAGGCGACGGAACCGCCCCAAGAGGAAAGGAGGAGCCCTACGCCAACGAAGAAGCCCCCTGGGTCCTCGACTCCCAGGGCGGGCTCATCTCCAAGTACTACCTCAACGACAAGAAACCATCCTGGTGGACGGGCCATGGGATCGAGCAGGTCTGCCGCATCGACTGGGATGGAGACGACCGCGATGAGATCATGGGCAAGGAAAGACACCGCAGCGGCGCCGGGGCCGTTCTTCACCCCATCACGGGCGACTTCCTCGCCGTCTTCCCCGTCCGCGCTGTCCTCATCTACGCCGCCGATGTCGCCGGCGACTTCAGGGAAGAGGTTGTCGTCCTGACCGAGGAAGGTAGTCTGATCGCCTTCTCACACTCCGGCCGACCCGCCGTCGAAAAGCCCCGCTACTGGACCCGGCAGCACTACCGGCGCCAGAAACAGAACTGGAACTACTACTCCCCATAGATAAGGATGTGAGGCTGTCGAAAAAGCCCTATCCTGAAAAATGGGCCCTCGTTACGATCCGATTCGTCCCTGCCCGATCCCCAAAAACACGATCGCCGCGATCCCGATCGCGCACGCGATATACCCCCACGTGCCCGGACGATCCCGGTACACCAGGCGCCCGAGGAGAACGACCACGATGACGGGCCCGCCCACCGTGACGGGGAACACGACTTCGGCCCCGGCGTGCTGAAGCGCGCTCTGCGTTGCCACTCCGATGATCGTCTGAAGACCGGCCGCGAGAATCCCCCCGCGCAGTTCCCGACTCCGCCCCATGATATTCGGGACCCGCGCCGCTAGCGGCAGAAGAATGACCGCCGCAAGAAAAGAATACGTGGCGACCACGGACGCCGGCGCCCCGGGCGCCGCGATGCTCGCCGCTAACTGCCCGGAGAGAGACATCCCTGCAAACGCCCACGCTAGAAAACCCCAGAACCACCACCTGAGCGTGATCGTGCTCCCGCCTCCGTCCGGGCCGGCTGCCCCTTCCGTCCGATCGCCTCGCCGGGACCCGCCGCGTCCCGACACGCCCGACAGGACCAGCGAGACGCACGTCAAGGCCAGCCCCGCGACCAGCCACCGATTGACCGACCGGGGCTTGAGCCACAAAAGGCCCGCGAAGACCGCGATGACGAATCCCATGTTGTTCATCAGCACGGTCGGGCCCAGCGGACCGATCCGGATGCAGTGCATCACGATGAGCCAGTAACCCACCGCGAACGCTAGGCCCACGACCGCGCACGCCGGCCATGCCGATGCTAGGGGAAACGTCTCCTGCGAAAAGAAGGCGACAAGCGCGCAGAACGCCGTCGCAAACACGCACCCGAAAAACCCGAAAACCTCGGGCCTCCCGTCGCCCTTCATGGCCCAGCGGTTGACAAGCCAGAGCAGGCTCGCCCCCAGGACGGCGGCGGTGAGGTGCAGCGCGGTCACTTGCGCCGCCCTATCGCCGACGCGTCGATCGGCTGGAAACCGACCCCGAAGGCCGGCGATCCCGGCCTCAGGCCGTAATCGTCCTTCTCGGGAGCTGCAAAGAGCGGGTCCGCGATCACCGAGCCGACGTCAAACCCCAGCCCCCGCCACCTCTCCCACGGAATCGCCCCCGGCCCGTTGGGCGCGTCCTCGTCTTCGATCTCGTAGCTCCCCCCGCCCGCCCGGAAAAAGACGTTCTCGTCGCACGACGCTAATGCCCCCTCCGTCCACCGGTAAAGTGAAATGAGCTTCGCTTGCCCGTCCCTCTGGAAACAGATGTTTCGTCGGAAATGGTTCCCCGTCATGAAATACTCGAACCCGTTCTCCTTCCAGTACCGCCACTGGCTGATCCCGTTCTGCAGGCGCAGATTCGTCCCGCAGTCCACAAGGATGTTGTTCTCGATCACGTTGTTCTTCCCGCCGTGCACCAGGATCCCCGCCGAGCTCGCCCGGATCACGATGTTCCCGTAGACCACGCAGTTGCTCGAATAGTTGTCCAGGTAGATCCCGAACGTCCAGTACTTCTTGGGAGGCGTCGTCCCCGTCTCATAGCTGTACGAGTCGGCGATGAGGTTGTAGCGGATGACGTGCCCGCACCGCTCGCTCTCCTTGGGCGGACGCTCCATCCAGCAGTTGATCGCCGCGCTGTCGTGACACTCCCGCGCCACCCGCCGGATCTCGTTGAACTCCACGATGTTCCGCCCCGAAGGGTTCTCCCCAAGCTGAATCCCGTGATGAGGCAGCTCCTCGATTCGGTTGTGCGCGATCCGGTTCCCCCCGCTCGTCCCTAAGAATATCCCCGCCGTATACGTGTTGATCGCCCCGCACTGGTGGATGTGGTTGTCGCTGACCTCGTTCGCGACCGGCTGCCTCATCTTGCTCCCCGCTAGGCACACCCCGTTCGCCCCCGCCCCCGCGATCTCGTTCCGCCGCACCGCGTTCCGACTGTTGAAGCCCTCAAGATACACCCCGTTCCCCCCGACGCAGTCGAACCGGTTGTCCTCGATCGTGCAGTGCTGCGCGTTCGCTAAGCGCACCGCCTCCCCCGCGTACCGCAGCCCCGCTCGCGCATACATCGCTCCGCACCCCTCCGTCGCGTCCGGGTGCGTGTTGTCCCCGTCGCTCGTCTCCGTGAACGTGAAACCCGAGATCGTGACATAGCTCGCGCCGTCAAGGTCGATGAGCCGGTCCAGCGCCGGCGCGACCACCTCCTGCTCCTCTATCCCCGGGTGCTCCGGCCAAAAGTAGAACACCCCCTCCTCCCCGTCGAAACACCATTCCCCCGGACGGTCGAGTTCCTCCAGCACGTTCTCCACGCAGAACCGATTCCCCGGCTGGAACGTCTGCAGGCCCGGGAGATAGTCCCGCGCGTACCAGGGCGGCCCCAGGAACTGGTACCCCTCGTGCTCGAGCGTGATGATCCGCCTCCCTTCGTCGATCGAGCGGATCCCCACGATGCAGTTCGCCCACTCCCCGTAGCAGAAGTAGTTCACCTCCCCCTGAGTCGGCTTCTTCCACGATTGGCGGAATGTCCCGGCCTTGTACCGGAACGCCGTTGTGCTCCCCTCCTCCGCCCCGCCCTCCATCCGTGCCCAGCCGACGGACCTGTCGTCCCGCGTGTCGATCTTGGGCCAGCGCGCGCGAGGCATCCGCTTGGCGTCGCAGAAAAGCTGCCGGGGCGCCCGCCCTCCCCTCCTTACTTCTGCCGGCGCCTCGCACTGAAGGATCTTCCCCTTGTAAGGCTTCCACCCCGTGAGCCTCCGCCCCCCGCTGAGGATCGGCTCCTCCCCCGGATACGCGGCATACCTGACGGGCGCGTCCTCCCTCCCGCTGTCGGCCGCCCCAAGGCTCAAGGTCGCGCCGAGCATATACTTCCCCCCGCGCACCAGCACCGTAAACGGCCCCCGCGTACTCGACTTCCCCCTCATCTCCCGCAGCACGTCCCGCGCCCTCATCAGGGTCGCTAGCGGCCCGTCCGTCTTGCCCCTGTCGGGCCTCTCCCGTGTCCCAGACCACGCGTCGTCCCCGTCGCGCGCGACGAACAAGGTGATCTCCGCCCCGCGAGCTTGTGCGCTCCTCTCGGAACTTCCCGCTCCTTCCATCTTAGTCACCTCGCTCAAGGAACCGCCCCCTCCGCCAAAGACTATTCTTGGCGCGGAGTCCTGTCAATGCGCGTGGCACCATACGCCGCATTCGCATCATCCCCGGAACATGCGTCTCCTCCTCCGTCGCCGATGAAAAACATCTGGAAATATCACACGAATGGCGTAACTTGGCTCCGTATCGTATGGAGGGCGAACGCCATGACAGAGACCTCGAAAACCCCCAAGTCTCGCAGGCGCAAATCCGCCTCCGCGGGAGGCGACCTCCTGCGAATCCCCTTCGGCCTCGTCCTCATCGCCCTCGCCGCCTCGGCCGTCTACAAGGCCTTTAGCTCCTGGTCCCCCCAGCCCGCCCGCATCGTCATCGCCGTCTTCACCTGCCTCGTGGCCGCCGTCTTCCTCATCATCGGCCTCGTCA
>JAZDKG010000180.1:0-11715 GCA_043803205.1 Planctomycetota bacterium
GGACATGTCCTTGCCGGCGAAGCGCCGATGGTCGCCTATCTCTACAGCACCTACCGACCTGGCAACGACAAGGGGATGCATGACCAAATCCTTTCACAGTTGGGATGGTCGCACCACAAGTGGGAGAATGTCGACGTCGCCCGCCTCGCCGCAAACCTCGACTGCTACGACCTGCTTCTCTGTCACGGCATCTACAACCTCGGCAATCCCCAGGACTTGAAGCCCTATCGGGACCGGTGGCTCGCGTTCCTTCGTCGGGGCGGCGTCATCGTCGTCGCGGGAATGCAGGATCGCCCGGCCCAGTGGGACTGGATCGTCGATCTCGGGAAGGATATCCGATTCAACCTCGGGACGTTCGGCGCCTTTCAGAAATCCAACGACTGGACGAACGAGGAAGCCGAGCTCCACTTCGGCCCCATCGAGGCAAGGTGGGCCCAGTTCACCGACTGGTCGCCCTCATGGACCGTCACCAACCGCAACGCCAATGGAAAGCCGATCGTGCTTTACCAGAGGATGGGCGCGGGACTGATCGTCGTCAGCACCTCCTACCTGGACGCCTTCACGAGAAAGGAGGACCTCGCTCGAATATGGGCTGTTGCCCGTGGGTCTTCCGGGGAAGGACCGCTCAGGCTGAAGGAGCTTTCCTGGGGCCGCCTCGCCTTTGGTCCCAACGACCTGACGGCGTCGCTTCATAACGATTCCGAAGCGGACCGCGACTTGGAGATCGTGCTGACGGTCTTCAACCGCCACATGGACCCCGTTCGCCAGCGCGTGACGGTCCGCGCGGACGCCCATGCCGACGCCTCGGCGTCGGTGCCGTATCGGCTTACGGGCGGGGAGAACGAAGTGAGCCTCATCGTCCGGTCGCCGGAAGGTCGGCGCGTCCATGTGCGGACGGGGACGCGCTGCGAGTTCCCGGACGTTTGGGGACCCGTTGAGACGATGGACAAGGACCTCAAACAAGCGCAACGCGCCTTCGAGCGCCTCAAGCGCTGGCCCGCCGGCTTGATGGAACGACTTCGCGCCGAGAAAGCCGACTTGGACGAGAGCCTGGCCTCCTTGAGAAAGGAAGCGGTCGAAGCGACATCCGGCCCGGACGAGCTTTTCGACAAGGGACGCGTTGCCGCAGCTAAGGCGGGGCTGCTGGCGGCGAAGGTTGAAGCATGGGCAAACCTGGGTCTTGTTCCCGGAGAGGGCGACAGGCTCGTCATCTTCGCGGCGGACAGCCTCCAGAAAATCTACCGCGACACGGCTTGGCCTGCGGACCTCCCCAAGGACACCCTCCTCATCGAGCTGGCGCGAAACGAATACGAGAGCGCCCAGGTCGTGATCGTGCCCCTGGAAGAGCGCCTCGAAAATGTCTCCGTCGCGTGCGGCGCCCTGAGTTCGCCGGAAGGTCAAATCAGCGACGTTCAAGTGCGTCCCGTGGCGGACTGCTACTTGCCCATCGAAGGGGACTTCGGCGGCTGGCGCCCCGACGTGCTCTTGAAGAACGCCCCGTTTGAAATCCCCGAGGACCGTCTAGCCCGTTCCGTGTGGATAACCGTGCGCACCGCCCTGGACACGCCCGCCGGGGTCTACGAAGGGTCCGTGACCGTCAGCGCCGACGGCGCAGAGGCCGTGGAGCTGCCCGTTCGTGTCAGGGTCTGGGACTTCGCCCTTCCGGAAAAGTGTAATCTGCCGACGCAGTTCAACTTCCGGCCCAACCAGGTCGCCACCTACTACTTCGGCGAGAGGGCTCGTTTCCAATACTGGAAGCACTTCACCGCGCCCATGTATCGCGAGTTCGTGAAGTTCCTCCTTCAATACCGCATCGCGGTGCACCCGTACGACGATTTCGCGGGGTCGTCGAAAAGCGCGATAGGTTATCTCGGCGAAGAGACGAATGACCGCGGAGAGGTTGTTGAGCTCGACTTCACCGACTACGACAAGAGCATGCAGATCCTCCTCGACCACGGCCAGGACCTTCTCTACGCCGGCTGCTGGCTCCGGGGAACGCTCGAACAAAAGGGTGCCTACTGGCGCACCTTCCTTCCGAAAATATACGCGCATCTCAAAGAGAAGGGCTGGGACACGAAGGCGTTCATCTATGGATATGACGAGGTCCCCCCCGATGAAGTCCCCATCGTCAAGTCGCATTACGCCCTCATCAAGGAGCTTGCCCCAACGCTACGGTATTTGCTCACCTATCACGGCGCGGACGCCGCACCGCCAGCCGATGAACTAGGCTACGCGGACATCTGGGTTCCCCAAGGCGGACTCTATTCGCAAGAACTCGCAGCCGCGCGGGCGAGATATGGCCAGGCGACGTGGCGCTACATCGTGCCCGGCTTCGAAATCTATCGGCCTACCTCCGACTATCGAAACATCTTCTGGAGCCTCTGGCGGGACCGATGCCAGGGCTTCCTCTACTTCTGCACCGCCTTCTGGTTCTGGGGACCCACCCCCGCTGACTTCAACCCCGACGGATCGCCGAAAGAAGCTTTTCTGCGCACGAAAAAGTGCGGGACCGGTATCTACCACCTCTGTTATCCGGCGGGTTCCACCCCCGAGGACGGCCTGAACGCCTCCATCCGCCCGGAAGCGATCCGCGACGGGCTGGAGGACTGGGAATACCTTCATATGCTCAGGGGCTTGCTGGACCGGAGCGCCGACCCTCGCTTACCGGAGGTAACTGGGGCTCTCAAGCTCCTGCGCGAGATCGACGAAGGGGGCGACCAGAACGTGCTCACCCGGCGCCGACGCGTCGCGGAAGCAATCGAGAGACTGCTGTCGGTTCAAAGGGAGATGTGAGGAGTGTCCGCTTTGCGAAAAGTCCGATGGGGCGTAATTGGCTGCGGCTGGGTGTCGCAGTTTCATCTAGCGGGGATAGCGCGCTGCGAGCGCGCCGAGCTTGTGGCGGTGTGCGATGCGGACGAGGCCGCCGCCGCCCGGACCTCGCGAGAACACGGAGCGAAGCGCTTCTTCACCGACTACCGGAAGCTTCTATCGCTCGACGAGGTGGACGCGGTGGACGTAGTTCTTCCCACCCACTTGCACTGCGCCGTCGCCTGTGAGGCGGCGGCTGCCGGCAAACACGTCCTGTGCGAGAAACCCCTGGCGCCGACGACGGAAGCCTGCCGGAGCATGATGCAGGTCGCCCAGGACAACGGCGTGCTTCTCATGCCCATGCATAACCGCCTGTTCTACGCCCCGCACGTCGAGGCGAAAAAGCTCGTGGCAGAGGGCGCCATCGGCGAAGCGGTGCTTTTCCAGGCGAACTTCCTTACTGATCTCGCCATCCGGGAAGATGACTTCCTTGCAAGCAACTGGCGCGGCGACAGAAAGCGCAGCGGCGGAGGCGTCGTCATGGAGTCGGCCGTCCACCTGGTATACACGGCCGAGGACCTCCTCGGACGGATCGCCGAGGTCCTCGCAGGGACCGTCCCGTCCGGAAGACCGGGCGTGGATACGGAGGACGGGGCGCTCGTCGCGGGACGCTTCGCGGACGCCGGCCGCTTCTCTTTCAATCTGCACCGACGAAGCAGTGTTGTCGATGACCGACAGCTCATCGTGGGGACGAAAGGAGCTATCGCGATCAGTGCGGTCGAGGCGAGTGACATTCCGGGACGGCCGGTCCTGAGCGTCTACCGCCGCAGCGCCCGCCGCTGGGAGCATCCCGAGGCCCGCCGGGACTGGGAGTTGTCGTTCGGCAAGCTGATCGCGCACTTTACCGCCTGCGTCCTCGGCGAAGAAACGCCCGCCGTCACTGCTGAAGATGGTCTCAGCGCGATTGCCGTCATCGAGGCGATTTATGCTTCCGCCGCCCATGCCTGCCCGACGCAGGTGATCCGCTGAGCGCGCCTCCCCCGGTGCCGCCCCGCTCCTCTGAAAAACCTTGACGCCCCGGGTGCGCTTTCGTCTATCATGCAGTGTTCGCGCCGGCGGCCGGCGCCATTATGAGGGATACTAGGTGTCGTCCGACTCCAACGACCTCTGCATCCTCCGCGACCTCGTCAAACAATACCTCGACGTCGCGCACGAGGACGTCCAGGACGCCCGCCGCCGCCTCTGGAGCGCCCACCACAGCCTCGCCCCCACCCCTGCGCCCGTGCTCCTCTCCTTCGGCATGTGGAACGTCTGGTGCCGCGAGATCTTCGGCGACTCGCTCCTGCGTTGCGCCGACCCCTTCTACCGCGAGCACGAGCGTAGCCTGCGCATGAAGCTCTTTCACCACTCCCTGGGCGACGATTTTATCTGCGAGCCCTGGATCTCGGTCGGCGCCCATTGCGTCACTAACCCGGACGGCCTCTGGGGCGTAAGCGGCGAACGCCTCGAAGCGGGCGTCGAAGGAGGCGCCTGCGCCTTCGATCACCCCATCAAGACCTGGTCCGACTGCGCCCGCCTCGTTCCGCCGCGCCATGAGATCGACGAGGAGGCGACCGCCCGCAACCTCGCCCGCCTGCGCGATGCCGTCGGCGACTTGATCGAGATCGACGACGCCCGCGGCTGCGCCCTCACGGGCTTCAACGCCGACATCTCGACCGGCCTGGGCCAGCTTCGCGGGATCCAGGAGTTCATGCTCGACATGTACGAGAGCCCCGCCCAGCTCCATGGACTCCTAGCTTTTATGCGCGATGGTATCCTCTCCGTCCAGGACGCCGCCGAGGCCGCCTGCGACTTCACCCTTGCCACGCAGAAAAACCAAGTGATGACCTACGCCGACGACCTCCCCGCTCCCGCCCCCAACGCCGGCCCGCGCCTCCGCAAGGACCTCTGGTGTCACTGCGCCGCGCAGGAATTCACCCTCGTCTCCCCCGCCATGCACGACGAGTTCCTCCTCGAATACCAGCTTCCCGTCATCCGCAAGTGGGGCCTCGTGTGCTACGGCTGCTGCGAAGACCTCACGAACAAAATCGACATGCTCCGCCGAATCCCAAACCTCCGGACCATCGCCGTCACCCCCGTCGCCGACGTCGCCCGCTGCGCCCAGGAGATCGGCGACGATTATTGCGTCTCCTGGCGGCCCAGCCCCGCCGACATGGTCTGCTGCGGCTTCGACGAGAATCGCGTCCGCCGCATCATTCGCAAGGGACTCGAATCCCTCAAGGGCTGCTGCGTCCACGTCTGCCTCAAGGACGTCGAGACCGTCGAGGGTGATCCCTCGCGACTCTCCCGCTGGGTCCGTCTCGTCCGCTCCATTACCGAGGAAACAGGCGTATGCGTAGTCTAGAATCGATCGACCCGAAAACGTTCCTGACGCCTTCTTGTCTTATGCTCCTTTTCGCGTTCGCCCCCGCGCTCTTCGCCGAGACCCCTCCCGATATCCTCTCCAACTCAGTCGGCATGTCCCTCAAGCTCGTTCCGCCCGGCTCCTTCACGATGGGCTCTGGCCTGGGCGACGCCGACGAGGTCCCCGTCCACAAGGTCTCCATCACCAAACCCTTCTATATGGGCGTGACAGAGGTGACGCAGACCCAGTGGAAAGCCGTCATGGGCGACAACCCCTCCCACTTCGAAGGCGACGACCGCCCCGTCGAGCAGGTCTCATGGAACGACGCTAGCGCGTTCTGCCGGAAGCTCTCCGAAAAGGAGGGCGCAACCTACCGCCTCCCCACCGAGGCCGAGTGGGAATACGCCTGCCGCGCCGGCACCACCACCGAGCTCTACTGGGGAGGCGACTGGAACGACGCCCTCTCTTGGGTCGGCCCGCCCACCGCGGGTGAAACGAAGCCCGTCGGCACGAAGCCCGCCAACCCGTGGGGCCTCTACGACATGATCGGCAACGTCTGGGAATGGTGCGAAGACGCCTACGCTCCCTACGCGCCGGGAGACCAGGTCGATCCCAAGCCGACCGAAGGCCCGAAACGCGTCTGCCGAGGCGGCGGCGCCTACTCCGTCTGGCGCTACGCGCGCTCTGCCGCCCGCGGCAACGGCCCCCCCGACGACAAAGACTACCACCTGGGGTTCAGAGTGGTTCGTGAGGAGTGATCCGCGCAGGCGAAGCGCCTAACTGGAGGATAGACCGATGAAGAGAGCTGCGATGCTGGCGATAGTGCTCGTGTCACTCATCCTCTTGGCGACGCCGTCGGCGGCGCTCACGCTGGCCAAAGATGGCGCAAGCGACTACGTGATCGTCCTCCCCCCCGACGCGACTCCCTCCGAAGAGTTCGCCGCCGACGAGCTCGCCTCGCACCTCAAAGAGATGACTGGCGCCGACCTCCCTATCGTCCGCGATCCCGATCCGCTCCCCGCGCACGCGATCCTGCTGGGGATCTCAGATCGCCTGAAGGAATTGGGGGTCACCGTCAATGCGCCGGCTCTAGGCAAGGAAGCCTGCGTCCTCCGCGTCGTCGGCGATTCGCTGGTGATCGCGGGCGGCAGACCCCGCGGAACCCTCTATGGCGTCTACGCGCTACTCGAGGATCGCCTCGGCTGCCGATGGTACGCCCCCGACACGACCTTCATCCCGAAGCGCTCGACGATCGAGCTGCCCGATCTCAACTTCACCTCTCAGCCTGCGTTTGAGTACCGCGAGCCCTGGATGTACGCCGGCCATGTCTGGAGCGTGTGGTGGCGAAAGCACTTCGTTCCCGAATACGTCTCCCGCACCCGGAACAGCGGCCACCTCATCAACACTCACGTCCATCCCATCGACGATCTGCACGGAGGGTACTTCAAGCTCCCCCACGCGGGCCACAACTTATCCCACCTCGTCCCCGCAAAGGACTACGCCCAATCACACCCCGAATACTTCGCCCTCCACGACGGCAAGCGCATGACCGAGGGGGACTTGGAGCTCTGCCTCTCGAATCCCGACGTCGTGCGCGTCGCCGCCGACACCATGCGCGCGTGGATGCGCGAGACCCCCGACGCCGACATGTTCTTCGTCGGCCAGAGCGACACCGGCAACTACTGCCAATGCGACCGGTGCGTCGCCGCCTACAGGAAATACAGCGCCAACCCCGGCGGCGATAAGTGGGGCGGACTCGGCTGGGGCGGCCTCGCCGGACGCAACCTCCAGTTCGCCAATGAGATCGCTAAACTCCTGAAGGACGAGTTCCCGGATAATCGCATCGGCGTCTTCGCCTATGGCGCAACCCGCAATCCCCCCAAGAACATAAAGGCGCACCCCAACATCGTCGTATGGTACTGCCCCATTGAGCGCTGCGTCTGCCACCCCATCGACCGCGGTCCCATCAACCGCGACTTCTACGACTTCGCCGGCGGCATCCAAAGATGGAAGGCGATCGCAAAGGAGGTCTATCTCTACGACTACTGGCTCGGTAACGCCATGGGACTCCCCGCCGACCTCCTGACCCTCGCCGATACCGTCCGCGCCGCGAAACGCCTGGGCGTCATCGGCATAAAGGTCGATTCCATCGTCGATATCCAGGCCGGTTTTGGCTTCTGTCGCTATTGGCTCTACGCCGAGCTCTTCCGCAATCCCGACTTCGACGCCCAGTGGGGTCTGCGCGAGTTCCTCGACGCCTATTACGGCCCCGCCGCTCCCTACATCGACTCCTTCATCCGCCTCGCCTCCAATCCCCGCATGTACGAGCCCCTCCCCGAGAAGAAGGCTAACATCTGGACCAGTCCTGCCTCACCGCTCCGTGAGCACCTCGTCCTCGGCTGCCACCTCGGATATCGCAAGCTCACCCGCGACGCGATCGAAGAGAGTTACGCCCTCTTCGAGAAGGCCCGCGCCGCCGTGACCGACGACCCCAAAGCGCAGACCCGCCTCGACGCCGCCCGCATGATCCTTCAGTATGCCGTGCTCGAAGGGCTCCCTTCCGATGACCCGCGTCTGCCCGTCGAGCTCGAGAGCCTCCTCGCGATGGCGAAGAAACTCGAGATGCCCACGGTCCAGAGCGTGCGCCTGGACGATTACCGCGCAAAGATCATGGAAAAGATCGCCTCCAAACCTCAAGACATCGTCCCTTGAGAAACTTCTGAAAAGGAGACAACGCCGTGAAGAACAAGCGCTGCTTCCTCATGTTGATTCCCGTCCTGATCGTGTGCGCCTCGACTTTCGCCGCTGCCCCGAAGATCGCTTGGGAGGAGAACTTCGACTCACCCCAAAGCCTCGCGCGCGCCAACTTCTACGTCTGGCCCCGCCACGGCGGCCTCCCCGTCGACGCCTCCGTCGTCATCAAGGAGTTCTCCGACGGCGTCTTCCGCTTCGGCCTCAAATACAAAGAAGGCCGCGCCAACGACTGGCTCAACCTCATGTTCGGCGACGTCGTCTGGGGTCACAAGAACTGGCCCGAATGGGGGCCCTTCGACCTAAAGGAATACCCCATCGTGGAGATCAAGTGGAGAGGCGATCCCTTCACCTTCTACTACGGCAAAGAAACCGCCTCAGGCGAAAAACTCCAGGACTACGCCCACCTCAAGGCCGACCGAACCGAAACCGACCCCCAGGGCCGCTCGTGGAACATCTCCATCTTCCGCGCCGCCGCCGATAGCTCCGTCCCCGGCCCCTATACCCCCACGAAACTCCTCGGCATCAACCCCATGTTCACCATGGCCGACAAGGACCAGGTCGTCGAGATCGACTACATCCGCGTTCGCGGCTTCACCGACGAAGAGGTCGCCCGCGAAGCCGGCGTCATCGCCACCCTGGCCGATTTCCCCAAAGGGCGCTGGCGCGGCCTCGACACCTTCTTCCCCTGGGGCGTCTATGGCACGGGGTTCCTCCGCGGCGACTTCGAGTGGTGGGCCGGCGACTACGAGGGCGTCTTCCACATCTGCTCGCGTAACCACATCAACTTCATAGCCACTAACTACGAGATCGAGCTCTCCCGCGTGGGAGGACGTGCCCTCACGACCGACGGCTGGTCCTCCGCCGTCGATAGCTACGCCGCCGCCGTCGCCCCCATCGTCGAGTCCGCCCGCGCTAGCGGCCTCAAGCTCGCCGGCGACGTGCGCTACATCATGGCCGGCCGCGATCCCGTCAAGGGCTTCAAGCAGATCCTCCCCATCGCGCAGCGCGTCGCGCGCGAAGTCCACCCTGACGACGACGTCGTAATCGCCTGGACCCTCGCCGACGAGCCGGGTGTCGACGCCCTCCTCGCGGAAGCCTGCGCAATCCGCGCCTTGCGCGAAGCCGACCCCCTCAAGCGCCCCGAGCTCGTCGTCTTTAACTCCCCTCAGAAGCTGGCCCTCTTCGTCCCCTATCTCTCTCTCAACTACTGGGACAACTATCCCGTCCTCGAGGGCTCCCGCAGTCCCTGGAACATCCGCCTCCTCGCCCGCGAGTATCGCAAGCTCCTCCCCGGCGTCCCCATGTGGCCTGTCCTCCAGGCCTTCGAGACCCGTCCCCCAGCGCCCGCTGGCTCCTACGTCCGTCCCAGCGACGCCGAGATGCGCCTCATGGCCTACCTCTCCATCGCCGAGGGCGCCAAGGGCATCGTCTGGTTCCACGGCTACGGCTCCGGGCGCGACGAGCACTTGCTGGAGCGCACCGGCCACGCCCGAGGCGGCATGCTCGACACCGTCGCCGAGCTCGGCTATCGCCTCATCCCCATCGGAGAGCAACTCCTCGCCACCGACCCCGTCGATAAGGCCGACGTCCGCGTCACGCAGCTCACCGAGGGAGCAAGCGACCACGTCCTCACCGTCTCCGTGCTCAAGCATCGCACCGCCCCTGTCCACTATCTCCTCGCCATCAACGAGGACATGGACCTCACAAGGACCGCCCGCGCCGTGATCGGTAGCGGCATCCTTGCCGACGGCCAGGGCGTCTACGACCTCTACGCCCTCGATGGCGTCAACCTCCTCCGCGGAAAAACCAGCTTCGACATCGCCCCCCTCGCGGGCGGCGACGCCCGAATCTACGCGGTCTGCACCGACGAAGCCTTCGACGACCTCCGCGCGAACATCCTCTGCGCCCGCGCCGTCGAGGACCTCCGCGCCCTCATGCCCGACCTCGCCGTCGCCCGCCGCTGGGGCGTCGATCTCGCCGATGTCGATTCTCATGTCGAAGCCTCCAAAGCCTCCGTCCAGACGCGCCTCCCCCAAGAGGCCCTCGACGAGGCCCGCGCCGCCCGCTCCCTCCTCTTCGAGCGCATCGAGAACGACTCCGAGCTCGCCGCTAGCCGCCGCGCCCTTCGCGACATCGAAACCGAGCTCACCGAGGTCCTGCGCGTCGCCGAATACTACAGCACCAGCCCCCGCTGGTGGACCGGCGGCGACCACCCCATGTGCATCCCGAACCCGACGCTGCTCGACCAGGCCAAGCGCTACTTCGAGGTCGGCCACAGCTACCGCGACTGCTATGCCAAATACCTCAAGGGCGACAAGGCCGGCCTCTGGACCGACCTCGAAAAGACCCGCCTCGCCTGCCTAAAGGTCCGCGAAGACATCCTCGCCTTCCTCCGCGATAAACTCACCCCCGCTCAGGAGCCTCCCCCCGCCTCGCCCTGACCTCTTCTCCGTGCTCTCTGTGTCTCCGTGGTTAGGTTTCTCTTGTTTGACAAGGAGGAAAAGAATGCGCTCTCACGGTTGGCTGGAGCTTCTCTTCGTGTTGTGCCTTTCCATTTCCTCGTTCGCGTCTGCCGAATCCCCCCTCGAGCTCCCCGAAGGCGAGACCCGCATCGGCGCGGTAGGGGGCTGGCCCTCCTTCGTCAACCTAAACGACGGAACGATGCTGGCCGTCCGAGGCGACCAGTGGTACCGCTCCCCCGACGGCGGCCGAACCTGGCAGGGCCCCGAAGAGCGACTCGTCGACCCCGAGCAGCGTAGCGGCGTCACTTCCATCATCCGCCTCGCCTCCGGAAAGCTCGGCGTCATCCTCCTGCGCGTCGCAGGCATCCCCAACGTCGGCCACGACGAGGCGAACTTCCGCTCGATGTGGCTCGGCTTCGCCACCTCCGATGACGACGGGAAGACCTGGAGCAAGCCCGTCCAGATGAACCGCTATGGCACGCACGGCGTCCCCCACATCGCCACTCTCATCCAGACGAGCACGGGCCGCCTCATCCTCCCCGTCCGCACCTTCTTCGGACCCAGCTCGAAGGTCCACGCCAAGGCCGGCGCCTTCGGGATCGTCGACGGCAAGCGCCAGCGCGTCGCCGGCCACACCACCTACGGCGAAATCGACGTCACCTTCTGCTACCTCTCCGACGACGAGGGACAAACCTGGCGGAAGAGCGACGGCTTCATCTTCGGCTGGGAAGGGGAGAAGGGCCTCGGCCTCGTCCCCTGCGACGAGCCCGTCGCAATCGAGCTCAAGGACGGCGCTATCATGCTGCTCGCGCGCACGACCATCGGACAGCTCTACAAGGTCCTGAGCCGCGACGGCGGCGAAAACTGGGACATGCCTCAAGCATCGGGCCTAGCCTCCGCCTACGCCCCCTGCATGATCCGCCGCATCCCCACGACCGGCGACCTCCTCCTCATCTGGAACCAGGCCTCGCGCAACGAGATCGAGCGCGGCTACGAGCGCAGCCGCCTCTCCGTCGCCATCTCACAGGACGAGGGCGAAACCTGGATCCACGCGAAGACCATCTTCCGCTCTCACCTCCCCGCCGTGGGCCTCCTCGATCCCGGCCCCGTCACCGGCTGGGTGGGCGTCAAGCCCTTCGTGGGCGAGATCCCCCTCGACTTCGCCTCCGCCGACTACCCCAACATCGCCTTCAATGGCGACGACGTCCTCTTCCACTACGACCGCAACCCCAAGTTCGGCCCCAAGGCCGGCGCCTACTGGACCCTCCGAATCTTCCCCATCGCCGA
>JAZDKG010000181.1:0-41489 GCA_043803205.1 Planctomycetota bacterium
ATGAACGGGCCGCTCCCCACCATCTTGCCGGGTGGGGTGTTCACCCCCCAGGTGGAGTTGAAGGCACCGTCCTTCCACGATTTCTCAAGAACGTGCCGCGGGACGATCTCTTGCGACATGCCTCGCAAGAACGGCGCAAACGGGGTCGGTAGGGTGAAGCGCACGCGACGGTCATCCAGGGCCTCGACCTGGAAATGCTTGCCCCCGATGGAAAACACATCGGAAGCGCTGTTGGGAATATCCGGATCGTAGATGAGGTCGAAGGTGAACTTCACGTCATCGGCGGTGAGGGGCTGTCCGTCCGACCAGCGCAGCCCGTCGCGCAGGGTGAAAGTATAGACGAGGCCGTCCTCCGAGACCCGCCACGATTCTGCAAGGTCCGGCTCGGGGAGAAGGGTGGCGCCGTTTGTGCGGGTAAGCCCCGAAAAGATGAAGCCCGTCACGACGCTGGAGGACGCCTCTTTCTGAAGAATGGGGTTGAAGGACTTGGGGGAAGAGATGGACGAGAGAACAAGCGTGCCGCCCGGCTCTCCGATTTTCGGAGTGTAGGGCGCGGAGTTGTCCACCTTCACGACGGCGGGCGGCTGGGACGCGGAAGGCCGGCCGCCGGTCAGAGGCTCCCCACGGCCGCACCCCGTCAACACGGCAAGCACCACGACGGAGAGCAAGCATGCGATCCTGGACATGACCGGCCCTTCATGAGACACGGGACGTCAGTAGGCGTACACGTTGCCGTAGGGTCGCGCGGAGACCGGCTCAAGGATAACGAACTCACTCCGCGAGAAGGAGACCGCAGGCAGGTTCATCCGGACGCGAAAGTCCTCCAAGACGGGCTCAAGGCGGCCCCAGTCTTCGTCGTCGAGTTCATCCAACCGCGTTTCGGGTCCCGGTCGGACCGGCGGCTCTCCCCGCAGAAAGATCCGCCCCCCATGCATCCCGGTGGCAAGATTTCGTCCGCAGAGCGGAGCGCCTGAGGCTAGATCGAGCCCCAGCACAACGAGGGTTCCTCCCGCCATGTATTCGCCGAGAAAGGCCTGGACGACGTTGCCGATCACTACGATCGGATGTCGCTCGCCGTATTCCTTCATGTGGATGGCGACCCGGTAGCCGGCGTTCCCGCGCACGTAGAGGCGTCCGCCCCGCATGCCGTACCCGAGGACATCGCCCGCATCCCCTTCGATGAGGATGGTCCCTTCGTTCATGGTATTGCCCGCCGCGTCCTGGGCGTTTCCATGCACGCGAATTGTGATCGGGCCGTTCATGAAGGAGGCGAGGTCGTTGCCCGCGACCCCATGGACATCGATCGTCATCGGCCGCTCGCAACGCAGACCCCCGCCGATGTAGCGGTGACCGTTGACGTTGGCGAGGACGATGCGCTCTTCGCCTTTCTCTACGGCGCGCCGGACGAAGCTGTTTAGATCCTTGTAGTGGAGTTGACCGGCGTCGATCTCGCGCATGGGGGCGGGTCACTCCACCGAGGACGGCTGGAAGGCGGCACCGATGGGGGGAACTTCGGACGCCGCTGGAAGCTTCACGGGCGCTTTCAGCTTGGCATACTTCGACGTCTCCCACCAACTGAACCACTTCTTGCTCAGAGAAACATACTCCGGCACCGTCGGAGCGATGATCTCGCCCCACCCGTTGCGCCCATCGTCGCCCGTCACCTCACCGATGTCCCTGCGAAATAGCTCGATCAGGGTCTCGTCCACGTTGACGGCCTCCCGATTGAGTTCGGCGTTGGCGTTGTCGGTCCCGATGGCGTCGAGGAGCTCGCGGAACCGCGCCAACAGGAGAACCCCCGCCTGCGCTTTGGCGGCGTCGGGATCGGTCTGCCGCATGAGGGTCTGGTAGGCCGCGGAGCGGACGATCTCGCTCGGATCGCGGAACGCGGTGGCCACGTTCTTGAAGGCGTCCTCATGCGAATACAGGCCGGAGATCTTCACCGCCCAGTAGCGTACCGACGGGTCCGCAGTGGAAAGGAAAGAGAACTCCATCAGCTTGTTGTAGGCGCGCAGGTCCCCGATCCGCGCCAGCGTGTTCCGCGCGAGGTCGAGCTCCGCGGAGTAGATGCGACACGTCATGATCAGCCCGAGGATGCGCATGTCGTGGTCTTCGCGGCCCAGGAAGTCCAGCACGCGGTCGATGGGGATGTTGTACTGGTTCTGGGACAGGAGCTCCACGACGTGATCCACAAGCATGAAGCGAAGCTCTTCCAAGAGCCGCGGTTCGAGAGAGTTCTTCTCCAAGTAGTTCTTCGCGAGGCGCGTGAAGTTGTCCAACTCCCTGATGAGGATCAGATGCCGACTCGCGCCGACGACTCCCGGGCTCTGGGGAGGCACGAGGAAGACGATGTGCTCATCGACCTCGCTCGTGACCTTCTTCGCGAAGGTGTCGAGGGCCTCGGGTTTCTTCTCGATGACCGAGCACACGAGATCGATCCATTCCGCGAGGAGACGCTTGTCGCGTAGGGTCTCGATGTTCCAGACACGGGGTTCTGCGAAGGCAAGCGAGGAAACGACAAGCAGAAGGATCAGGGCCGGCGCAACCTTACGCATCTGGGACTCCTTCCACAGGCGTCGTGGCCTCGTCAACATCCGCGTCCCGCGGGCTTGACATCGAGGATCTCGAGGGTCTGGGCATCGAGGCCGATCCCCCGCAACCTTTCTCGGCTGCCCCGGAGGCTTTCGACCGCGTTCACGCCCAGGGCGCCCAAGATCTCCTTCAGCTCATGGGCCCATGCGTTGAGGAGATTCGCTAGAAGCGTTGCGCCTCGAGCGGGGTCCACTCTTCGCACAAGCTCAGGCTTCTGGGTGGTCAGTCCCCAGGAACAGCAGCCAGTATAACACTTCTGGCAGACAGTGCAACCCAGTGCGATGAGGGCGGCGGTCGCGATCCCCACCGCGTCGGCACCCAGGGCGATCGCCTTGGCGAGGTCGGCGCTGGACCGGACCGTGCCCCCGGCGATGATGGAGGCGCGGTTCCGCAGGCCCTCGCGGCGAAGCTGATCGTCCACGACCGCGATGGCGATCTCGACGGGGATGCCGATATGGTCCCGGATGACGGTCGGCGTGGCCCCGGTGCCGCCACGGAAACCGTCGATGTAAATGATGTCCGCGCCCGCACGCACGACGCCCCCGGCGATCGCGGCCACGTTGTGAACGGCGGCGATCTTGACGCACACGGGCTTCGCGTAGTCCGTCGCTTCCTTGATGGCGAAGATGAGCTGCCGCAGGTCCTCGATCGAGTAGATATCATGATGGGGAGCGGGGCTGATGGCGTCCGCCCCGACGGGGATCATGCGCGTGCTCGCGACAAGGGAGTCGACCTTCTCGCCCGGGAGGTGCCCCCCGATCCCGGGCTTGGCGCCCTGACCGATCTTGATCTCCACGACGGCGGCGCGCTTCAGGTATTCCTCGTTGACGCCGAACCTGCCCGAAGCGCACTGCACGACGATGTGCTCCGCAAAGGGATAGAGGTCCGGGTGCAGGCCCCCCTCCCCGGTGTTCATCAACGTCCCCATCTCCCGCGCGGCAAGAGCAAGGCTCTTCTGGACGTTGAGGCTGACCGCCCCCAGGGACATCGGTCCGAAGATGACGGGCAGCTCCAGCTTCACTTGGGGAGGAAGATCCTTCTTGAGGCGCAGCTTCCCGCGCTCTTCCGTGAGGGCGACGGCATCCGGCTTGGCCCCGAGATACGTGCGAAGCTCCATCGGCTCCCGGAGGGGATCGATGGAAGGATTCGTGACCTGGCAGGCGTCCAGGAGCAGGTGGTCGAAGAGGACAGGGTACGGGAGATCGGTCCCCGAGCCGGTCAGGAGCACGCCCCCCGTCTCCGCCTGGAAGCGCGCGCGCCGACGCAGAACGGGCGACCATGTCCCCGAGGGGCGATAGGCGCTCGGACGCGGGGAGATCTCGATGGCGCGGTTCGGACAGAACGTCTCGCACCGCAGGCACGCAACGCATTTCCCCTCGTCGCTCAGGATGGCGTGGGTCTCGGCGTCGTACCGATGGACGCCGAAGCCGCACTGCAGAGTGCATCGCTTGCAGCGGACGCAACGGTCCGGATCGATCCGGACCTTGAACTCCGGCAGAAGCGTCGAACGGATCATACGACGACCTCCTCGTGGTCGTAGAGAAGCGCGATCACGGGCTCCCCGCCGGAGGGGTTCCAGAGCCGCTCCGGCTCCGGGCAGACCGCGCGGATGGCGCATTCCTCGCTTGCGACGAAGACCATGTCCTCGTCTTCCGCGGCGATCATGGGACGGAGCTTGATGCGGTCGTTGAGCGCGATGATACCGTGCTCGAAGCCCACGACGATGGCGAAGGGCCCGTTGACGAGGGCGCTCGCGTAAGTCATGCGCAGCGCCTCGAGGGCCCGGCGCTCCTCCTCGTCGGCACGGTCGATCTCATCCCAGAAGGGAGCCGCAAGGACTTTGCAGGCGATGCGAGGCGACAGGCCGTGGACACGGATCAGGAGATCCACGAGGTACGCCATCACCTCGGTGTCGGTCATCAACGCGCAACGGTATCCGAACTGTTCAAGGTAGCGCTTGTTGATCCCGTAGGAGGAGATCTCCCCGTTGTGCACGATGGACCAGTTGAGCATGTTGAAGGGGTGCGCGCCCCCCCACCACCCCGGCGTATTGGTGGGGAACCGGCCGTGGGCGATCCAGATGTAGGCGGCGTAGTCGGCGATACAGAAGAACTCCGCGATCCCCGCCGGCGTGCCCACGCCTTTGAAGACCCCCATGTTCTTCCCTGAGGAGAACACGAAGGCTCCGTCGATCTCGGCGTTGATGTCCATGACCACCTCGCGGACGTAGTCCTCGAACGTCAGCGACCGACTGTCCTGGAAGGGCCCGACGAGCGGATCGAGGAAATAGCGATACAGGCCATGCGGCGGGTCCACCGTGCGGACGGGCGTCGTCGGGATCACCTCCTCGTGCTCGATGTGGAAGCGGCTGCGGAGGTATTGCTCGGTGCGGCGCCGGGCGGCCTCGTCTTCGTACATGATGTGAAACGCGTAGAGCTCGGAGAACTTGGGATAGATCCCGTACGCCGCGAAGCCAGCGCCCAGCGTGGTCGTGCGGTCGGCCATCACGTTGATCGATTCAATGATGATGTTCCCGGGCAGAAGCGCGCCTCGCCGGTTGATGAGCCCGGCGATGGCGCACCCGGAGAGGACGCGTTCTCGGGGGTGTCTCGTAAACATGGGGAGGCTCCTAGGAGGAAACGGGAGGGTCCTCGGACAGGAGGCGCTTGAGCTCCTCGGGATCGGCCGTAGGGACGTCGGGAAGGTCGAGGCGCTTCCTCAGACCGCTCGCGGTCTGTGCGACGAGCCCACTGGACACGAAAGCCTCGTGCGCCTTCGCGAGGGTCTCGGGGGAGACGCCCCCCTCCAGGGAAAGCTTTCGAAGCGCGCGGAACACAGCGACCATTCCGAAATGGTTCGGGCAGAGGGCCTCGCAAGCAAGGCAGTCCAGGCATCGCCATTGCGCGCCCATCTCCATGGCCTCGGCGATCCGGCCTTCCGCGACGAGCTTCACGATCGCATTGGCGCTGTAAGAGGGGTCCGACCGGCAGACGGGACAGTCCTCGTCGCAGGCGCCGCACGCGGCGCAGGCATCCAGAAGCGGAACGTCCAGCATCCCCGCCAAGGCTTCCCTGCGGCGCTTTTCAGAAGCGAGCTTTTCAAAAACGGGATCCAACTTCACCCGATGCCGCTTGAGCGCGGCCTCGTCCAGCTCCGCCGCCAATGCGTAGTGAACCAGCTCGACAATATGCAGGACGGGCACGGGCGCGAAGCCCTGCTCCCGGGCGAGCCGCTCCTGCCGCACGTCAAACTGCGTGAAGCACGAGGGACAGGAGACGAGAAGGAGATCGGGTTTTGCCGACATGACCCCCTTCAGCTTGCTGGCGAGCATGTCCCGGCAGCGGTCGGGGGCGTCCAGGAGCGTGAAGTTCCCGCCGCAGCAATCCAGCTTGGTCGGATAGTCCACAGACATGCCCCCCAGGGCCGTCACCAGCCGATCGACGGACTCGGGCGCGAACGGGTCGTCGAACTGCAGGAGGTCGAGGGGACGCAGAAGATTGCAGCCGTAATGGACCGCGACGCGCAGGCCGGTCAAAGGCCGTTTCAGTCGTTTCCTGAGCTGACCGATTCCCACGTCATGGTCGATTGCCTCGATGATGTTCCGAACGGCGAACTTCCCCTCCAGCGAGAGACCAATCGAAGCGAGACGCTCGTTGACCCGTTGCTGCAGGATCGGGTCGCACTTCACCCTTCTCTGCGTCGTCGCGAGCGTCGAGTAGCAGCCGTTGCAGAGCGTGACAATGTCGGCGCCCTCGCGCTCAGCAAGGGCCAGGTTCCGAGCAGCCGTGAGCAGATGATGGAAAGGAGCCTTCTCCGCGACGATGAGCTTCTCCGGACAACACGTGGTCTCCTCGAGATCGCGGTAGTCCAGACCCAGGAGGGAGAAGAGGTTCCGGGCAGTCTTCTCCAGGAAAGGCAATTGTGCAGGGATCTGACATCCCCAGAAGACCGTCACAGACATAGCAGGAGTCTCCAAAGAAACCGAACACGCCATGAGCCATATGGATGTTTCGGGCGCCGGCGCTGCTCTCGCGACCGTGCCCGAGGAGGAAAATCACCTGAATAGTATGGGGAGATCAGCGGGGATTCAAGGCAAGGGCAGAAGAAATCCAATCCAAACGTATGTATTCTGAAGTTTTTCGCGCACGAACCTGCCCTCGGCCCCCGCACGACGGAGTGAATGGCTTCCCAAGACGCCTCCGCGCGGTTGCCGCGACGGCCTTCAAAACCGGACCAGCCGGACCCAGCGGGGGGTCCCCGTTAACAGCCGGACTTCTTCTCAAGGGACTCGACGCGCTTCTTAAGCTCGTCGAATTCGCTGCGCGAGACCTGGCGCGTGCTCTCCAAGGCTTCGTGCAGCTTCTGCCGGATCTTCTCGCGATCCACACGTCCGCGGTCCGACATGTCCTTGAGGATCTTGGCGGCTTCCTCGTGTGAGACTTTCCCCCGCTCGATGAGACCGTCGATCACCTTTGCGACGCGATCCGCGGAGTAATCCACCGCCCCAATCACAACATCCACGACCTGCTCCACGACGTTCACTTTCTTCTCAGCCATGACGAGATCCTCCAGAAAGAGACCGATGATCATTGTACGTCATCGCCGAGCGACTGGCAAGGTCCTCGACGAGGGTTCATCGCCATCGAACGGAAAAGCATCTTGAGCGGAGGCGAGCCCGGCGGTACCATGGCGGACCGGGCTCTTCTTGACGTCAACGACGGCGTGCGCAGGAGAAAAGGAGAAGACCGTGGAGTTGTCCCGGAGGATGAGCGCGATCGCCGGCAGTGCCACCCTTGCGGCGCTGGCCAAGGCGAAGGAAATGAAGGCTGCGGGGATCGACGTTGCGAGTCTCACCGCGGGGGAGCCGGATTTCGATACGCCTCAGCACATCAAGGTGGCGGCGCTCAAAGCGCTGGAGAGAGGGGCGACGAAGTACACGCCGACGAGCGGACTGCCGGCGTTGCGGGAGGCCGTCGCGGAGGAATTCCGGGAGGCGGGGATCAAATGCGAGGCCACGGACGTCCTCGTCTCCTGCGGAGCGAAGCACTCCATCTACAATGCACTCCTTGCGATCCTCAACGAGGGCGATGAGGCGATCGTGCCGGCGCCGTACTGGGTGAGCTACCCCGAACAGGTGAAATGCGGCGGGGGAACCGTCAAGGTCGTTGCCACCAACGAGGGAACGGGTTTCAAGATGACCCCCCGGAAGCTTGCGGCGGCGATCGGTCCCAAGACGAAAGTGGTGATCCTGAACTCCCCGAGCAACCCGACCGGCAGCGTATACACGCGAGAGGAGCTGGAGGCGTTGGGCAACGTGCTCGTGAAACACGACGGCGTCCTTGTCCTTAGCGACGAGATCTATAACAAACTCGTCTACGAAGAGTTGGACACCGGTTCCATCGCGGCGATCGTCCCGAAGATCGCCGACCGGACTATCACCGTGAACGGCGTGTCCAAGACGTACGCGATGACGGGCTGGCGGATCGGCTATCTCACGGCCCCGCGCGAGATAATCGCGATCATGTCGCGCCTCCAGGACCATTCGACCTCGGGACCGACAACCGTAAGCCAGGAGGCCGCGCTGGCGGCCCTCACCGGCGACCAGTCCTGCGTCGAGGAGATGCGGACCGAGTTCGACAGGCGCCGCGGGTACATTCACGAACGCCTCAACGCACTGCCTAAGGTCCGATGCGCCAAACCCATGGGAGCCTTCTACGTGTTCCCCAACGTAAGCGAATATTTCGGAAGGGAACTCGAGGGGAAGCGGATCCAAGGGTCCACGGACTTCTGCGGGGCGCTCCTATCGGGCGCGCACGTGGCGATCGTCCCGGGGGAGGGGTTCGGAGCGGACGAGTGCGTGCGCATCTCCTATGCCGCAAGCATGGAGACAATCGAGAAGGCCATGGACCGGATGCAGAAGTTTCTCGCCTAGGCGACGCCGGTGCGCGGGGCGCCCGCTCAAGGCTGCCCCAGGTCCTGCCGCGCGCAGGAAACGGGGGACACCGCGAAGGGACCGAGCGAGGAAGCCCCGTCGACGGGCGCAGCCATGCAGTTGTAGATCACGGGCTTCCGGTAGACGTCCTCGTTGGCGAGGTCCACGCCCAAGCCGCGCGACGCCTCATCCCAGAGAAGCCGGGTCAGAATGCCGCGGAATGCGCAGCAGAACGGATCGCAGCCGGCAAGCGATAGCCCACCCGACAGAAGCCGCTGGGATAGAAACGCCCGCCAGGTGCATCCTCCGGAGCAGATAAACTTGAGGGGGCAACTCGAGCAGCCCTGCCGAAACTGCACGGAATTCGTCCGGAACTCGCGGAGAACGGGGCTCTCGCTCCAGATCTCCTTGAGAGACTTCTCGGGGATTCGTCCGCAGAAGAACCGGTCCTCGGTTACGAGCAATGGACACGGGAAGACATGCCCGTCGAAACGGACGGATAGAAGGTTCACGCCGCCGGTGCAGAGGTCCGCTTTGACGCCCCGGCCCCTTGAGACGCGGAACTGGAGCGCGTCAAGGTTCGCGATGCGCAGGTCGGGGTGCGCCGGAGAGGAAAGAAGCCGCTCGAACGCGGTGGCGACCTCATCGGGCAAGGCGACGAGGGAACGGTCCGAGTCGGACTCGTGGACGCGAAGGAGCTGCGACCGCGCGCCCAGCGAACCCGCGACGTGGGCGATGTCGGGAAGCACGCGGACATTCGCGTTCGTCACGGTCGTGAGGACGGACACCTTGAGGCCGGACCCGACGGCGCGCCGGATCCCCGCCACGGTCTTCTCGAACGACGGGCCGCGCAGCGCGTCGTGGACGAACGCATCCGGCCCGTCGAGGTTGACCTCGAGCGCCAGTCGATCCGGGTCCTTGAGCCCCGCAAGCAACGAGACCGTCTCAGGCGTGAGGAACGCCCCGTCAGTGATGACGGTGACGTCCAAGACGGACGCCAGATCCGATAGAACCGACAGGATCTCCGGGTGCAGGAAAGGTTCCCCGCCGGTGACCGTCGCGCAACGGGCTGAGAGTTCGACCGCCGAAGCGATGAGGTGGTCTATGCTCCTCCGGGACAGGTCCGCAGGAGGGCGGTCTAGGGGATCCTTGAACGTAGACAGCGCGTTTCCCGGCATGGAACGATTCGTGACAAACAGCCAGATATCATCGAGGCGCGGGGGACAGGAGAGGAGATCCCGACCGAGATACGGCGGGTCGAGGAAGGGAGTCCTTGCGATGAACCGCTGGGAAAGGCCCTGGCGGATGAAGTCGTGCACGTCGTCGACGGCACGCTCCTTGCTCACGTGCCAAACGCGCGCGATCTCGGAGGCGACCTCATCCAGCGTCTGTCGGCCGTCAAGGCGCCGGATAATGAGGGAGCCCACGGAGTTCGTCGAGAACCAGTTCGGGGTCAGAGGGTCCAAGACCAGATGGAGACCGGCCCTGGCCTGAAAGATCAGTTTATCGGGGGTATAAAAGATGTCGGAGGTCATCACGCCTCCGGCGCCCGATGGCGAGCCGGCAATCAGGTGTTCGGACGTCTCCCGTACATCAGAGCCATGACTTCCGCCCGGGTGGCGGGGTTTTCCCGAAAGAGGCCGCGAACCGCGGAGGTGACGGTGAGCGAGCCCGGTTTCTTGACCCCCCTCATGGTCATGCAGAGGTGTTCGGCTTCCATCACCACCATCACGCCGTGCGGTTTCAGGATGTGCATGATGTTGTCCGCAATGTCCGTGGTGAGGCGTTCCTGCACCTGGAGCTTCTTCGCCTCGGCGTCCACCGCGCGCGCGAGCTTGGAGAGGCCCGTGATCCGCCCGCCGTCCGGGACGTAGGCGACGTGGGCGACTCCGATGAAGGGAAGAAGATGATGCTCGCAGAGGGAAGAAAACGGGATATCGCGCACGAGGATGATCTCGTCGTGTTTCTCGCTGTGCATGAGCCGGAGGATCGTCCGGGGATCGGAGCCCATCCCCGAAAGTATCTCCTCGTACATGGCGGCGACGCGCCTGGGCGTATCGCGGATTCCCGGCCGCGCGGGATCCTCCCCGATCCCCTCGAGGAGGAGGCGGACGGCGTCTTCGATCTTGCGCTTGTCCATCGACCGTCCCTTACAGCAGGCCCGCCGACCGCAGCGCCAGGCGGAGCTTCTCCTCGTTCTCGGGGCGCAGCGCCACCATGGGAAGGCGCATCTCTCCGTTTCCCCTGTGGAGCATCCGCATCGCGGCCTTGACCGGGATCGGATTCGTTTCGACGAACATCGCGCGACACAGGGGGAAAAGCTCCGCATGGACGCGACGGGCCTCCTCCAGGTTCCCCGACAGCATCGCGTCCACGAGCCCGCGGACACGGGCGGGGTTGATGTTCGCCACGACGGAGACGACGCCCTTGGCCCCCAGCGCCATGAGAGGAAGGGTGAGGGAGTCATCCCCCGAGAGGACCGTGATGTCGCACAGGGACAGGATATGGCTCGCCTGATCCATGAAGCCGGAGGCCTCCTTGATCGCTACGATGTTCTTGATGGCGCTCAGGCGGGCGACGGTCTCGGGGGAGAGGCTCACCCCGGTGCGGCTAGGGACGTTGTAGAGGATGATCGGGATGTCCACCCTCTCGGCAACGCGGGCGTAGTGGGCGAAGAGACCCTCCTGCGTGGGCTTGTTGTAGTACGGCGTGATCATGAGCGCGGCGGCCGCCCCGGCGGACTTCGCGAAACCCGTGAGACTCAACGCCTCCGCCGTGCTGTTCGAGCCCGTCCCGGCATAGACGGGGACGCGGCCGTCCACGGCCTCGATGACGGCGGAGATCACCTCCTCATGTTCCCGGTGGGAGAGCGTGGCGCTCTCCCCGGTGGTGCCGCAAGGCGCGATGCCGTTCGTCCCCTCCCCAATCTGGAAGTTGACAAGCCCCTTCAGGGCGTCGTAGTCCACCACCCCGTCCCGAAAAGGCGTAACCAGCGCGACGATGCTTCCCTGGATCATGACGAGGTCCTTCCCCTGGCTTTGAGGATGATGTCCTTCATATCCCGGACCGCGGCGCCGATCCCGACGAAGACGGAACGGGCGATGATGCTGTGTCCGATGTTGAGCTCCACGATCTCTCCGATGCGCGCCACCGGCGCAACGTTCGTGTAGGTGAGCCCGTGGCCGGCGTGCACGCGCAGTTCCACGGAGACGGCCTTCCCGGCAATGCGCTCGATGTCCGTAAGGGCGTCGGCGCGCTGCTTCTCCCCGCGAGCGTTTGCGTACCGCCCGGTGTGGATCTCAATCGCGCCGGCGCCGACCGACCGACAAGCCCCGAGCTCCTTCTCGACGGGATCGATGAAGAGGCTCACGAGAATCCCCGCGTCTTGGAGTCGCTCGACGGCGCCGGACAGGTCCTTCTCCCGCCCCGCGACCGCCAGGCCCCCTTCGGTTGTGACCTCCTTCCGCTCCTCCGGAACGAGCGTGACGTGATCCGGACGGACCTCCAGCGCGATCTCCATGATCTCCTCGGCCAAGGCCATCTCGAGGTTCATGCGGGTGGTGATGGTCTTGCGGAGGATGCGCACGTCTTCGTCCTGCATATGCCGGCGGTCCTCGCGCAGGTGGAGGGTGATCTGGTCCGCACCGGCGAGCTCGGCGAGCGCCGCCGCCGTGACGGGCGACGGCTCATAGGTCCGCCGGGCCTGTCGCACGGTCGCCACGTGATCGATGTTAACCCCGAGGGACAAGGGGACGGCGTTCACGCGATGTCCTCGTGACGAAGGTAACGTTCGAGGCGGTCGGCTTTCTCGCCGAGAGAGTGCAACACCGTCATGATCTCCCTGGACGTCGCCGAGGTGCGCGGGAGAACGGCGACCATCACGAAGGTCGGATGGCCTTCGACGTCGCGCACGGCGAACCTCCCGAACGGCACGCACATGTTCTTGCGAAGCGCCCACTCGTACCGCGCGGGGTCCGCCGGGCCGCACTCCGTATAGAATGCCAGCAAACTCGCCCCGTCGGGGTCCTTGGTGGTGTACACCTTGACCTGCTGCGAGCGTCCGCCTGGGAGAGGAACGCGACACGCGACCCCGCGACTGCGGGGTCCCGATACGCTCATGGAGATTTCGGTTCCGTCAATGGCGGCCTTGACCAATTCGGCCTCCGAGGTCGAAGTCTCCCCGCCGGGGGCCTCGGAGGCGACGGCACACCACTTGGCGACGTTGGTCCCGAAGCGCTTGCCCGTGATCGCCTCGAGCGCCTCGACGACTGCCCCCTGTTCGGGGGTCTCGCCCTCAAGGAGCCGCACGAGGGGTCTGACGGCCCGGGGATCGCCAATGGTCCCAAGAGTGCTCACCACGGACCAGAGGACCCCCCTTTCCGACGTGGACAGGGCCTCGATCAGGGGATCGACGGCCTCTGCGCCCATGCGGATCAACTCCCGCTTGGCTTCCGCACGAGTGCGAAAGTCGGCAAGCATTTGTACGAGGGTGCTCGCGGTGTCGGCCAACTCCTCACGCCTCCCTGGCAGTTACGACGACCGGATGTCGGACGTGCCAAGTCATTGTACGCCGAGTTTCCTTCGCCTAGACATCCATTTTAGACGCATGACCGGACTCCGCAAGGGGGTTCCGTGTTGGAGTGCGTTCCAGACAACCCGCATACGACTTAGGCTTGAACGCGACAGCGCGAAGCCTGTATAATGTCTGCCGCGCAGAGGATATCCCTCGAAAGGGCTCGGGGGAAGACGAGGCATCCGCCGCGATGGCGGCGACGCTCAACAGGATAGGGGGACACGTGCGTTGAGACCGGAGCAGACAAGCTCACAACCCAAGGGTGCCGAAACCACGCGCACGCGGCCGACGAGGGTGCAGCCGGCCGCCGCCTGGCGCGTGCGCATGGAGCTGGCGCCGGCCGTGCACGGCAACCCCTTGGGACTCATGCTGCCGAAGCGTTCCGTGCGCGAGCGGTTCCGTCTCACCTTCGCCGCCGTGCAGGATATCATCTCCAAGATGGCCGCGCGGCACGGCGGGGTCCACACCGTGCGCGTGGAGCCGGTCGTGCGCGGGGGAATGGTGGTTGAGCTGGAAGTCAGCTCGCCTCACCCGAACACCGAGCTCGTCGCGGTGCTTGAGTCGTTGCGCGCGTACCTCACCCACGGGACATCCGGCGGAACGGATCTCTTCGACTGCGGCGGCGACGAGGAAGGTTTCATTCAGCTCGTCCGCGAGCGCGTTCCGGCGACCGTCGTGGCGCGCAGGGAGGGGTTTACTCTGCGGTATTCGACGGCGGGCGGACGGATCTTCGTGAAGGATCTCGTCGCGCTTCCCGAGGACGAGCCCCAGAGGTTCCGCGAGCTCCTTGTCGGAAAGACGATGTTCCGGGATTACGAGCCCGAGCGCTTCTCGGAGCAGGACCTCGACGGGCTGTTCGACGGGCTCGATCGTTTCTACGGTGTCCTGCGGGAGTCCCTCGAGGAGGTGCTCAAGGGCAGGAAGGCGAAACCACGCCCGGAGGCCGACGACGAGGATCCGTGGGAAAAGGCGATCAGCCTCATGGGGGGAATGGCCAGCAGCGCGGTCGTGGTTCAGTGGGTGGAAAAGGAGGGCGACCAGGAGTTTGCGGAGACGATGACCTTCCATGATCGCAAGGGCCTGATCCTACACACGTCCGCCTTCTCCGAGTCCGAGTTCACCGAGGAAGGCAACGTATCGCGCTGGCGCAGCCTCCTGGACGTCCACGGGTTCCTCGCGGAGAACCGGGAGCGATTGTGGTTCATCGCCGTCCGCACAACCGGACGGGACGGCAAGAAGCTTGGAACGCTCTACATGCGCGAGGTGAAGGCGCTGGAGTCCTGGGAGAAGCAGAAGCTCGATGGGCTGGCGTACCTTCCCCTCTACGAGTTCTTCTCCAACTACGGGCTTGCGGAGCTCGCCGCGCAGACCTACGAGGGGTACGGCGTCGAGATCGACGTGAGCCGGTCGGCGGCCGTCATCTCGGTCCTCGGAAAATGGGAGCCGCGTGAAAAGGAGGTGACCCAGGCGCTCCGGTCGTTGGGACACGTGTCGGGGGGCCTGCTCGTCGTGGACATGCGCTACGCGACGCCGGCGTCGACGCTCGTCCGGATCGTCAAACAGGGCCTCGAGGGGGCCGCGGGGACGAGCCGGGAGACCCGGATCGTCGCCAACCCCCATTCCGACGCCAAGCTCGGCGAGGAACTCGGCAGCCTCTTCCCGGCCGCGGGCGTCTTCCCCTCGATCGAGGAAGCCCTGCGGGAGCCACCCAGAGGTTTTTCCCAAGACCCGCGGGAGGGAAGCTAGAGTATAATGGCTGTTTTCGGAACAGGACCTTTTCCCTGGAGGAGCCCATGAACCGTCTTTGGCCGGCGCTGGTCCTTTCGGGCATCATCTTCCTGGGCGGATGCGGCAGGGAGCCTGTGGACCTCCCAAACGAGATCACGACCGAGGTGGACGGGGCCGAGATGGTGCTGGTCCCGAAGGGGGAGTTCCTCATCGGCAGCCTTGAGGGAGAGGGGGAGGAGCGACCCGAAAAGAAGGTATGGCTCCCATCGTTCTACATCGATAAGTATGCGGTGACGAACGCGCAGTACGCCGAGTTCCTGAAGTACATTGACACGTACGGAGATGCGCAGGTCCGCTGTCCCTTCGCCCCCGAGATCGTGGACTATACGCCGAGGTACTGGGATGACGACACGCTGAACGCCTCGGACCATCCCGTAGTCGGGGTGGACTACTACTGCGCATGGGCCTATGCGCGATGGGCGAAGAAGAGGCTCTTGACCGAGTTCGAATGGGAGAAGGCGGCCCGCGGAACGGACGGGAGAAAGTATCCGTGGGGCAATGAGGAGCCCGACGCGGACGGGAACTGGCGCGCGAACTATGCCCGCGAGTCCGAGGGGAAACAGGGGGACGCATCCGACGGCTACGCCCGTACCGCCCCGGTGAAGGCGTTCCCGGAGGGGGCCAGCCCCTACGGCGCGATCCAGATGGCGGGAAACGTCTACGAATGGACGGACACGTTCTTTGACCCCACCTACTATGCGCGGATGCCCTACAAGGATCCCAAGGGGCCACCCAACAGCGAGTACCGGACGGTGCGGGGAGGCTCCTGGAAATGGCGGGCCTTCCATATCCGGTGCTCCAAGCGGCGCAAACTCCAACACCGGGACAGAAAGAGCGACCTCGGTTTTAGGCTGGCAAAGGATCCGTAGGCGGTGCCGCGGCGCGAGCCAACCGCCCGGCTTTCCTTCTTGTTGCACGCCAGTTGAAGGAGGGTATAATCCGTCGTTTTTCCGGTGTCGAGGCCGCCTGAGAAACGGACTGCAAGGAGAAGAGAGCATTGAGCGAGGTACAGGAGTATCCGACGTGCAGGGCGGCGTGCCCCGTCCACACGGACACACGGGCCTATGTGGACCTCGTGGCGCAAGGGCGCTACCATGAGGCATTCGATCTCATCCGCGCCGTCAACCCTTTCCCGTCGGTCTGCGGATACATTTGCCATCACCCCTGCGAGCAGGAGTGCCGGCGCAAACACGTGGACAGCGCCGTGGCCCTCCGCGAGCTCAAGCGGTTCGTGGCGGAACGCAGCCGCGAGTACCGTCGCACACACAGGGCGAAGGCGGGCCGTCGCACCGACAAGAGCGTGGCGGTCATCGGCGCGGGGCCGGGGGGCCTGACGACGGCGCGTCAGCTTGCTATCGACGGACACGCCGTCACGGTCTTCGATCGTAACGCGACGCCCGGCGGGGTGCTTGCGCACACGATACCGGCGTACCGCCTGCCCGACGACGTTCTCGACCAGGACATCGAGGAGATCCTTTCCCTGGGGATCGAGTTCAAGGGGGGGACGGATTGCGGACGGGACGGACTGTTCACCAAGCTCGTGAAGGAACATGACGCCGTCGTGCTTGCCACGGGGCTCCCGAAGAGCGCGATGCTCCCGGGCCTCGAAGGGGACGGGATCGAGCCCGCGATGGAATTCCTGCAAGCCGCCAGATGCGGCAAAGGCAAGTTCCCCGGGGACCGCTGCGTCGTGATCGGCGGCGGAAACGTCGCCATGGACGTAGCACGGACGGCGCGTCGGCTGGGCGCAACTCACGTGGACGTCGTCTGTCTCGAAAACGAGGAAGAGATCCCGGCCTGGCCGTGGGAGCTCGAGGAGACGGTGGACGAGGGGATCCAAGTGCATCACCGCTGGGGACCCGTCAGCCCCCTGAGGAAAGACGGCAAGATCGTCGGCCTCAAGGCACGGAAGGTCACAAGCGTTTTCGACGGCGAGGGCCGCTTCGCGCCGAAGTACGACGACAGCGTAACCAAAGAGTTCCCCGCAGACAGCATCCTCGTGAGCATCGGCCAGCGGTCGGACCTGGATTTCGTCAAAGGGGTTCTCGAGTTGGACGCTCGGGGGCGACTCGTGGTGGACCGCGAGACCGGCCGGACGTCGCGCGAGAACGTGTTCGCCTGCGGGGAAGTGGTCACGGGTCCCGGCGCGGCGATCGAGGCCGTGGCCAGCGGCCAGCGGGTGGCAAAGGTCGTCGCACACTACCTGGAAACGGGCGAGATCCCCGAGATCCAGGAAGAGAGCTTCAAGACCCTCGGCGACCTCTCGCAGAAGGTGCTGGGACCGTGGTCCGCGCGGAGCGCGCGTGCCCGCGGATGGCGGACCCCGTCGAGAGGGTGAAATCGTTCGAGGCGGTCTCAGAGACCTACAGCGAGATCATGGCCAGACGCGAGGCGTTGAGATGCTTGAACTGCACGGGCGGGGCGGAGTGCATCGAGGAGCAGTGCGCGGCGTGCCTGACGTGCTTTCGCGTCTGTCCGTTCGACGTGCCCGTCGTCACGGACGTGGCGTCCTTCCCGTCGGATCTGTGTCAGGCCTGCGGGATGTGCGCCGCGGAGTGCCCCGGCGAAGCGATCCGGATGCGACGATGGCCCCCGGAAACGATCGCCAACTGGGTCGGCGCCGCCCTCAAGGAGACGTCCGACAAGGTGGTTGTGTTCGAGTGCCTGGACCGCGCCCTGAACGAGGAGCGCGCGGCGCCCGGAACGATTTACCTCCCCTGCACGGCTAGACTGAGCGAGACGGATGTGCTCAAGGCCCTGGAGCATGGGGCCTCCCGGGTGATCGTGCGCGCCTGCAGCGGGGAGGAGTGCCGCTTCACGGGCGCCTATCCGTTCTTTGCTCGACGCATGCAGCGGGCGCAGCGGCTCCTCTCGGAGATAGGCATAAAGGATCGCTTCGAGTATGAACCAGCGACCGGCGAGACGCGCCCCCAGGGCGTCGCCGGCACTGCGGTGAAGGAGTAGGAGATGATCGTAGCCACGAGAAAGTCCCTTGACGACATCCTGCGCATGCTGCAGGGACGGCAGAACGTGCTCGTCCTCGGATGCGGCGAGTGCGTGACCGTCTGCATGGCCGGAGGAATCAAGGAAGTGACCGCACTCGCCAGCCAGATCCGCCTGCGCAGGCAGACGACGGGCGAGGGACCCGCGACGGTGGAGGAGGCGACGATCGAGCGTCAGTGCGACAAGGAGTTCTTCGACCCGATCATGGAGAAACTCCGGTCGGTTGACGCCGTCGTGTCGCTGGCCTGCGGGGTGGGCGTCAACTTCGCGTCCGGGCTCACAGGGAAGGTGCCGGTGTTCCCGGGCGTGGACACCACCTTCATGGGGGCGACCGTCGAATACGGCAAGTGGCAGGAGATGTGCGCGGGATGCGGGAATTGCATCCTCGATCTCACAGGAGGCATCTGCCCCGTCGCGCGCTGCGCCAAAACGATCATGAACGGCCCGTGCGGTGGATCGAACAAGGGCAAATGCGAGATCTCGAAGGAGATGGACTGCGCGTGGGCCCTGATTATCGAGCGCATGAAGGAGCTGGGCACCCTGGACAGGCTCCGGGAGATCATCCCCGCAAAGGACTGGACCACAGCCCGGGACGGCGGCCCCAGGACGGCGGTACACGAGTAGAAAACAAGGAGTCGAGGGAATGGCAGACGGTACGAGCGGGCTCAAGAAGGTGCTGGAAGCTGGGGAGTTTGCGGTGACGGCGGAGCTCGGTCCCCCCATGGGGTGCGACGCCGACGTCATCCGGAAGAAGATCGAGATCCTGCGCGGGTACGCGGACGGGGTCAACGTGACGGACAACCAGACGGCCGTCGTGCGGATGGCGAGCTGGGCGGCGTGCATCATGATCAAGCAGGCGGGGCTGGACCCGGTGCTCCAGATGGTCTGTCGGGACCGCAACCGAATCGCGCTCCAGTCCGATCTACTCGGCGCCGCGGCGTTCGGGATCCGCAACGTCCTGTGTCTTGCCGGAGATCACCAGTCGTTCGGGAAAGCCGGGAAGCTCCTGGGGCATCCCGGATCCAAGAACGTGTACGACCTGGATTCGATCCACGAGATCGCCATGTTCAAGAAGCTCCGCGACGAGAAGAAGTTCCTCGGCGACGATGAGCTGGAGGGGGAGCCGCCTGACATTTTCATCGGCGCGGTGTGGACCCCCCTGGGCGACCCGCTGGACTTCCGCCCCATCCGGCTGGCCAAGAAGGTGGACGCCGGTGCGCAGTTCATCCAGACCCAGGGCATCTACGACGTGGACCTCTTCGCGCAACAGATGAAGAAGGCGCGCGAGATGGGACTGCACGAGAAAACGCACATCCTCGCCGGGATCATCGTCCCTAAAAACCGCGGGATGCTGTCCTACATGAACTCGAGTGTGGCGGGCGTGACTGTGCCGCAAGCGCTCATCGACCGGTTCCCCAAGCCGTCGAAGAACGACAGTCCCGAGGAGAAGAAGGCGAAGGCCGCGGAGTCCTCCCGCCTCGCCGTCGAGGTGACGATCGAGCTCATTCAGGCGTGTCGCCAGGTCGAGGGCGTACACGGCGTACACATCCAGGCGATCGAATGGGAAGCAAAGGTCCCGACGATCGTCAAGGGCGCGGGACTTTTTCCACGACCCAGCCTGCCATAGCGAGCCGGCGGGAACCCTTTCGAACGGAGCGGGGGTATTGGCCTCCACGGGAAGCACGACGGAGTCGGCCCGAGGCGAGAAGGACCTTCTCGTCACCGTAAGGGATCTCAAGAAGTACTTCCCTGTCCGAAGGGGCGTGTTCGCTCACATCGCGGGGCACGTCCGCGCCGTGGACGGGGTATCCTTCGACGTCAGGCGCGGAAAGACGCTGGGGCTCGTCGGGGAAAGCGGCTGCGGCAAGACGACCCTCGGGCGGGCGATCCTCCGCCTCGAGGAGCCCACCGAGGGAGAGATCCGCTTCGACGGGCTCGACGTGCGCCGACTGGCCGGAGGGGAACTGCGGCGTCTGCGCCGGAGGATGCAGATCATCTTCCAGGATCCCTACGGCTCCCTCAATCCCCGCATGACCGTGGAGCGGATCATCGCCGAGCCCCTATCCGTCCACGCGGTGGCGCACGGAAAAGAGCGCGTCCTCAGGGTCATGGAGATCCTTGAGCGGGTGGGGCTGTCGGAAGAACACGCTGGGCGGTACCCCCACGAGTTTTCCGGAGGGCAAAGACAGCGGATCGGGATCGCCCGCGCGATCGCGCTTCAGCCTGACTTCATCGTGTGCGATGAGCCCGTCAGCGCGCTGGACGTGTCGATCCAGGCCCAGATTCTCAACCTGCTCAAGGAGCTGCAGGAAAAGTTCGGGATCGCGTATCTCTTCATCGCACACAACCTCTCGGTCGTAAAGTACATGAGCGACGAGGTCGCCGTCATGTACCTCGGAAAGATCGTCGAGCTGACTGCGAGGGACGATCTCTACGGGCGTCCATTCCATCCCTATACGCAGGCTCTCCTGAGCGCGATCCCCGTGATCGACCCCCAGAGCAAGCGGGAAAGGATCGTGCTGCCCGGAGACGTCCCTTCGCCGCTCTCCCCCCCTTCCGGATGCCCCTTCCATCCGCGATGTCCGCGTTGCTTCGGACCTTGTCCCAGACACGTGCCGGACCTCTGGGAACTCGCGCCTGGACACTTCGCTTCCTGCTGGGCCGCGAGGAAAGACGTGGGGCTTGATGTCCCGGAGTAGGATTCAGGAGCGACCCGCCGAGGGCGTCCTGCGGCCCCCCTTGGGGCGCAGGAACAGGCGCACGGGGACTTCCCGGTAAGGCGCATCGCGCCGCAGGCGAGCCGAGAGGTACCGGAGGTAGCTCCGGTCGAAGAGGCCGGGGTCGTTCACGAAGAGGACGATCGCCGGCGGCGCGACGGAGATCTGGGTGGCGTAGAAGATCTTTCCGACCTTGCCGTGCTTCGGGCGCGGCGCGCGCACCCCCACCGCGTCGTTAACGATGCGGTTGAGCTCGCCGGTCGTCACGCGCTCCCGCGTCTGGCCCACCAGTTCATCCGCCAACGGAAGGAGCCGCGGGACGTTCCACCCGGTCTGTGCACAGATGCAGACGATCGGCGCGAAGTCCAGGCCCGGCAGTCGGTCCGAAAGGTAGGCCGCGTACTTCTCGGGCGCCTCCGCCCGGTCCGAAACAAGGTCCCACTTGTTCACGATGAGGATCGCGGGCTTGAACTCGGACACGATCGCCTCGGCGAGCTTCTTGTCCACGATCGACACCTCCGAGGCGGCGTCGATCAGGAACAACACGACGTCGGCGCGTCGGATGGCGCGATGGGCGCGCGCCTGTCCGTAGAAATCCACCGAGCCTTCCACGCTGCGCTCCCGCCGCACGCCGGCGGTGTCGATGGCGACGTAGTCCTTCCCTTCGTGCGTGAATGGGACATCGATGCTGTCCCGGGTCGTGCCGGGAATCGGGCTCACAATAACCCGCTCGGCGCCGCACAAGCGATTGAGGAGCGTGGATTTCCCGACGTTGCGTTTCCCCACGATGGCCAGGCGCGTGCCGGCGAACGGCGCCGCCGTCGTCGACTCCGCTACGGCGGAGAGCTCCTCGGCGATCCGGTCCATGAGGGCGCCGCGCCCCGCCCCTGCCGGGGCGCTTGTGAGCACGGGCTCCTCGAAGCCGAGGACGGCGAAGTCCGAAGCGGCCATGCTCTCGCGAGGGGAGTCCGCCTTGTTCACCACGAGGATGATGGGACGGGAAAGGGCACGCAGGCGCAAGGCGATGTCCGAGTCGGCGGACAGCAGTCCATCGCGGGCGTCCACCACCAGGAGAATCAGGTCGGCCTCCGCGAAGGCGATCTCGATCTGGACGGCGACGTCCTTCTCCAGTCCCTGGGAATCGACGATCCCGATCCCGCCGGTATCCATGAGCTCGAATGCGCGGCCGGAATGGGTGAGGACTTTGGAGAGGCGGTCCCGGGTGACGCCCGGCATCGCATCCACGATGGCAATGCGACTCTTCGCCAGCATGTTGAAGAGCGAGGACTTGCCGACGTTGGGTCGGCCCGCGATGACGACTCTGGGTACAGGCACGGAAACACCTCTTCATGATTGCGCCGCGCGGCCGTCCGAGTCCCGTCGAAGGATGCTAGCCCCGCGTCCTCGCAAGCCTAAAGCGGGAGGTCGACGCGGCATCCCTCCCGGCTGGACCGATAGATCGCAAGGATGATCTCGACGGACTTCCGCCCCTCTTCCCCGTTCACCAGGGGCTCCGCGTCGAGCTCGATCGCCCGCAGGAAATCGACGAACTGACGGCGATGGTTCTCGTAATTGATCGTGGAAGGGTCGGCGGCGCCTCCCCCCCCTTCGCTGGAGCGCTTGGCCTCGAACTCCTTTCGGATCCGCGCGTCGTCAAGCGACTCCGTCTCGAATTTCCAGCAGACGATGTCCTCGTCTTCGAGGATGGCGCTGCCCTTGTCCCCCGAGAGCTCGATGCGCTTGAGATGCCCGGGAAACGCCGCGGTCGAACCCACGATCGTCCCCAGCGCCCCCGAAGCGAATACCAGCGACGCGACCGCCGTATCCTCCACCTCGATCCGTTCGTGACACAGCGTGGCGATGTTCGCTGAGACGCTCTGCACCGGCCCCGCTAACCACTGCAACAGGTCGATCGCGTGGATGGACTGGTTCATGAGCGCGCCCCCTCCGTCGAGCTTCCACGTTCCTCGCCAGCCGCCCGAGTCGTAGTATTTTTGTGTCCGCCACCATTTCACGTACGCGTCGCAGAGGGACAGGCGTCCGAACTTCTGCTCGTCCACGGCCCGGAACATGGTCCGGGCGGAATCGGAAAAGCGCGACGGGAAGACGGTCGCAAGCTTCACGCCCGCATCGCGAGCCGCCTCGATGATCGCGTCGCAGCGTTCGAGGGTGATCTCGAGGGGTTTCTCCACGATCACGTGCTTGCGGGCGCGGACGGCGGCCAAAGCGTATTCCTGGTGCGCCCCGCTCGGGGTGCAGATCGTGACGACGTCCAAGTCGCCGCGCGACAGCAAGTCCTTGAGATCCGTGGTCCACTGCGCGCCGCGCTTCTCCGCCACCTTCTGCGCGTTCTCCCTCGAGCGCGAACACGCGGCCACCAGCCTCGCATTCGGGATCTCCGCGATGGCGCGCGCGTGAAAGTCCGCGATCATGCCGCAGCCGATGATGCCGAAGCCGAACTTCTTCATTCGCTTGCTCCTCAGCTTGCGCTCCGGGAAAGCGCCACGTCCCGTCCCGTCCGGGCGGATTCGTAGATCGCAAGGATCAGCTCGACGGATCTACGCCCCTCCTCGCCGCCGCAGCGCGGCGCCATATCCTTCTCGATGGCATCCACGAGGTCCTGGACGACGAGGTCGTGCCAGGCCTTCTCCGGGTTGCGGACATGCCGAGCCGGGTCGTCCTCGGCAAGCGTGTCGAACTCCTTCTCGACGGCGAAGAAGGACAGGCCTTTTTCATCGGCGACGGCCGTGCCCTTCTCCCCGGCGAACTCAAGCTTGATCGGCATGCCGGGGTTCGCGGAGGTTGCGGCCTCGATCACGCCGAAAGCGCCCGACTCGTACTCCAGAACCGCCATCGCGGTATCCTCGACCTCGATGTCGCGTGCGAGGTGGTCCGCGCGCGCAAAGACGCGCGCGACCGGCCCCATCGTCCAAAGCAGGGCATCCACGCCGTGGATCCCTTGGTTCATCAAGGCGCCGCCTCCGTCGAGGGCCCAGGTTCCCCGCCAGGCGGCGCTGCGGTAGTATGCGCGGGAGCGAAATGCCTTGAGGTATGCGTTCCCGAACACCATCGGCCCCAGAGCCCCTGATCGGACCGCCTCACGGGCCGCGCAGAAGCCGGGCATGAAACGGCGCTGGAAGGATACGGCAAGCTTGACGCCCGCTTTATTCACGGCCTCGATGATGCGGTCCACGGCCGGCAAAGTGATCTCAAGGGGTTTTTCGACAAGGAGATGTTTACCGGCCTGCGCCGCCGGGACGGCGAAGCGCTCGTGCAGGCCCGAGGGCACGATCACGTCGACCACGTCGACGGCCCCGTCCTCAAGCACCTCTTCGAACGTCGAGACGACCCGCGCCTCACGGCTCTTGCTCTCCGCTACGCGCCGTCCGGCACGGTCGCGGTCCTGGTCATAGATCGCCACCAGCCGCGCTCGCGAACACTGCTCGATGGCGTGGATGTGGCTGGGCGCAATCACCCCCGCGCCGACAAGGGCGAAGTTGAGCTGGCCACCTTTCACTGGGATTCACTCCTCGGGCACGAGGATGGCAGCACGGCGTTTGCCTACGCGAAGAGTCATGCTTCGGGTAAGGAAGATCCTGTGGTCGATGTCGGTGATCTTTACGCCGTCTAAGGAAACCGCCCCCTGCGTGATTAGGCGCCGGGCTTCAGAACTCGAAGAAGCAAGCCCTTTGTCAACGATCACGCTCACGATCCAGAGCCCCTCGTCAGGGACAGGCGTTGGCTCTGGGGTGATGTCGCTGGGGAGCTCCCCCTCTTGAACGACGCGGGTGAATTCGTCAGAGGCGGCACAGGCAGCGTCCTCGCCATGGAAGTCGCGCGTGATCTCGAAGGCCAGCTCTTTCTTGGCCTCCATCGGATGGGCGATCGAGAGGAGCCCACGGACCTCCTCGATTGGCCGGCTTGTGAGGACCGTCCAGTAGCTCTCCATGAGCGGGTCCGGGATGCTCATGACCCTCGCGAACATCTCGTTCGCGGGGTCGGTCACGCCGATGTAGTTCCCGGTGGACTTGGACATCTTCTGAACGCCGTCGGTGCCGATCAGGATGGGCAGCGTGACGGCCACCTGGGGCTCCTGGCCGGCGGCGCGCTGGAAATCGCGGCCGACGCAGAGGTTGAAGGTCTGGTCGGTCCCGCCCAGCTCGATGTCGCTTCTGACCATCACGGAGTCGTAGCCCTGCATGAGGGGATAGAAGAACTCGTGCAGGCTGATCGGATTGCCCGAAGCGTAGCGATTTGAGAAATCATCCCGCTCAAGCAGGCGCGCGACCGTCATCTGCGAGGCCAAGGACATGATCTCATCAAAGGAGAGCTTTGCGAACCAGTCCCCGTTGCGGACTATCTCGATGCGCTCGAGATCCAGGATCTTGCGCACCTGTTCGAGATACGTGGCCGCGTTCCTCTCGATGTCGGCGGGATCGAGCCGCGGACGGGTCCGATCGCGTCCGCTCGGGTCCCCGACCCGGGCCGTGTAGTCCCCGATGATCAACACCCCGGTGTGCCCGAGGTCCTGGAACGCCCGCAGCTTTCGCAGGACGACCGTGTGCCCGAGATGGATGTCCGGGCTCGTCGGGTCCACGCCCAGCTTCACGCGCAGCGGCTGGCCGCTTTGAGCGGACTGCACGAGCTTACGCTCCAGCTCTTCCGCGGTGAAGACCTCGACGACGCCCCGCAGAATGAGATCGATTTCGCGCCCCATCGCAGACCTCTTGCCTCCTTCCGGGAAAAGCGCATTATAGGTTCGAGCCGCGGCAAGTCAATGCGGGCGAGGCGTCACGAGAGACGCGCCAGGACGATGAGGCCCACCGTCTCCGCGTTGACGAGCATGTGGAGAAGGATCGACGCGTAGAGGCTCTGCGTCTTCTCATACACAAGCGCGAGGAACATGCCGAGAAGGAAAAGGTGCAGGAATTGCCAGGGCGCCCCATGCAGCACCGCGAAAAGGCCGGCCGAGAGGACCCCCGCACCCATGGTCCTCGCAAAGACACGAAGGGAACCAAAAAGGAAGGCGCGGAAGACGATCTCTTCCAGGAAAGGCGGGATCAGCACGATGACGGCGAAAAGCACGACGAGCTTCGAACCCGCAGGATACGCTAGGAGCTCCCGGACGGGCGCCTGGAAATCGAAAGCGAGCCCGAAGCGATCCGCAATTAGAAGCATCGCCACCTGGATCGCGAACATCACGGGCTTCAAGAGGACGAAAGCGCAGACGGCCGTCCCCAGCCCCCTCCGTAAGGCGCGCCACGACCCCAAACCCAGGACCGATCCGAGGCGGATGCCCGCGCCCGCCAGTCGCCCGATGAGGATGCCCGCAACCACGCCGAAGCTGAGAAAGGCGAGGAGAGTGACACAGAGGACGTCTCCCCGGCACACGTGCGCAAGCGGAATCGTAAGCAAGACCGCCGCGACGATGAGCATCGCCACCAGCGCCGGTGAGTCCGGGACGCGGAAGCTTCGCCGTTCTCGCGCAAGCACGCGAGACGCCAGCCTCTTAGACAAGGCTATGGTGAGCCACAGGCCGGCGCCGACCAGAAGTACGATCGCCTCCACGCCAAGAACCGCTCCCGCCGGGCCGGTGAGTTTCACGTTGTCGGGAAAGAAGACGGTCGACGGGTCGGGCACCCTACTCTTCAACGCCCCGGCCGCGACGAAGGCAAGACACGCGATAGCCGCGATCGCTCGAAGCTTCGAAGGGGCCATGAGCGTACAGGCCGGAGGCTCCGTCACACCGGGTTTCCCATGATCGTGACGTGAAACTGACGGGAACGGGGTCCGTCGAACTCGCAGAAGTACACGCCCTGCCACGTGCCCAGGACGAGCGATCCCTCCCGGATCGTCACCACGACGGAGGATCCCATGAGTGAGGCCTTCACGTGGCTGTCGGAGTTCCCCTCGTCGTGGGAGTAGTCCGCTCCGGCAGGCGCCAGCTTCGCAAGCACCGACTGCACGTCTGCGCGAACGGACGGGTCGGCGTTCTCGTTGATCGTCACGCCCGCGGTCGTATGCGGGACGAAGCAAACGCACAGGCCCTCGGGCACGCCCGACTCGCGGACGACGCGGCCCACGTCCTCGGTGACGTCGATGAACTCGCACCGCGAACGAGTTCGAATGTCCAAGCTCCGGAAAAGCATAGGCGCACCTCTATCGAGTTGACAGGAGGCTCCCGCCCGGATTGAATCCACCGCGATGATACTGGACGAAATCTTACACAACAAGCGCAAAGAGGTGGACGAGGCGAAGCGCCTTCGGCCGCTCCCCCGTCCCCCAGCGGGGCCGCGTCCCGATCGGCGGGATTTCCGACTCGCGCTGGCGACAGGAGGGATCCGCATCATCGCAGAGGTGAAGAGGGCCTCTCCCAGCGCCGGCGTCCTGTGCGCGGACCTCGACCCGGCGCAACTCGCGCGCACCTATGAGGACGCGGGCGCCAGCGCCCTCAGCGTCCTCACGGACGCCAAGTTCTTCCACGGAAGCCTCGCCGACCTGCGTTCCGCCCGCGCCGCCTGCGCGCTTCCGGTTCTTCGCAAGGACTTCCTGATCGACCCGTATCAGGTCTACGAGGCGAACGACGCGGGCGCCGACGCGATCCTGCTCATCGTACGCGCTCTCGGAGCCGAAGCGCTGGAGAAGCTTCTACACGCGTCGCGCTCCGCGGGGCTGGACGCGCTCGTCGAGGTCCACGATCAGCAGGAAGCCCGAATCGCCCTGGACGCCGGCGCCGGGATCATCGGCGTGAACAACCGCGACCTGGCAACGTTCCTAACGGACGTGCGAAGGACCCTCGAGGTGGCGCCCCTCGTGCGCGGAAAGGCGATCCTCGTGAGCGAATCGGGGATCAGGACGAGAGAGGACGTCATGCGCCTCGAGGAAGCGGGGGTCAACGCGGTTCTCATCGGCGAGACGCTCGTGCGCGCTGCGGATCCGCGGGAGGTTCTGCGGACGCTCCTGGGCGCATAGCGCCTACCTCCGGACAAAGAGCCCGCACTGGCAGATGCCCGCGCGGCGGATGTCGTCGGCCATGTAGGCGCAGGGGCAGATGATCTTCCTGTCCTCCTCGGGATCCCCGCTCAGCACGCGGCAGGGACAGTAGTATTCCCCCCTTTTCTCCTTGCGCTTGAGGAGTCCCCGGAGGACGACGCTCACGCGACCCTCGTCGGCGGAGAAGGCATAAGCACCACCCGCGATCTTGTCGAGAAGGGCTTTCCGCAGGGCATCCATTTCTCCCGAGTTCCCTTCGTCCTGTCCCATGGGAGATGCGCGCCTCCTTCTACACGAGCTCCAGGAGCCTCTCGATGTTGACGTGCCGACGGACAAGACGTCTAGCCAGGCTGATCTTCTTCTTGTCCTCGGGATGGATCTTCGCGACATGGTCGTGGACGCGGCTGGCGGCGGTATAGCTGTCATATGGGACCAGCATCACCGGGATCTTCGTCTTGCGAATGAGGGACATGATCCGTCGGTGGGGGCGCAGCCCTCCCGTGAGCATGATGGCGCTGACGCAGCGCTCCTTGCCCGTCCTCATCAGGCAGCTTGACATGGCCGCCAGGATTAGGTCTTCGCGCTCGCCCGGGGTGATGAGCAGAGAGTGTCGATCGAAATAGTCGAGTGCGCGATGGGGGCTCATGGCCCCGACCACGATCCTGAGAATGGTGTTGGAGGTCTGGTCGGCCCCGTTGAGGAGCTCCCCGTCGATGGCCTGGAGGATCTGGAGGACCGACCGCGCACGCAGAAGGCCGGTGTCGGGGATCACCCCGAGGAGTTCGATGCCCTTCTTGCGCAGGCCCTTTCCGACGTAGGTGGAGACCTCGTCGAGCTTGTCCATGCGGCAGCGATTCACGATGACGCCGGCGAGCCGAACGCCCTCGCGCTCGAAGACGCACTGGTTCAGCCAGATCTCGTCGATCGACCGCCCGATGCCCGCCCGGGCAACGAGGATGGCGGGGGCGTCCAGCAGCTTCGCCACCTGGGCGTTCGAGAGATCGAAGACGGAGCCTACGCCCGCGTGCCCCGTGCCCTCGATGACCATCACGTCGCGGTCCCGCTCCAAGGAGGCGAAGGAACGGGCGATCTCCCCGATGAAGAGCTCCCTCTCGGGGGCATCGATGAAATCCCGGGTCACGCGGCTCTCGACGGTGATCGGGTTCATGTCCTTTAGGTTGTCCGGGAAACGGAAGACCGTCTTCATGAGGACGGCATCCTCGTCCACCCGGACTCCCTCCGCCTCGATCCAGCGCTGTCCGATCGGCTTGATGAAGCCGGCGGAGGCGAACCGCGCATGGAGGGCGAAGAGCAGCCCCACGGACATCGTGGTCTTGCCGGCGTTCTGCGCGGAGCCTGCGATGAAGAGCCGGCGGGCCATGTCGTCGGCTAAGCCTTCTTGGGCTTGGGGGGGAGGAGGTCAGAGAGCGTCGTGATCTCGAGCGTCTGACGGGTGTAGTTGTTGATCTTCGCCCACACGACCGACAGGGGACAGGAGGCCGGTTCCCGCGAGCAGTGCGGAGCGCTCGAGCAGCACGGCTGAGCGTCCTTCATCCCTTGGGTTGCTTCCACGATCTGCCGCAACTGGATGTACCGCGGCTGGACGCGCAGGCGGAAGCCGCCTCGTGTCCCGCGATGCGATGTGACGAGCCCCGCCTTACGCAGTTGCTGAAAGATCTTCGCCAGGTACGAGGGCGAGAGGTCCTCCGCCTTGGCGATCTCGCTCACGAGGATTCTGCGCCTGCCGTTCTGGGACCCGAGATGCAACAGCCCCAGAATGGCGTACTGGGTGCCCCTGGTGAGATGCATGGATGAAGCTCCCCGCCAAGTTTCCTACCAAGGCAAGTCTATGAACGCGCGAAACACGGTTCAAGCGAAAAATCTCATGCTGCTACAGCCGGTCCTCTGCCGGTAATCGCGTGCGCTGCACCGCGCTTGCCGTCAGACGATCGACGGCCTGGGCAAGCGTCCTCTCAGCCCCGCGCGTCGCCCAGCTCCGCCAACATGGTGCGGACCTTCTCCGCAACCTTCACGGAAATCGCCTCGACGCCGCGGGCGCCGATCTCCCGCGACGCGTGCACGCGAGGATCGAGGCCGCTCACTCCCACAAGAGTGACCGTCGGGTCTCCGGGAAGCGCCGTCAGATCCACGAGCTCCGGACGCAGCTCCATGAGCAGAGACGTCTCCCAGTGCGCCGCGTGGTCGCCGGCGTGGGGGAACTCTTCCCTGACAAGTTCAAAGCCCGTAAACGCCCAGGCCTTGACCGGACGCTGGTAGCGACGGTGGAGTTCGAAGAGCTCGATGGCGGCGCGCGCATGGTGAATCAAGGGATAGTGGCCGGCGGAGATCACGATCACCTTGAAGCCGAGGCTGGCGATCTCGTGCATGCAGTGCACGAGGAGCCGCGTATAGGCGAAGTCGCTCTCATCCGCGCTCTCGTGCATATAGCCCGAAAGAAAATCCTCGCGGGGAAGCCCCATCTCGCCCGCGATGCCGGCGCACGACTCGGGATTTATTTCCATCAGCGCCCGCTCTCGGTTCTCGCCCCAGAAGAGAGGCGGAAAGACCAGCCCTCCCGTCAACTCCGCGATCCGAACGCACAGGGCGTGGGCCTTCAGAGTATCGTTCCCCACGGGGAGGTGCACGCCGTGCCACTCGACCCCTCCGATCGGAAGATACGCAACGGGACACCGTTTACGGGCAACGACGATGTCGCGCGGCCGCAGTTCCTCATAGCGAACGTTGAGGCGGGAATCCCGGGCGTCTGTCTTTGTCATGCGACGTTTTTCTCCAAGCGCATCGGTTGGTCACAACACCTCGAGCTGAAGACGCCGTCGCTTCGGCAGACAACCGCGATCTCGGCCCCGCACACGAGGCACCATAGAAAAGGCGAGTCTGCGCTCAACCGGCAGCATCTTCCCGAAAACCGTCCCTTATCAGCGCCGATTATAGCGCCTGGTGCCGCGGGCTGACAAGGGCACACCCCTCCCCCTTCCGTGTAGTCTCGTCAACGGTTCCGTCCGAAGGTATCGAACAGCGCGCGCAGGTTCCCAGGCGGCGTCTTGGCCTGGATGTTGTGGATGGCCGCAAAGATGAACCCGCCGCCTTCGCCCAGGATCTTCGTCCGCTCGGCGACTTCGCGGGACACGTCCTCCGGCGTACCGAAGGGGAGCGTTTTCTGCGTGTCAACACCTCCGCCCCAGAACACGATGCGGTCGCCGAATTCCCGCTTGAGCGCGCCGGCCTCCATGCCGGCGGCGCTGCACTGTACGGGGTTCAGGCAGTCGAATCCCGCGTCGATGAAATCGGGGATTAGGTCGCGGACGGAACCGCAGGAATGGAGAAACGTCTTCCAGGACGTGTTGGCGTGCACCCAGTCGTTCAGCCGCTTGTGAAGAGGCTGATAGAGGTCGCGATACAGATCCGGGCTGATGAAAAGACCCCGCTGCGTGCCGAAGTCCGCGCCCGTTATCGTGATGACCTGGATGCGTCCGTCGAGCGCTTCCCTGAGGAGCTTTAGGTTTCCCATGGCGCGCTCGTACTCGAGGGTGAAAATGCCCCGGATGTACTCCGGGTGCGTCAGATGCACCATGTACCACTCGTCGGGCCTCCGGATCCCCCTGGGACGCGGAAGCGATGGTCCAGGGACGCGCGCGATGTCTCCGAAGCTTCCGCCGCCGAAGCTGAAAACGATCGCCCTCCCGGCGTTCTCCGAGAGCGCAATCGAGCGTTTCTCCAAGAAGGACAGTTGCTCATCGGAATAGGTCGCAAGCTGCCCCTCCAGCCACTCGCGGGGATCGAGGCGCTCGTAGTCGATCGGTTCCTGGCGGACGATAGCGTCGAAGTAGTATCCTCCCCGGGGCATTCTCCCCGAAGGGGGCGCCGACCGGTCGTCCCGCGGGTACTGGAGGATGTCCCCGTTCTTGTCCGGTTCGGTGTTGAAGCCCCCGGGCACGAGGACGGGCGTCCCGTCGAAAAGCGTCCACGGCTTCCAGTCAGCCTGAGGGAAGCCGAAGGTGGTTCCGGGGAGCGACAGCCGCGCAACGTCCACGCCGAGGGCATCCAGGACGTTGTCCTCGACGTCCGCCAGCATCTGCATTACCTCATACACGCGCGGTGGATGCTGGGGGAGACCGAGCACCTTGAGCAGGGAGTAGTAGGCGCTTGCCGCGATCCCCGTGATGCCGGTCGAGCCGAGATCGAGCGGACACCGATCAGGCTCGCGATGATTCAGGCTGGCAAGCACCCGCTCTCTTGAATTCATGGGACCTTCTCCATTCGCACGACGAAACGCTCGTCGGGACATGGCGGAGGGTGTAGGATTCGAACCCACGAGGGCCTTGCGACCCTAACGGTTTTCAAGACCGTCGCCTTCGTCCACTCGGCCAACCCTCCGTCGTCCGCGCGTGATTCTTTGTGCTACCATGCGGCAAATCAAGGGAAAACACTCCGAGGGAAAACGGCCCCCCGGCGCTTCGGGCTTGATTCGCCTCCCCTCAACGGTATTATGACTTGCCCAAGGGCGAACTCGACCGACGCACCTCGCCGGGCGGCGCAAAAGACCAAGGGAGTTCCGTTGACCCTAGCGAACCGTCTGCGGCAGATTCGAAGTGAGTTTGAGGGGTTGTGGGGCCCCGCGGACGCGCTCGTGGTCGCCCAGGCCCCTGGACGCGTCAACCTCATCGGCGAGCACACCGATTACAACGACGGCTACGTCCTTCCGATGGCGATCGACCTCAACATCATCATCGCCGGTCGCCCGAACGGACGCAAGGTCGCCCGCGTCTACTCCTCCGACCTCAACAGCTCCGTGGAGTTCCACACCAGGAAACTGGAGATCGGCGGGCTTCCGGTCTGGGCTCGGTACCTCATCGGGGCGGCCAGGCGCGTGATGGGACCGGGCGAGGAAATGCCCGGGTTCGACGCGGTCATCCAGAGCACCCTCCCGATCGGGGCGAGCCTGAGCTCCAGCGCCGCGTTCACGATCGCAGGGTCGCTCTTCATCGGCGAGATCGCCGGGGTCCCGCTCACGCGCAAAGGCGTCGCCCTCGCATGCCAGCAGGTCGAGCACGAGGACATCGGAGTCCGCTGCGGGATCATGGACCAGATGGTGATCCTGAACGCGCGGGAAGACAACGCGCTTCTCATCGACTGCCGCAGCCTTCTCTACGAGTGGGTCCCCCTGCACCTCCGCGAGCACACTATCTGCGTGTGCGACACTGGGGTGAAGCACGCGCTGGCGCGCACGGCGTACAACCAGCGTCGCAGCGAATGCGATGCCGCCGCGCGGCATTTCGCCAAGCGTCTGCCCGGCGTCCGGGCGCTGCGCGACGTCACGATCGAGGAGCTCAAAGCGGAGGGAGCGGGACTGACGCCGACGGTTCTCAAGCGCGCCCGCCACGTCATCAGCGAGAACCGACGCGTCGTGGAATCGATCGACGCGCTCCGCAAGGGCGACCTCGCCCGCTTCGGAGGGCTCATGAACGAAAGCCACGACAGCCTCCGGACGGACTACGACGTGTCGAGCGCGGAACTGAATACGCTGGTGGACGCAGCGAGATCCGTCGATGGTACGCTGGGCGCGCGCCTGACGGGCGCTGGCTTCGGCGGATGCACCGTGAACCTCCTGCGCGCCGACGCCATCACCGCGTTCACCGAAACCGTATCCGAAAAATGCGCGGACGCGTTCGGTCATACGCCCAAGATCTACATATCGCGCGCTAGAAGAGGGGCGCGGGTCCTCACGTATGACGGGGAATACCCGCAGGAAGGCGGAGACTTCCAGGGGTAGAGTCACATGACCATCAGCGAAGCGATCGGAAAGGCGCTCGAGGGCGCGGATCTCACATCCGCCGAGGCGGCGGATGTCATGGGCGCAATCATGTCCGGCGCGGCGACCGACGCGCAGATCGCGGGATTCCTCATTGCCCTCCGCGCGAAGGGCGAGACCGCTGAAGAGATCGCCGGCTGCGCCCGGGCCATGCGCGCCAAGGCGACCCGGATCGCCGCCGGCATCGAGAATCTGATCGACACCTGCGGGACCGGCGGAGACAAACGGGGCACTTTCAACATCTCCACCGCCGCCGCTCTCGTCGCCACAGCGGCGGGGGCTCGAGTAGCCAAGCATGGGAACCGCGGGGTCTCCAGCGCCTCCGGCAGCGCCGACGTGATAAAGGCCCTCGGGGTAAAGATCGATCTCGCCCCGGCGCGCATGGCCGAGTGTCTCCAGAACGTCGGGATAGCGTTTCTCTTCGCGCCCCTCCTGCACGAGGCGATGAAGTACGCCATCGGCCCGCGGCGTGAGCTAGGGGTCCGCACCATCTTCAACGTCCTGGGGCCCTTGACGAACCCGGCGGGCGCGCGACGGCAGATCCTGGGGGTCTATTCGGACTCGCTCGTGGAGCTCGTCGCCCGCGCGCTCCTCGATCTTGGTTCCGAGCGCGCCCTAGTGGTCCGCGGAGAAGACGGCCTCGACGAAATGACGACGTGCGGGCGCACAACGGTCTGCGAGCTGTGCGACGGACGGACCCGCCGCTACACGCTCGATGCGACGGACCTGGGCTTGCCGCGCGCGCGGCACGAGCACCAGGCCGCCAAGGACGTCTCCGACAGCGCCGACGCGGTCAAGGAGGTCCTCCGGGGAACGAAGGGTCCGCGTCGCGACATCGTGGCACTGAACGCCGCCGGCGCCCTGTGGGCCGCCGGGATCGCATCGGATCTCGCAGACGGCCTCGCCCGCGCCCAGGCCGCCGTCGACTCCGGAAAGGTGCTCCGCGTCCTCGAAGCGCTCGTCGCCGAGACCAACCGATAGGAGAGGGCCGACGTGCGTCGAAGAATCCAGGCTGCACGATGAGCCGGCCGCCCCAGGCGGTTCACTACGCCTGCGACCTCTGCCGCAAGACCATCCCGGATGGGGAGCACTTCGTCGTGAAGATCGAGGTCATGGCTTCCGCCGAATTGGCCCCCGTCTCCGAAGACGATCTCGCCCGGGACCACCGCGAGGAGATCCGTCAGCTCCTCGACCGGATGAGCGACATGGACACCCGCCGGCTCGAGGATGAGGTCCATCGCGAGTTCCGCTTCGATCTCTGCGGCGCCTGTCACAGGGAGTACCTCCGCGATCCCCTCCAGGGCCGCCGACGCGAGGAATGCGGAGAAGGAAACGACTTATGCCGATGACGATTACGGAGAAGATCCTCGCACGACATGTGGGACGCCCGGACGTGCGACCGGGGGAGTTCGTCTACGCCGACGTGGATATCGCTCTGGGGAACGACATCACGGCGCCGCTGGCCATCCACGAGTTCGAGCGCGCCGGGATGACGAAGGTTTTCGACCCCTCGAAGATCGCGCTCGTCCCCGACCATTTCACCCCCAACAAGGACATCAAGAGCGCGGAGCAGGCGAAGCTCCTGCGGGACTTCGCCCGAAAGCACGGCATCACGCACTACTACGAGATCGGGAGGGTCGGGATCGAACACGCCCTGCTTCCGGAGCAGGGGGTCGTCCTGCCGGGCGATCTCGTCATCGGCGCGGACAGCCACACCTGCACCTACGGAGCCCTGGGCGCCTTCGCGACGGGCATGGGATCGACCGACCTCGCGTTCGCGATGGCCACGGGGAAGGTCTGGCTCAAGGTTCCCACCACGCTGCGCTTTGTCTGGAAGGGGAAGGTCGGGAAGTGGGTCGGGGGAAAGGACGTCATTCTGCACGTGATCGGAAAGATCGGTGTCGACGGCGCCCTGTACCGGGCGATGGAGTTCACGGGGGACGCGATCCGGGCGCTTCCAATGGACGACCGGTTCACCATCGCCAACATGGCCATTGAGGCGGGGGGAAAGAGCGGGATCCTTGAGCCGGACGCCGTGACGGACGCATACTGCCGGCCGAGGGCCGAGAGAAAGTACACGCTGTGCCACAGCGATCCGGACGCGACATACGAAGACGCGTTTGACTTCGACGCCTCCGCGCTCGGCCCGCAGGTCGCCTGCCCCCACTCCCCGCAGAACGTGAAACCCGTCGAGGATCTCAAGGACGTAAAGGTCGACCAGGTCGTCATCGGCTCCTGCACGAACGGGAGGCTGAGCGATCTCGAGATAGCGGCGGAGGTCCTCTCCGGGAAAAAGGTGGCCCGCGACGTCCGCCTCATCGTGATCCCGGCGACCCAGCAAGTCTACGGAGACGCGTTGCGGGCGGGATATCTCGAAACGTTCCTGGAGGCCGGCGCCGCGGTGTCCACGCCCACGTGCGGGCCCTGCCTCGGAGGCCACATGGGGATCCTCGCGAAGGGCGAAACCGCGCTCGCCACGACGAACCGGAACTTCGTCGGGCGCATGGGACACCCGGAGTCCTTCGTGTATCTCTCGAACCCCGCCGTGGCGGCCGCCAGCGCCGTCATCGGCCGCATCGCGCACCCCAGGGAGGTCGTCGGCTGATCGCTCAGACCACGCCGCCGCACCGGGAGTAGCCGCACGACCGGCAGGCGGAACAGCCCTCCATGGCCACAACGTCCGCGCCGCACTGCGGACAGCCGCCAATGGTCGAAGGGATCCTCTTCCCCTCCTTCCAAGTCTGCGCCCCGCGCTCGAGCACCTGCTCGGAGCGGCTCTGGTCCCGGTAGATCGTGACGCCCTTGCAGCCCAGCTTCCGCGCAAGGTCGAAGACCTCTCTGACGTCATCGCGCGTGGCGGACGCGGCGAGGTTCACGGTCTTGGAGACGGCGTTGTCGACGTGCTCCTGAAACGCCCCCTGGATCCGCACGTGCCACGGCGGCGGGATATCGTGCGACGTGCGGAAGAGAGCCCTCACGTCTTCGGGCACATCCCCGTCTTGCGCGACGGTCCCGGTCCGCGCGACCTTGGCCAGCAGCGCCTCATTGGCGAAGCCCCGCCCACGCCCGATCTCCAGGAACAGCCGGTTCACCTCCACGAGCCTCCGCCCGTCCAGCACATTCCTCGTAAAGGCGACCGAGAAAAGCGGCTCGATCCCGCTCGAGGTGCCCGCGATGATGCTCAGGGTGCCAGTCGGGGCCACGGTGGTGAGCGTCGCGTTCCTCTGCGGTGGATTCCCCCTTTCGGCGTACACGGACTCCCTGAAATTCGGGAAGGGCCCGCGCTCAACGGCGAGACGCTGGGACTCGTCCCGGGCGGCACTCGCAAGGACGCGCATCGCCTGATGCGCGACGCCCAGGGCCTCCTCGGAATCGTAGCGCACGCCCAGGCGGATGAGAAGCTCCGCAAACCCCATGACCCCCAGCCCGATCTTCCGATTCCCGTGAACGATCTGGGTGATCTGGGGAAGGGGGAATCGGCTTGCGTCCACGCAGTCATCGAGGAAGCGGACCCCCGCGGTGCTCACGCGCCGGAGTCTCTCCTCGTCGAGTTGCCCGTCTTTCACGCACAGCGACAGGTTGACCGACCCGAGGACGCAGGCCTCGTACGGCAGAAGCGGCTGTTCCCCGCACGGGTTGGTGCTCTCGATCTCGCCGAGCGCGGGGGTCGGGTTGTCGGCGTTGATCGCGTCCAGGAAGATGATCCCCGGCTCTCCAGTGCGCCAGGCCGAGTCGATAGTGCGTTCGTACACCTCGGCGGCAGGGACCGTCCGCACGGTCTCCCCCGTGCGCGGGTTCACGAGGGCGTACGAGGCATTGCGTCCGAGCGCCTCCACGAAGCCGCCCGTGAGGGCCACCGAGATGTTGAAGTTCCGCAGCTCGTTCGGATTGTTCTTCATCTCCACGAAGCGAAGGATATCGGGATGGTCCACCCGCAGGATGGCCATGTTGGCGCCTCGCCGGAACCCCCCCTGGTTGATCGCCTCCGTGGCCGCGTTGAAGACCCGCATGAACGAGACCGGGCCGCTCGACACGCCGCTGGAGCTCGCGACCACGTCGCCGGCCGGACGCAGCCGCGAGAAGGAAAAGCCTGTTCCGCCACCCGACTGATGAATGTAGGCGGCGTCCTTGAGGGTGCCGAATATCGATTCGATCGAATCGCCGATCGGAAGGACGAAACACGCCGCCAGCTGGCCCAGTCGCCGACCCGCGTTCATGAGGGCGGGGGAGTTGGGAAGGAACTCCAGGCCAAAGAGAACCTCGCGGAAGAGGCCCTCAGCCTCTGCCACGGCCTGCGCGCCCCCGTACTGCTTTTCAGCCTGCGCCACGGACTCCGCGACGCGAACGAACATGTCCTCCGGCGTCTCGACCGGCTTCCCGCATGCATCCCTCTTGAGATACCGACGGCGAAGGACTTCCCTGGCGTTGTCCGTGAAGTCGATCTTTTTCACGGGCCTCTCCACCGCATCCCTCCCCCCGGCACGTCCCGGCCTCTCTCCGGGGATTATAGCCCCTCCGGATACGACGCACAACGCGGGGAAAGCTCGTTCCGCAGGCGATGCCGGGAGCCGGGGCCCGCCAAGAGGCTGGCCTCTCCTGCCGCCCCTCTCAACCGTCGTACGGATACGGCTTGTACGGGATCCCTTCCCGCTTATAGATGGAGCCGACTTCCTTTTCGAGATCCCGGGCCTGCTCTTTGGACAGGGGATGCACGCGGTGCTCTTTGAGGATCTTGCGAGCCCTCTCCACCGCGAGCTCCCGCAGGTCCTTCGACCCTTCCGCCTCCCACCTCTGTCTCATGTGCCGATTCGAAAGGGTCGGGAAATACTGCTCGTCCCGGAAATGGTTCAGCGTGTGCTCGTGGGCGATGTAGTTCCCCCCGTGGGCGACCTCGCGGATCACGTCGATCGCCAGCTTCTCGCTCGTCACCGTGATCCCCTTGAGGGCCCGCTGCACGTAACCGGCCATCTCGTTGTCGATGACGACCTGCTCGTAACAGGCGATGCGCCCGAAGTCGATCAAGCCCCCCGCGAGCGCGATCTCGTCCGCGCCCGCGAGCGCCGCTAGGAGCACGGACATCATCTTCTCGTAACCGGCCTGCTGGTCCGGCAGCTTCGAATCCGTCTGCCCGACGATGATGTTCGACGGGATGCCGTACCATCGCGCCAGCTGCGCGCTGGCCGCGCTGAAGAGACCCTGCTCGGGACACCCGAAGACGTTCGACGCGACCGCCATGTCCAGCATCCCGGGCCACGACATCCACACCACCGGCGCACCCGGGTTGACCAGTTGATTGAGAACGATCCCCGAAAGCATCTCCACGTTCATCTGCACCAGCCCGCCCGCCAGAGTCACCGGATGCATCGAGCCGAGAAGCGGCATCGGGCAGATCTCATTCGGAAGTCCCGCCTTCGCCGGTTCGATCACGGCCGCCGCCTCGACGCTCCACAAGAGCGCCTGCTGAGGAAGCGCCGTCATCGTGAACGTCTTCTTCCTCTTCTGCTCCTCCACCCCGCCCAGGATCGCCTGCGAGCATCTCACGAGGTCCCTCGACGTCTTACAATCCAAGCCGTCGCCGGCCGGCACCACCTTGGAATTGTTCTTCGCCAGCACCTCGATGTAGCGCGCGTGAAAGACGGGCTTCGGGATATCCTGCGCCCAGACCATCCCGTTTCCGATCGGCAGGTGCTCCATGGCATCCGACAGGCGCGCAAAGCAGGCTATGTCCTCCTCCGTCCCAGGGCGGTACCTCCCCTCGAGGTCCACGATATACGCCACCGTCGACCCCGTACCGATATAGCAGTCACCTCCCCCCCACCGCACCGGCGGGCGCTTCGGATCCAGGTTGTGCCGCGTGAAGGAAGACGGAGACGTGCGGATCGCCCGTTCCACCACCTCCGGGGAGAAACGCACGACCCCCTCCCCATCCACCGGCACCCCGTTCTCCCGAAAAACGGCGATCGCCTCCTCACACAGAAACTTCACCCCCGTCGTCTCGAGGATCTCGAGCGTCGCAGCGTGGATTCTCCTCAACTCCTCATCCGCCAGGACCCGTAACGTCGCCCGGTTCTGCAACTCGTTCACTGCACACACCTCCCATTGACCCAGTAGCCGTCCTATTATAAATAGAATAATGCCTATCCCCTGAGAGCGCAACCAGAAAGTCGCGCATGGCCGGGTTTCGCCCCCTTCCCATGGCAGTCCTTCCCTGATATAATAGAGATAATCGGATTACGAGAGAACGCCCCATGCCCAGGATCGCCACCCGAAACGACGTGCCGGTATACCTGCAGCTCGCCGAGAGCATCCGCAGAGATATCCTCAGGCGCAAGCTTCGCCCCGGGGACCCCTATGCGGCCTACGCCACGCTCTCCAAGCGATTTCGCGTAGCGATCGGAACCGTCCAACGGGCGATGAACCTCCTGGTGTCCACCGGCGCCCTCGGAGGACGTCCGGGACGGGGAACGTCCATCCTCTCCCTCCAGCCGCTGGCGAACTCTTTGCGCGCGCGAGCGGGCTCCGCCAGCGGACGCACGAAGACCAGGACGCGCCTGGTGGGCCTGGTTACAACGGACATCGCGTCGGATCACTTTTATGCCGAGGTCATCCGGGGCGCCCAGGATGCCCTCGGGGCTTCGGGCTACGACCCGGTCATCGCCAACTCCGACGACGACGTCCGCAAGGAAGAGCGGGCCGTCGAGAGACTGATCCGCAAGAGGGTGGACGGCTTCCTGATCGATCCGGTCATCGGGAATCTACGGAGGGGCTATGCCCATACGCGCGGGCTCCTTCGCACCGGTCTCCCGGTGGTTTTTCTTGACAAGTTCTACATCGACCTTGCGGCCGACTGCGTGGTGAGCGACAACGTCCAGGGGGCGTACCGCCTCACGCGGGAGATGCTCAGGCGCGGACACCGGCGTCTCGCGTTCATCACGGAGCCATCCTGCAGCAGCGTCGCCGAGCGGCGGGACGGCTTCCGGACGGCGGCCCGCGACGCTGGATTGCCCAGCGGGTCCCTCCGCGTCCTTGGCGGCACGCTCTTGTATGAAGAGGCCGGCTATAGGCACGGGCGTGAGCTTCTTCGCCTAGCGCGTCCGAGACGGCCGACGGCGATCTTCGGCTGCAACGACCGCGTCGCTAGAGGCTTGTACCGGGCCTGCTCAGAACTCGGCCTTTCGATCCCAAGGGATGTGAGCGTGGTCGGATATGACGGCCTGCCCTTCTGTGCGACCCTCTCGCCCCCCCTATCGACCGTCGTCCAACCTCGTTACGAGATGGGCTTTGAAGCAGGGCGGCTTCTCCTCCAGCGCCTCGCGGGCTCTGCACCCCCCGGCGCGCAGAAAATCATCGTCAAGGGCAAGCTCATCCTCCGCAGGTCCCTGGCGAAGTGCGCAACACACCCGGTCCGCCGGAGCGCCCTGGCTTCTTCCCCCAAAGCCCATTGAGACAAGCATCCGCCCCGTAGAAGTGGCGGTCCCCAATCCCCTGCCGGGATAGTCACAGAACATGGTCAGAATATCGTAAGAGTACGATCTCACATGACGCGGACGCCGCTAGAGCGCCCTACCGTCTTGATCGTGACCGTCGAAGGCGAGCGGAGGTCGAAGGCCCTCCCCGGCGCCGTCCGACCGAGGATCTCTCTGATCCGCCAGACGGCCGATCACAAGAAGGATGAGATCGCTCTTGGAGTGAACTCCGCTTTTCCGGTAAATGCGCTTGATATGGGTTCGAAGGGTGCTGGCGGTGATGCCGAGCCGCCGCGCGATCTCCGGGTTGCCCAGGCCCCGCATGATGAGGTCGGTGAGCTCAAGCTCCCGGGGGGTGAGGCTCGTGGTGGAAAGGAGCTCACGGCAGTCGAGTGAGATTCCCAGTCGCGACAGACTTCGGACCGCGTCATTCGCCCGGGTCGTCTCGGCGGGTCTCTCTTCCTGCGTTACCATTCCCCACCCCCCTTTCCTGATGCGGTCCGCTCCGCGCGGACACCCCCGATGCGCCGCGAGGCCAAGATAACCTTACGATATAAAATACCGCATGGCGGGCGCGTGTCAAATCGAGGTATTG
>JAZDKG010000182.1:0-4627 GCA_043803205.1 Planctomycetota bacterium
GGATTCCGCGGTGGGGTTTCGTGATCGGCGACTACCGCGGGGGCGGGGTGACGGCGGAGAGCGGGTGGATGAAGCTGGGGGAGGGGGCGTCGCCGAAGACGGAGCTTCTCATCCGGATGCACGAGGGGGACTGGCGGCCGGGGCTCTCATGGTTCGCGGCGAAGTATCCGACGTATTTCCGTCCGGGGAATCCGCGAGCGGTCGAGGAGATCGACGGGCCTTTCGCGGGAGGAAGAGGCGGAGACACGGAGGAGAAGGCGGACCAGATGCTGCGGTACGGGGCGAAGGCGGTGGAGATCCACCTTCATTACGCGTGCTACGGGCATTACTTTCCCGAGGAGGAGGAATGGACCTGCCGGGAGCAGTGGGGACCGAAGCGTTACGAGAAGAAGCTGTCGCGGAGCATCGTACGGCGAACCTTGGAGATGTACAAGTCGAAGGGGATTCATCCGCTCATGTACATCCAACTTTCGGGCGACGTCGTCAAGGAGTACGCCGAGAGGAATTTCCCCGAGTCGATCGCGCGGACAATCTACGGGAACCGGATGGGGTTCGACTGGTATGACTACTGGATGGTCAACTCGGACCCAGCGCTGCCGTTTGGGAAGCACATCGCGGCTGAGCTCGAGCGGTTCTTCGAGCTTTATCCGAACGCGAGCGGGCTCTTCTGGGATCAGCCGTGCTACGACAGCATCGACCTAGCGCACCACGACGGGATCACGATGGTGGACAACCGGCCGGCTTACCGATTGGCGTTTTCGTACGACGCGCACCGGGACCGGATGGTCGCGGAGGCGCACCGGCGGGGGATGTTCGTGTCGGCGAACGGACCGGTGTACATCGAGCTCGCCGAGGGGCTGGACCAGATCATGGCGGAGGCGCTGTCGTCGGCGGACGACGTGAAGTATATGTGCATTGAGCGGCCGATGATCGTGTTCAGCGGCGCGCGCACGGCGGCGGAGGCGGAATTCGTCTACCAGACGTGCTTGCTCACGGGGGCGACGTGTCCCTTCGCGCCCGGGGAGCGCCAGAGCGCGGAGGTCGAGGAGGTCATGGGGGCGTACGGGCGGCTCCTTGAGCCGCTGAGGGGGAGGCGATGGCTTTTGGAGGCGAATCCTTTGGAGCTTCCGTCGGGGACGGAGGGGAACATCTTCAGGGGGCGGGACGGAAAGGTATACGTGACGCTGGTGAGCCGGCTGCCTCAGCTCACGAATCCGGGAGCGAAGGGGGCGCCTCTCACGTTCGAGGCGAGGTTCGCCGGAGCGGAGAACGTTGGGAAGGCCTGCTACCTCACGCTCAAGGGGCCGAGGTGGCGGAAGGCGGAAGTTGCGGTCGAGGGGAAGTCAGCGCGCGTCACGCTGCCACGACACCGGATCGCGAGCACGGTGGCGCTGGAGTAGAGGCCTTCGCCGCCTATTAGGGCGCAGCTTGGACAGGCGCATCCACCTTCTCCCGCAGTATGACGCCAGATTCGTTCGGGGAGCCAACTTTCCCAAGAGGACATGCCCTGGAGAGGTCGTCATTCACGCGGGTCACCGGATGAGCGCGAGCAGCTTGTCGGGGTCCATGGATTCGATGCCGAGCTGCTTTGGGGAGGGCCCCTCCTCGAAGAAGTCCTTGCCGCAGACGATCGATCCCAGTCGGATGAGGGACTCGATGACAGGAGTCTCCACTCCGAGGATCTTTGCCAGATGAAAGCGGACGACCGTACCCACGGCAATGTCCTCGGTGAAATAACGGTGTTCGACCGAGTCCGGACCCGCGATAGGCGGCAGGACAACCTCGGTGAACGGCACCCGATACTCGATCCCCATGACGCCGCTTTTCGAGAAGAACTGCTCCTTCTCGTACTCGACCATCTTGACTCCCAGCGCCTTGGCGATCGCGCGCTCCTCGCGATAAAAGGCGTATTGCACGCGGCAAACCGCCGGCGACATCCCGTGCTTGTACATCGAGAAGGCGCCTTTGGCGATGCCCAGTATGCCCTCCATCTCGGACACCTCCATCGGTCCCACGCTCAGGAGCGACCCGGGCACATGCACCACGGGGTTGGGGTTCGAGAGGTCCACGCCGATGACGGTATCACCCCTCGCCAGTTCCATGGCGCCGTCGAACACCGGCAGCCGTCGCATGACCTCTATGAACGGCCCCCCGTCCCGCGACGGCAACGTATCGCAGACCAGCGTGCGCGTACGGAGGCTGAGGTCCAGTTTCCCGGGCTCGACCATGCGGACGCCATACGGCATCGAGCTCCATCCGCCGACCACCACTTTGGCGCGACAGCGCTTCGCTCTCATCATGCGCCGCAGCATCAGCGCGCCGAAGTTGCCTGGGAAGAGGCTCACGACTTGGCCGTTCTCGAGATGCGGAATCATGGCATCGAAGAATTGTTTGTGGCCCTTTGCGGGGATGGCGAGGATCACAAGGCCAGCGCCTCGAAGGGCCCTGGCGATGTCCGTGGTCACGAGGGCAAGGGTGGCGGTTCCGGTGCGTCGGAACCACTTGAAGTTGGCCTGCGCTCCGTCGAGCTGGATGCGCTTGTCCTGCATCACCTTCCCCAGCATGCGCGGCGCAAACTCGGGGAAATCGAACAGACGGGTCTCAAATCCCGTCAAGGCAAGGTCGGCTGCAAAGGTCTGAGCGCAGGCGCCACCACCCAGGATCGCCACCGGCATAGAGAGCAGCTTGCGTTCGTTCATGTATCCTCTCCCTCGGCTCACCCCCCTTGCCGCAACGAGACCCACCTCCGTCGGGGTGAAGTCTGTCCGCAATGCTATCCGCGTTCATCTTGGTGGACAACCTTCTTGTCTCCAGGGGCGGCCATCGAGGGGGCCAAGGGGAGCGGCGAGGCGACGGCGCAAAGCCGCGTCGCGGAGGCGGAGCGGTTCGTCGAGTCGCTCGACCCCGCCGGGGACCTGGACGCGATGCGCAGAGAAATCGTGAAGCACATCCTTGCGCTCAGGGCCCAACCGCAGTAAGCCTATCGCACTCACGAGACACCGAGTCGGGGGTCCATGCCGACTCCACAGGAAAGGACTCCGTCAAGATGAGCGAGAACGACATGAGGATCCTGGTTTGTCCGACGTCGGGAGCGAACGGGCGCAACGACTCCGCGTCGGTCGTCGCGCTTGCGGACGGACGAGTGTTACTGGCATGGTCCGAGTATACGAGCGCGTCGGGAGCGGACGTGGCGCCGTGCCGCATCAGCGGCATATACTCCTCGGACGAAGGCAGGACGTGGAGCAAGCGGGCGATGCTCCAAGAAGGCCACGAAGGCGGGAGCGCGTATTCCGCGGCGCTAGCGATCATGGGGAACGGGGACGTCGGCCTCTTCTACATGCACTGCGACCGGAAGGAGGGAAGCTACGACGACGAGACGGGAGTCCACGTCCGCTGGAAGAGGAGCGCCGATTCGGGGAAGACGTGGAGCGATCCGGCGCGCCTGAGCGAACGAAGGGAACCGGGAGGGACGCTGCTGCACAACGACCGTGTCGTGCGCGTCTCGACGGGCCGCGTGATCGCACCCGTCACCGTGGTGAGGGTGCGTCCCGGACAGCTCAACTACGAAGGCGTATTCTGCTACTGGTCGAACGACGACGGCAAGACGTGGAGGCGCGCGGAGCAGGAGGTGGCGACGCCAGGGGACCCGCGGGGGTCGTGTGAGCCTTGCGTCATCGAGCTTGCGGACAGGAGGCTCCTCATGCTCCTGCGCGATTCGTCGGGCGTCCTGCACAAGTGCCATTCCGCGGACTTCGGTGAAACGTGGACAACCCCCCTACCGACGGACCTCCCCTCCTACAACTCGCCGATGATGGTGAAGCGCATCCCCGAGACGGGCGACCTCTGTCTCATCTTCAACCAGGCAAGCCCCCAGGAAGTCGTGCACAACCTCGCCAGGGTCAGATTGACCGCCGCCATCTCCAAGGATGAGGGGGAGACATGGCCTCTCCGCAAGAACCTCGTGGAGAATCCCGCGGACCGCAGGGCGCACGTGGAAGTTCCCGACAAGCTCTTTTATCGCCGGATCGACGAAGACCGCTCCACGAGACTTGGCGCGGAGTTGGCCGCGTGGCGACGTTTAGCGGAACACGGCAGCCCCGAATCCCCCATCTACAGCCACAGCTCGTACCCGTCCCTCATGTTCCGGAACGGGAAGGCGTTCATTACATATGACGCATGCTCGCGCAGGTCCCCGGAGGACGCTCCGACGGGATTGGTCCTGCGAGCGCTCCCGGTGTCGTGGTTCTACGCGTAGGCGACGCTCGCGGGCCCAGGCAAGATCCCCGGCAGAGCCGCCCTTGCACTTCCCATACGGCTCCGATTGGAGTTGCGAAACACGGGGCCCGCCGGAAGAATGGGAAGGATGAACGGAAAGGATCGAAGCGAACGGCAGGACTACGCGGGAAGCGTGCTGCGGGCGATCGGGGAGGAGTACGAGTTCGGCGGGGGGATCGAGATCGTCGAGCGGCATGGAGGGACGGCGGGAAAGGGCCTCATCTTTCGCGCGGGGGGGAAGCAGTTCCTAGCGAGGCTGCGCTCACGAGAACACAGCCGAGTTATTCAGACGACCTTTGAGCACCGGCTACTGGGCGAGCTTGCGAAGGCGGGGGTTCCCGTAGCGGCGCCG
>JAZDKG010000183.1:0-15778 GCA_043803205.1 Planctomycetota bacterium
GATCTATCGTGCGACGCTCGAAGGCTTGTGCTTCCAGCTTCGCGACGCCCTCGAGATCCTCTCGCGCGCCACGGGCCTGACCCCCCGCACGTTGCGCGTCGTGGGGGGCGGCTCACGGAACGCCCTCTGGAACCAGATCCGTGCCGACGTCACGGGTCTCCCGGTCGTCGTCGTGCGAAAGACCGAGGCGACCGTCCTCGGCGCGGCGATCTTCGCCTTCGCAGGCACCGGCGTCCTCGCCTCCGTCCCCGAAGCCCAGAAACGAATGAACCCCGGCGAAAAGCTCGTCAAGCCCTCTGCGGGCCGCACTGTTTATCGCTCCCTTTACGACGTCTACCGGCAGGTGCCCCCCGCGCTGCGCCGGGTCTACCGTTCCTTGTGAGGATCGCTTGTGTCGTGCATCGACAAACCCAATGATGAGGTGCGAAGGTGACTGAAGCCATCGGCCCTTTGGCCTTCTGTTTCCCTCCTGAGCCGCGTCCCGGCTACCGCTGGAACGAGGCGTGGCGGTCCGAGCCCGTCGGCGCCGAGTGCCTCGAGAGGACGGAGGATTTCGCCCGCAAGAGAGGCGTCTCCGAGACCTCGCTTGCCCAGGTGGAGCTCTTCGCCGCCTCCGTCGCCGCCGCCCGCTTGGTCCGGCAGCGTTGGGGCGTCACGCCCGCCTTCGCCGTCCCCCACAGCGTGGGCCTCTACGCCGCACTCGTCGATACGGGCGTCTGGTCCCTCGAACAAGGGCTCGACTATACGATCACCGCGGGCGAGTTCATCCACGATTTTACGCGCAACGGCGGCTTCGCAATGGCCGCCATCCTCGGCTTCCCCGAAGACGTCCTTCTCAAAATCTGCAACGAGACCGGCGGCGGCGGCAAAGTCCACATGGTCGGACATAACGCCCCCAGGTTCAGCACGATCGCCGGAGATCGAGAAGCCACCCAACGCGTGCTCGATCGGGTTCTGGCGGAAGGCGCAACCGACGCCCGCTTCCTCCCGTCGCCTGCCCCTCTCCACACCGGCCTCGTCTGGGAGATCCGCGACCGCCTCCGCCGCTACATCGCGGACTGGTCCTTGGGTGCGCCCGCCTACCCCATCGTGCATCCGTACCACGCCCGGGTCGTGACGCCCGACGAGCTCCCCGGCCTCCCCGCCGACCACATGGTCATGCAGGTCCGCTGGCGCGAGGCTGCCGGCTTCGTCCTGTCCCAGGGCGTTCGCCTCTTCGTCGAGACCGGCGGCGTGAAGGTCTTGAGCAAGTTCGTCGCTTGGATCGACTCCGACGTCACCACCGTCTCCATCACTGAGCCGACCGACATCCGTCTGCTTTCCAAGATCGCTTCTCGAGCCCGTCATGAGGAAGTTTGATCCGAAGAAGTTTATCCCCCACCGCGAGCCGATCCTCATGCTCGATGAGCTCGAGGAGGTCGTGCCCGGACGCAAGGCGGTCGGCCTCAAGTGCCTCGCGCGCGACTGCCCGCTCTTCCAGGGACACCTCCCCGGAAACCCCATCCTCCCCGGCGTCTTCCTCATCGAGGGCGTTGCACAGGCCGGCGCCGTCATGCTGCTGTCCGGCGAAAACCCCGAAGGCTGCGCCCAGGAAGGCTCCGGCCGCCTCGTCTTCGTCCGCAACGCCAAGTTCCGTCGGCCCGTGCTTCCCGAACAGACGCTCTCCTTCGAAGTCGCCCTCGTGGAAGAATCCCTCCCGTTCTACACGATCGAGGGAAAGGTCCACGCGGACGGACAATGCGTCGCCGAAGCCTCCGTCGTGATTACGCTGGCGGAGCGCTGACGCCGGACCACCCCCGTCCGGTACGAATGGGGTCTCCTGTGATGGCACCTCGTCCGCACCGGCGGCGTCAGGCGCCTCCGGCTCTTCCTCCGCCCGGCAGTCTTTGCCGCGGGCTATGCCGTGGCTGCGGCGCTTCTCATGCGTCGCTGCCGTCGCGTCCGGGGCTGACTCCCTCATTTTGCGATTGAATTCTGCCGCTTGCGTGGCAGACTATAGTTGGTTCGGTGCGGCGTCGCCATCCCGACCGGAACATAGGGGCGAGCTTCCGGTCGGACGCCTCGAATCGTGGTCGTCGCCTTGTCGGGCGTCGCGAGGGGAAGGCGCAAATGCCTTACAAGCTCAAGTGCCCGAGTGAGCAATGTGGACGATTCATCCTCGTTCGCGAGGAGCACATCGGCCGCGTCGGCCGTTGCCCGGCCTGCCACACCAGCCTCAAGATCCCCGATTTCCGCAAACGCCTCGCTCACCTCCATGACGTCATGACGAACCTCGCCCGCGTCCACTTCGAGGGAAAAGCGGAGGCGGGTCTGCGCTTTGCCGGAGACATCCCCGCCGAGGAGCGCGAGACCCTCATGGCGCGCTGGAAAGCCTCCGCCGCCTTCTTCGAAAGTGAGGACGTCCTCGTCGTCTATGGGACGGCCAAGAAAAAGAAGGATGCCCCCGACTGGGTGTTGACGACCCATGCCTTCCGCGGCGACCCCTCCATGACTGTCCCCTATAGCCAGATCCTCGCCGTGGAAAGGTCCGGCGAGGACGTGGAGATCCGGCTCAAACAGTCCCCCGCGGTGAAACTCAAAGCCGCCCCCGCCGCGGCCTCCCTTGCCGCCTTCCTCACCGACGCCGCCACGCTTCGCGATCCCCGTCAGACGCTCGCCAAGGCCAACCTGCAGGAGCGTGTCGGGTTGACCGTCGAGGCGGCGGCGATCCACTATCGTCTCGGCAATCTCCGCAAGGCGGCGCCCCTTCTGGAAAAGGCGGGTCGATATCAGGCCTCCGCCGCCCTCTACGAGCGACTCAGGGATCTCCCCAAGGCCGCCGACCTCCACCTCCTCGCGGAGAACCCCGAGCGCGCCGCGGAGCTCTTCGCCGGCATCCGACTCTGGGACCGTGCTGCCGCCGCCGCCTATTCCGCCGGCGACTTCGCGCGCGCCGCCCGCTACTACGAAAAGGCGGAGCTCCCCGGCGAAGCCGCCGTCGCCCATGAGAGGGCTGGCAATCCCCAGCGCGCTCAGGAGCTCCGGGCCAAGCTCCCCCCGGAATCGCACGTCGGCGAGGCCGACATGCCCCTGCTCCTCAAGTCCGTCCCCCGTCGCGAGGCCGCCCCCTCTCGAGGCGATCAGGAGTTCTTCGGGGGCAGCATCGAGGAGCGCGCGGCCTCCCTCCTCGAGGAAGAGGAGGAAAGTGTGCTCGGCGCGACCGAGCCGACCGACGCCGCCTTCGAGAGCGCCTCCCAGGAGTCCGCCGCGGAAGCCCCGGTGGCGGCCCAGGCCCCCCCTCAGCCGACAGCCGCCGAGGAGGCCGCCAAACTGCGCGCCACCGGCGAGACCGCGCTCCAGGCCCTCTCCCGGCTTCTCTCGCAGGAGCGCTGGGAAGCGGCCGGCGCTCTCTGTGAAGAGCTCGGACGTTTCGAGGAGGCCGCCGGCTACTTCCTCAAGGCTAGCCTTCTCCCCCGCGCCGTCCACGCGTGGTGCGCGGCCGGGAAGACCGAGGATGCCGTCGCCCTCTGCATCGATAATGGCCTCTTCGCCCAGGCGGCTCAGCTTTGCCTGGATTCCGGTGATCACCGCCGCGCCGCCGACCTCTTCGTGAAGGCCGACGACGTTGACCGCGCCGTCGCGGCGCTTCAGAGCGGCGGAGACGCCGATGCCGCCGTCCAGCTGCTTCTCCAACGTCGCGATTGGGACAAGGCCGCCCAGGTCGCCCAGTCCGCCGGAAACGTCGACCTGGCTGCGGAGATCTATGAGCAGGCCGGCCGCGTTGACCGCGCCGCCGCCGCCTACCAGTCCGCCGGAAAAGTGGACAAGGCCGTCGAGCTTTGGACAAGACACGAGGAATTCGCCCGCGCCGGGGAGTTGGCCCTCTCCGCTGGAGATCACGTTGTCGCTGCGGAGCTGTTCTTGCGGGCGGATCTGCCCTCCAAGGCGGCCGACGCCTTCAAGGCCGCCGGGCTCATCGACCGCGCCGTCGCCCTGTGGATGGAAAGGCGCGAACCTTCCCGCGCGGCGGAGCTCCTCAAGAACGCGGGACGACAGGCCGACGCCGCTCAAGTCCTCGAAGAGGCCGGTCTCCTCGAGGAAGCCGCCTCCCTTTATCAGGGGGCGGGCGACCTCGAGCGCGCCGTCCAAATGTGGCTCAAGCTCGATAAGACCGACCGCGCCGCCTCCCTCTACGCGAGCTGCGGCCGCTACGAGGACGCCGCGGCCGTCTACGAAAAGGCGGGACTCCCCAAGGATGCTGCCAAGGCCCTCCAGGCGGGCGGCGACGTCCCGAAGGCGATCGATCTCCTCCTCAAGCACGAGTTGGTGGATGACGCGGCCGAGCTCTGCCGCTCCGTCGGCGAGGACCTCCGCGCCGCCGAGATCTACCGACAAGCGGGCCATCCCGACCGCGCCGCCGCCGTCTACCAGTCGATCGGCGAAACCGATAAGGCCGTGGATCTCTGGCTGTCGCTCGGCAATCCTGAGCGCGCCGCCTCCGTCTACCGCTTCGCGGGCGACGAGACGAAGGCCGCCGCCGTCTATGAGAAAGCGGGCATGATCGAAAAGGCCGTCGCCGCCTGTCGCCGAAGCGGCAGCCACGACGACGCCGCCCGCCTTTGGCTCGAACAGGGCCGCCACGAGCGCGCCGCCGCCATCTACATCGAAATGGGACGCGAGGATACCGCCGCCGAGATCTACGAAAAAGCCGGCGACATCCGCCACGCCGCCAGCCTCTACGAGAACGTCGGGAACTACCGCAAGGCCGTTGAGCTCTGGTGCGATGCCGGCGATCTCGAGCGGGCCGCCGCCGTCCTCCGGGGCGTCGGCGATGAGCTTGGGGCCGCCGCCCTCTACGAGAGCGAAGGTCTGATCGACCGCGCGGCGGCCGCCTATTGCCGCGCCCAGCACGTGGATCAGGCGATCGAGCTCCTCCTGCGACACAAGGAATTCGACAAGGCCGCCTCCCTGTGCCTGGAGTCGGCCGACGACGAGCGCGCCGCCCGCATCTATGAGGAGGCGGGCCTCGTCGAAAAGGCCTCCGCCGTCCATATTGGCGCCGGTCGCCGCGAGGCCGCCGCACGCCTCTTCGTCGGCGCCGGCGACCTCGACCGCGCCGCCGGTGTGTTCCTGGAGGTCGGCGACGTCCTCGCCGCGTCGCAGGTCTATCGCGACGGCGGGAAGATCGATGAGGCGGTCTCGCTTCTCAAGGGCGCCGGCCTCTTCCGCGGCGCGATCGAAGTGTGGCTCGATCTCGGACAGAAGGAGCACGCCGCCGCCTGCGCCGCCGAAATGGGCGACCAGCTCCTCGCAGGCCAGCTCTACGAAGAAGCCGGAAAGATCAAGGAAGCCGCCGCTGCGTACGGGGCCGCCGATGCCCATGAGCGCCTCGTCAAGATGTGGCTGGCGCACGGGGAGCCCGCTCGAGCCGCCGCCATCCTGGAAGCCCTTCACGATTACGGGCAGGCGGCCGAGCTCTACGAACAGTGCCGTGATTTCCCCAAGGCCGCCGCGCTCTACGTGAAAGCGAGACGCCACGGCCGGGCCGTCGAGCTCTGGCTCGCCCAGAAGGAGATCGAGAAAGCCGTCGAGGTCTGCCTCCAGAACTCCGACCGCGCCCGCGCCGCCAGGATCTGGGAGGAGGCGGGCAACCCCGAGCGCGCCGCCGAGATGTGGGCCCATCTCGGCGACCTCGACCGCGCCGTCGAGCTCTACGTCTCCGCCGGGAAAGTGGACCGTGCCGTTTCCGTCTGCCGCGAGTTGCGCGACGATGAAAAGGTCGCGGGCCTTTACGAGCGCGTCGGCGATCTCGAACGCGCCGCAACGCTCTACCAGAACGTCGGACGCCTGGAGAAGGCCGCCTCCCTCTGGCAGTCCCTGGGCAAGCCCCGCAACGCCGCGAACGTCTATCTCGAAGCGGGCGAGCTCGAGCGCGCCGCTGAGCTCTTCGAGGGGGCCAAGCTCCTCCCCGAAGCCGCCATGCTCTACCAGAAACTCGCCCGCTACGAGAAGGCCAGCGCCCTCTTCCTCTCCCTCGGACAGATCGAGCGCGCCGCCGCCGTCTTCCTCAGTGCCGACGACCGCGTCCGCGCCGCCGAGGTTTTCGAAGGCGCCGGCCGCCGCGAAAAGGCCGCTCAACTCTACGAGGAGGAGCGCCGCTTCGACAAGGCCATCGAGCTCTGGCTCCTCGAGGGACATCCCGACCGCGCCGCCGAGCTCGCCCGCGCGTCCGGGAACCTCCTGCGCGCCGCCGAGATCTGCGAGGAGGCCGGCTCCAAGGAAAAGGCCGCGAGACTCTATGAGGAGGCCGGCGCCTCCTCCAACGCCGTTCGCTTGTGGCTCGAGCTCAACGCCGTCGAGCGCGCCGTCGCCATCTGCCGCCGCGTCGGCGACGACCTTCGCGCGGCTGAGATCTATGAGGAGATCGGCGAATACGCGCGCGCCGCCGCCCTTTTCCAGATGATCGGCGCCCATGACCGCGCCGTGGACGCCTATCTCCGCGCGCGCGACTACGAGGGCGCCGCCCTCGTCTGCCGGGAGGCGGGCGATGAGGAGCGCGCCGCCCAGATCTACGAAGACGGCGGTGATTTCCGCAAGGCGGCCGCCTCCTACGAGGGGGCTGGCCTCATCCCGCGCGCCGCCAGGATGTGGGTCCGGGCCCACGATTTCAAGCGCGCCGCCGAGCTCTGCAGCGCCGCCGGCAAGCATGAACAGGCGGCGATCCTCTTCCGACGCGTGGGTGATATCGCCGGCGCCGCCGTCGCCTCCGAAAAGGCCGGTGATATCGACGCCGCCGTCGGGCTTTGGCTCGAGGAGAAACAATACGAACGCGCCGCCGGCCTGTGCCGCTCCACCGGACGCCTCGAACAGGCCGCCCGGATCTACCTCGATGCGGGCGCCGTGGAAAAGGCCGCCAGCGCCTACCTCCTGGCTGGCAAGTCCGAGAAGGCCATCGAGCTGTGGCTCGAGGACGGAAACGCCGACCGCGCCGCGGAGTTCTGCCGCTCCCTCGGGGAGACCCGACGCGCTGCGGAGATCTACGAGCAGACCGGGGCGCTGGCCAAGGCCGCTAGCGCCTATCAGGCCGCCGGCGATGTCGACAAGGCCGCGCAGCTCTGGCTGGCGCAGGGCGACTCCGACCGCGCCGTCGCTGTCTACCGCGAAGCTGGCCTCTCGGAGAAAGCCGATGAGCTCGCGGGCCGGGCCAAGCGCGAGGAGACGACCGAGGCCCCGCCAGAGCCTTCCCCCGCGTCCTCTCCCGTAGCTGCGGCGCCCGCCGCGGCAGCGCCCGCCCCCTCGGAAGAGGACATCCCTTCCCTGGTGAGCTCTCTGAGTCAGGATGACGGCGGGGAGATCGAGGAGCGTCTTGTCTCTGTCGGCCGCGTCGCGGTCGAGCCGCTGCTGACGAAGCTGGAGGATCCGGCCTCCCCGCGCGCCCGCATCGTCAGGATCCTTGGTGACATCGGCGATGAGCGCAGCATCCCCGCGGTCGCGTCCCTCATCGCCAGCCGCGACGCGAAGATCCGCGAATCCGTCGTGGCCGCGCTCGGCAAGCTCAAAGCCCCGGAGGAGATCCCGACCCTGATGGCGTCCTTGAGCGACGCGGCCCCCGCCGTGCGGCTCGCCGCCGTGAAGGCGCTCGGGTCCATCCATGCCCACGAGTCGCGCAACGCGTTGCGCTCGATGGCTCGGCGGGAAAAGAATCGCGCCGTCCGCGCCGCCGCCCTCGAGGTCCTGCGATTCTTGAACGGCGAAGAGGAATGATCCCGCCGACGTGCGAGGGCCGCCCTACGTCCGGCGCTTCCCCTTGCCCTTCCCCCCGGCCTTTCGGCTGACCTTGAAGAGGTGCTTGGGCGGCTCGACGAACACCTTCGTGTGGGCCGGCACCGACTGCGTCAGCCAAACGTTCCCCCCGACGACCGACCCCTTCCCGATGGTGTTGTCCCCCAGGATCGTCGTCCCGGAGTAGATCGTCACGTCGTCCTCGATTGTCGGATGGCGCTTCTGGCCGCGCATCGCGTCCACGTTCTCCAGCGACATCGCCCCCAGCGTCACCCCCTGGTAGATCCGCACGTTGTTCCCAATCACGCACGTTTCCCCGATCACCACGCCCGTCCCGTGATCGATGAAGAAGCGTCTGCCGATTTTGGCGGCGGGGTGGATGTCGATCCCCGTCTGACCGTGCGCCCACTCCGTCATCATCCGCGGGAGCAGAGGCACCCCCAAGAGGTACAGCTCGTGGGCGATCCGGTACGTGCCGATCGCCTGGAGGCACGGATAACTGAAGATGATCTCGTCGATGCTCTTCGCCGCCGGATCACCCTCGTGCGCCGCCTGCACGTCCTCCACCAGCATCTCCCGAATCTCGGGAAGCTTGCGCAGGAACACTAAGGAATCCTCTTCCGCCTTGTCCTCGCAGTGCACGCACGCCGAGCCCAGCCTCTTGCACTCGTGCCGGATGCATCTCCAGATCTGCAGCGCCAACCGCGTATACAGCTCGTCCAGCTTCCCCCCTACGAAGTACCGGACGTTCGACCACAGAAGGTCCTGCTTCCCGATATATCCCGGGAACAGCACCTCCAGAACGTCCTTCAAGATCTGTACCGCCTCCGTCTTGGACGGTAGGGGGGTGCTCGCGATGTGATTCCCGATGCTGCTCTGCTTGTAGCTGCGCAGCACCTCCTCGGTGATTCCGGGAAGCTCCTTCTTGAGCCTCAGTTCCTGCCGCATGCTCCTCTCCCCATAATCGGACCCTCCATTCTATGCCCCGGCGTCCGTCCGTCAACCCGACCCGCGAAGCCGCACCACCAGGTCCCGCACCGTCTCCCCCAGGTGCCGGCACTGTCGGGCCACCCGCTCGTCCGGCGATTGAATTGACACCGGCCCGTAGTGATCCCCGACCGCTATCCCCGGCACGATCATCCCGTGGATGAGCCACGCCTGCAGGATCGCGAGGATCGTCGTCTCGTTCCCGCCCCCGATGTTCGCTGCGGAGGAAAACGCCGCCCCCACCTTCCCGGCGAGCTTCCCATGATGCTTCACCGAGTCGTCGATGAGCTTCTTGAGCTCCGCCGCCATCCCCCCGTAGTAGGTCGGCGACCCCGCGATGATCCCGTCCGCCGAAAGGAGGTCCGCCACGCTCGTCTGGGCCACCGCCTTGAGCTCCACCTCGACCCCCTTCCCCTTCGCCCCTTCGGCGATGTGCTTCGCCATCTGTTCCGTGTTGCCGGTTCGAGTGTAGTAGACGATCAGGATCTTCGCCATGTCAAGCCTCCTGCCGGAAGTAACGCTCGCTGCGCGTCTTTGAGGGTACTCGGGTTCGCCTCTCCTTGCAAGCAATTGCGCGCGCGCCGCTGGGCGGGTAGACTTCTCGTTGTCGTACGAAAGGGCCTCGTTCGATGTCAGGCGGCTTGCAGGATGCCTTGGGCTTCCGTCCTGTCCCCGAGCGTCGGCTCGCCTGGCGTAAGCGCTGGCGGGGCCGCTGGCCCTTCCACGCCGTCCGCATCGCCTCGAACGTCCTCGCCTCCGTCGGCTTCCTGGTCCTCTTTCTCCCCCTGCCGGTGAAACTGGTGGGCTGGCTGACCGGTTCCCTTGCCGCCTTTTCCTGGTGGATGGTCGTGGTCCTGATGGCCGCCGGAGCCCTCTTCGAGTGGGTCTCGGCGAAGATCGACGGATGGGGGATCACGCGCGTCATGAAGGCCGCTCCTCCCTCGCCCTCCTCCGTTCCTCCACAGCCCTTCCCCGCGACGGAGAAGCCCCTTTGCTGCCCGAGCTGCGGGGAGACCGTCCGCTCCGCGACGCCCCTTGATGGCTTCTTCGCGTGCCGCTGCGGCGCTCTCCTTTTCCTCAAGGGGGGTGAAATCGACCTTCTCTTGCGATGACGGCCCTATGAAGATCGAGCTCATTCTTCCTCCCCATCGCCCCCTGGAGCGCCCTCGCGCTAGAAGCATCGCCCCTCCCTACAACCTCGCCCTGCTCGCCGCCCACACCCCGGCGGAGCACTCCGTCCGCATCACCGACGGCTACGTACAGCGCGTCGACTTCTCCCGGAAACCCGACCTAGTGGGGATCACCGCCCTCACGGCGTCCGCCTCCGGCGCCATCCATGTCGCCCGTCGCTGGCGCGCGCAAAAAGTCCCCGTCGTCATGGGCGGCCTCCACGCTAGCGCCCTTCCCGAAGAGATGCTCAACGAGTGCGACGCCGTCCTCGTGGGTGAGGCCGAAGGCGTTTGGCCCCGCCTCCTCGCCGACTTCGCCGCTGGACGCCTGCAAGAGATCTACCGCAGCGAGTCCCATCCTTCGCTGGCCGGACTCCCGTTTCCCCGCCGCGACCTCCTCAATCCCCACCGGTACTTCGCCTTTAACCTCGTCGAAACCTCCCGGGGGTGCCCGTTCCATTGCATCTATTGCAGCGATAGCGCGATCTTCGGCGACCGCTACCGCTACCGCCCCGTCGAAGAGGTCGTCGAGGAGATCCGTTCCCTCGCCCGCCGCCGCTTCGTCGTCTTCATCGACAACAACATCGTCGGCTCCCTCTCCCGCGCGAAGGCCCTGTTCGGCGCACTCATCCCGCTGCGCATCAAGTGGGTGGCGCAGGCTTCCATCACGATGGCCTACGACGACGAACTCCTCGACCTCGCCGCCCGCAGCGGCTGCATGGGCGTCCTGATCGGGCTCGAAACCCTTAAGCCCGATGTCCTGCGCCGCATCGGCAAGGGCGTCGACCCAGCTCGCTACGTCGAGCTCATCCGCAGGATCCAAGGCCGCGGGATCTTCGTTCAGGGCGAGTTCATCTTCGGCTTCGACGAGGATACCCCCGACGTCTTCCGCGAGACGCTCGATTTCGTGAACCGCGCAAAACTCGCCAGCGCCCGCTTCGCCATCCTTAAGCCCTACCCCGGCACGGAGCTCTACCGCCGCTGGCTGGCGCAGGGCCGCATCCGCAAGTCGGATTGGTCCGACTGGAACGTTCGTGTGGTCCCCTATGAGCCCGCGGGGATGTCCGCCGAGGCCCTGGCCGCAGGTCGCGACTGGGCCTACCGGACCGCGAGCTCCCCGTCCTCCATCTTCCACCGCGTCGGCCTGTCCCGCAAACACGCCCCCCTACTTTGGGCGATGAACGTCGCCAACTGCCTCTTCCGCAATAGCCGCTTCCTTTGAGCCCCCGGCCCCCTCAAAAAAATCTCGGAATTATTTCAAGTGGCCCGGACCTCCGGACGATACATAGCATGACTTAAGCGAGCACTTCCAGCCGAGCCCAAAGGTGCCTTCCCCCTCTCTGGCCTTTGGGCTCCCTCCCTTTTATGGGGATCCGGTCACCCCTTGCGCAGGATCCGCTGGATGCCTGCGGCGATCCCCTTCTTCGCCGCTTTGAGCGCGTGGAGCGCTTGGCCCGCGAACTCGACCGCTGCGTTCGGCCGCACCGCGATCGCGTCCGACTCGCAGAATTCCTGACAGCAGAAACACGAAATGCACGCTGCGTAGTTTATCGCGGCGATCCCTCGCCTGAGCTCGATCGCCCCGCGGGGACAGTGTCGTTGACACAGCCCGCACCCAATGCACGCCCACCCCCGAACGATCGGCCATTGCCGGGTCTGTGCCAGCGCCCGCTCCAAAAGCCTCGCCGCGGGCCTCGGCAGTCCGTCCATCGCCGACAGGAACACGGACGTCCGCGGCAGCGCGAACTCCTCGTCCCGAAGATCGCAGAGCCTTTCCCCGACCACGTCGATCTCGTCTTCTCCCGTAACCCCCGCGCCGAGCGCGCACGCGTGCGTCAGCGTCGGGACGCCCTCCGGCGGAAGCCCGATGATCCTGCACGCTGTCGCGTCCATCGCCGCCGCGTCCGTCGAGCCCATCACCACCCCAAGCCTGTGCGGCCGCCCGCCTCGCGATGGTCCGTCCCCGGCGAGCGCCACTATGCCGTCCATGATCGAGACGGCTGGTGCGCGCGTGAGATAAATTCCCACGATCGCCCGCGCGAACTCGCCGGGCACCGGGAACTCCCTATGGAGCTGCCGTCGCAGTCCGAGCGGCAGATATCCGTATGCGTTCTTGATCGCCCCCGTGAAGAGGGTCAACATGTGCGTCTTGAGCTTCGGCACGTTCACGACCGCGTCCGCATCGAGCACCTCTCGCGAGACGTGGAACGACGCGAACGTCCCGCCCGCCGGGTTCGGCACCTTGACGTAATCCGTCCCTTTGAGGTTGACGAGCCCGAAGCCGAAGCGCTTGGCGTACTCCTCGTACCCGCTCAGCCGGTAGGGGGCCTCCCCCGGCACCTCGAGGCCGTCTCCCACCGTCACCCGCGCGCCCCCTTCCATCAGGATCTCCGCGACGGCCGCCGCGACCGCCGGGTCCGTGGCGATCGCCGCTTCCCGCGGATGCCTCCCTAAGTGGTTGATCTTGACGAACACCCGTCCCCCTCGGCTTGCCAACCCCTGGGTGCCCGGGATGGTCTGCCACACCCTCCGGACGGCGGCCCTCACCTCCTCGATCTCGTAACTCGCGCATCGCGCTAGGACCACCACCGACCGTGACATGACCTGCCTTTCACCGCCTGGAGCGCGCGAACGCTCCTGTTCGGGAGTTTTCCCTCCCAAATGAAAGCGCCCGGTAAGTAGACAAGAGGAATCAGCCCCTGCTCCCCTGGCCCTCTTCCCCCGCCGCTACTTGATCTTCTCGGACATCTCTTTGCCGGGCTTGAATGTGACCACGTTCTTCGCGGGAACGTAGACCTCCGCCCCCGTTCTCGGATTGCGCGCCTTGCGCGGCTCCCGGCGCTTCACCTCGAACACCCCGAAGTTCCTGAGCTCGATCCGCCCGTGCTTGACCAGCGCCGCGATCACCGCGTCGAAGGTCATCTGCACCACGTCCTTCACCTTGAGCTGGGTCAGCGCCAGCTTCTCGGAGATCTCCTTCACGATCTCCTTCTTCGTCACGGCCGTTGTGGTTCCCTCCGGGATCGTTTCTTCATGATTGCTCATCGCCGCGCTCTCCTCCCAACTCTCGTTTTCGTTGCCTTCGAACGCGTCCGCTTCCCAAGCGAGACCGCCCTCGCTTGTCGCCCTCTCCTGGTTCCCTTCTCTGAAACCTTGCGTTGCCGTTGAACGCCGCAAGTGCAGCGCGCTATTGACAATATACTCTTCGGATTCCGCCTAAGTCAAGCGGAAAATGTTCCTAAAACTGCGGCGCGGAATTCCCGTCGTCGCAGCGTCTTCTTGAGGATCCGGTCGATGCGGTCGTACTCCCACGGCACCGCCAGCGCGTCCGCCGCGTCTTTGAGTTTCGTCAGGAGCCCCTCGTGATACTCCATCGCCTCAGGGACCCGTGCGCCGCGGCAGAAATACGTTCTGCACCCGAGCGATCGTCCCGCGCGGTTGGTGCACTTGCCGTCGGCGAAGTACGGGCAGCGCCGCGCGCCGATCTTTCCGGGTCGCTTCGCATACGCCATCCATCCCGCCTCGATCATGCTCGCATACAGGTCATGCCCTTGCCGCTCGAAGTCGCAGCACTCGCCGCATGCCCGGCACGACAGCGCCCGCTCGCTCGCCCAGCGGTCCGCCTCGTGGTAGAGGCGCAGGAGTTCCGCGAAAGCCAGGAGCCACGAGCGATCGAGCCGCGTCCGCGTCGAGAGCGCGTCGACCTCCTCCATGCCGTACAGCCTGCCGCGCTCGATTCCCGGACAGCGCCCCTTGAGATCCTGCCACGTCGTCCGACTGGCTAAGTTCGCCGCCCAGAAGGGCCATGTCCGACACTGTGTCGGCCGCGCCTCGTACACGCTGCATGCCCCGTTCACGAGGAGGACGCAATCCCCATTGCCTCGTTCCCGCAGGCTCTTGCGATTCCCGACCAAACGCACGTGCTTCCGGGCGAAGTCCTGCAAGCTTGTTCCCATGTAGGCGGCCAAGAGTCCGGTCTCCTCCCCCGTCACCCAGACGTACCCCGGCTCCCCCCCGCAGCACTGTGTGCATCCTTGGCAATCGAAGTGCAGTCCCTGTTCATACCACATCGGCTCGCCCCTCGGATGCTCCTTGACCCAGGGCTGAGTTTAGCCCGCTCCGGCCTTTCTTCAAGCCCGCGCGCAGTCCGGCGTTGCGTCTTCCCGCCGTCCGCGTTACGATCTCATCGCGTTCGAGAAGGATGTCCGATGGCTGAAGGCGATATCCCGGTGCTCCTGGCGCAAGGCAAGTCCCTCGCCGAGGCTTGGGAGGACTCGCTCCTAAAGCTCTACCGCCATGGATGTGACGTCCGCACCGAGTACGACCGCCTCGGCCCCGACGGCGCCTATCTCGACCCCCCCTCCAAGGACGCCACCATGATCGTGGTCGTCCAGGACCCCGCCTCCGAGCCCCTCATCCACCGCGCCTTCCCAGGCGGACCCGCCGACCTCGAGGAATACCGCCAGGAGGTCTGCGACGGCATCAAGGACCACTGGATCCGCGACCCCGCAAACCCCGACGACAGCCGCTGGGAGTATACCTACCACGAAAGGCTCTTCGCCTACTCCGCCCCGGGCGTCCCCCGCCCCGTCAACCAGATCGACTCCCTCGTGGAGAAACTCGCCGGCGCCCCCCACACCCGCCGCGCGCAGGCGATCACTTGGAAGCCCTGGATCGATCTCGACTGCGTCGACCCCCCGTGCCTCCAGAGCATGTGGTTCCGCCTCCTCGAGCACGGCGCCGGCTGGCGCCTCAACATGAACGTCCGCTTCCGCAGTCGCGACGCCTACGACGCCGCGTTCATGAACATCTACGCCTTCATCAGCCTTCAGCAGTCTCTCGCCGACGTCCTCTCTCGTCGCCTCTCGCGCCCCGTCTCCCTCGGACGTTACGTGGACATGTCGGATTCCTACCACATCTACGGCTCGCGCCTCGCGCACTTCGAGAACATGTTCCTCGCCCAGCTCGGCAAGCGCTCCTTCGAGGAGCGCACCTGGACCCGCGCCGACGTCGCCGACGTCCTCGCCGAGGCGAAACCCCAGATCGCCGAGAAAGTCCGCTGCGTGGACGCCCGCTCCCGCCGTCCCGGCTGCTGACGACTTGTCCCGCCTCCCTTGCCCCCAGGCTTCCTTCGTCGCTTCTTTGTGACCGCTTCGTGCCTTCGCGTCTTTGTGGCGAGTCTTCCTTCGGCCGCGAAGTCTCGCCAGGTCACAAAGGGCTGACCCTCCGCCCCTACGCTACAGGCTCGAACATGTCCTTCTCCGCCCCGCACTCCGGGCAGACCCAGTCGGCGGGAAGCTGCTCGAAAGGCGTCCCCGCCACCACTCCGTTCTCCGGGTCCCCGATGCTGGGATCGTAGACGTACCCGCATACCGTGCACTCGTACTTCTGCATCTTCGCTCTCCTCAAACTCCTATCGCTTGGCGGTTGGCCTGTCTTGCCTCTTCCCGCGCGCCGCTGTCTCCTTGCGCAGCGCGGCGAAGTAATCGCACCACCGCGAGATCCGGCACGCCTCGCACTCGGGCTTCCTCGCCTTGCACACGCGCCTCCCGTGGAACCCGATCCCGTGGGAGAACTCCGTCCACCTCGCCTCCGGCACGATTCGACGGAGCTCCGTCTCGATTTTATCGGGATCGGTCTCGTGCGTAAGCCCCAGTCTCTGCGTCACCCTCGAGAGGTGCGTATCCACGATGATCGCCGGTCGCTTGTACCAGACTCCCAGCACCACGTTCGCCGTCTTGCGCCCGACACCGGGTAGCTTCACGAGCGCATCCATGTCCGCTGGCACCTCCCCCCCGTGCCCCAGAACGAGCGCCCGGCACGCCCCTTGGACCGCCTTTGTCTTGTTCCGGAAGAACCCC
>JAZDKG010000184.1:0-4007 GCA_043803205.1 Planctomycetota bacterium
GTCACCGATTTCCCCTTTGCCGAAAATGTTTTTCCGGGGTTGCTCCCGAGAAAGGAGTAGCGGCCGATCTTCTCCCCTCCCTCCACGCTCTCGAGCAGGAACGCGTACCTGCCGCGCTCAAGCTTGAGAAAGGCGGACAGCGGGGTCTCCATATCGGCCATGATCTCCTTGTAGACCGGTACGAGATTCCCCTCGCGCGCCTTGTCGATGAACTCTTTTAAGTCCGGCGTGAACATACGTTGCCTCACTACTTCATTGTTGCCACAGAGCTCACAGAGAACACAGAGAAACACTACCGCAGCAACAATTGCTGGTTTTTCGTTTCTGGTTTACACGTTGTCTCTGTGATCTCTGTGTCCTCTGTGGCAACGTATATGCTTTATTTGTAGACTTTGCCGGGATCGAAGACCTTTTCCCCCGCCGTTTCGTATCCCTCTCCATCCTCCTTCAGCTTCCGGTAGAAGCAGGAGCGGTAGCCCGTGTGGCAGGCGCCGCCCTCCTGTTCGATCTTCAAGAGCAGGGCGTCCCCATCGCAGTCCACGCGCATCTCTTTCACCTTCTGGACGTGCCCGGAGGATTCGCCTTTGAGCCAGAGCTTGCCCCGGGAGCGGCTCCAGAAGTGGGCGAGTCCGGTCTCGACGGTCTTTTCAAGCGCCTCGGCGTTCATGAACGCGACCATCAGCACCTCGCCGTTGTTCGCGTCCTGCATGACGGCGGTCACCAGACCCTTGTCGTCGAACTTGATCCCCTGCGGCATCTTCATGGTCGAACTTCCACCCCCCTCTCCCTCAGGTATCGCTTCGTTTCACCCACAGTATAGGTACCGAAGTGAAATATCGAGGCGGCGAGCACGGCATCCGCCTTCCCCTTCGTGAGCACATCGTACGGATGCTCCGGCGTCCCGGCTCCACCGGATGCGATCACCGGCACTCCCACCGCCTCGGAGACGCTTCTCGTCAGAGCGATGTCGTAGCCGTCCTCGGTGCCGTCCGCGTCCATGCTGGTGAGGAGTATTTCTCCCGCGCCCCGCCCGGCGCCCTCCGCCGCCCAGCGCACCGCGTCCTTCCCCGCGGGAGTCCTCCCGCCGTGCGTGTACACCTCCCACCCGTCGCCGCGGCGCCGCGCGTCGATCGCGAGCACGATGCACTGCGATCCGAACGCATGCGAGGCCCGGTCGATGAACGAGGGATCGCCGACCGCCGCGGTGTTGATGGAGACCTTGTCCGCCCCCGCGCGAAGAAGCGCGCGTATGTTCTCCAGCGTCCGGATGCCGCCGCCCACCGTGAGCGGCATGAACACCGCGTCCGCGGTGCGGCTCACCACGTCGATGATCGTCGGCCGCTCCTCGTGCGAGGCGGTGATGTCGAGGAACACGAGCTCGTCGGCGCCCGCCTCGTCATAGGCGCGCGCCGCTTCCACCGGATCCCCGGCGTCGCGGAGCTCGACGAATTTAACCCCCTTGACCACCCTCCCCTCTTTCACGTCCAGGCAGGGAATGATCCTCCGGGCGAGCATCAGCAGCCGCCTTTCTCCGCGGATTCCTCCCCCGAGGCCGCCGCGATCGCGTCGGCGAGTTTCAGGGCGCCGGAATAAAGGGCCTTGCCGACAATGGCGCCATAGAGGCCTCCCCCGCCGAGCCCCGCGAGACGCCGCACGTGCTCGACCGTCGCGACGCCACCCGAGGCGATCACCGGAACCCGGGCCGCCGCGAGAATTTCCCCCACCGCCTCGAAATTCGGGCCGGAGAGCGCGCCGTCGGTTGCCACATCCGTGTAGATCACCCCGCCCGCGCCGTCATCCTCGACCTGCCCGAGCATGTCCGATGCACGGACGCCCGAGTCGCTCTTCCAGCCGTCCACCGTGACGAGGCCGTCGCGCGCATCGAGCCCCACGAAGACCTGCCGTCCGAACTCCGCGGCCGCCGACCGGAGCAATTCCCGGTTGCGGACCGCGGCGGTTCCGAGGATGACCCGGTCGGCACCGAGTTTGAAGACGCGCCGGATCAGCTCGATCGACCTCAAGCCCCCCCCGAACTCCACCGGGACCACGACTGTTCCGAGGATTTCCCTCAGCGCGCGCAGATTCTGCGGTTCCCCCGCGAACGCCCCGTCCAGGTCCACCACGTGCAGGAACCGCGCCCCCTCCCGCTGCCAGCGCAGGGCCATTGCCGCCGGGTCGTCGCCGTACACGGTCTCCCGGTCTTCCCTTCCCTGAAAGAGCCTTACGCACTTCCCGTTCCTGATATCGACCGCGGGGATGACGATCATCGGATCCCCTGCGCCGTTTTCGGCGACCCGGCCGCACGCTCCGCCGCGAACGCAACGAAGTTGCGGATCATCGCGAGCCCCACGCGCTGGCTCTTCTCGGGGTGGAACTGCGTCGCCATGAGATTGCCTTTCCACACCGCGGAGGCGAAGGTCACCCCGTAGTCCGTGACCGCCGCCGCGAGGGCGCCGTCCTCCGGCTCGGGGTAGTAGGAGTGGACGAAATAGACGTAGGACCCGTCCTCGATCCCCCTGAAGAGCGGACACCGCCCCGGGCCGCGTCCGGAGAAGCGGATCGTGTTCCAGCCCATGTGGGGAATCTTGAGGGAGCCGGTGAACCTGCGCACCTTGCCCGGGATGATGCCGAGGCCCGGTGTCCCGGGCGATTCCTCGCTCGCCGGAAAGAGGATCTGGAGGCCGAGGCAGAGACCGAGATAGGGTTTCCCGGAGCGGATGAACTCCGCGATCGCGTCTTTCAGGCCGGTGCGGGAGAGGTTCTCGACACAGTCCCCGAACGAGCCCACGCCCGGGACCACGAGCGCGTCGGCGGCCGCGACCTCTTCCGGGTTGCGGGTGGACACGGCCGCTCCCCCGCAGGCCTCGAACGCCTTCCGGACGCTGTGGAGGTTCCCCATTCCGTAGTCGACGATTGCGATTCGCAGCGCGTCACCCATGGCTTCCACATATAGAATAGTTGCGGTTCTCCACCTGATTGCCCTGATTTCTCTGATATTTCTGCCCACTTTGCGGTATCGGCGCGATCTGAGAGATCAGGTGCTCGCGTTACACCGGCTTTTTCGCTCGTTACAGCGTCCCCTTCGTCGAGGGGATGCCCCGCGACGCGCCGGTCCTCGCCGCGGCCGTTCCGAGCGCCCGCGCGACTCCCTTGAACACGGCTTCGATGATGTGGTGCGCGTTCCTCCCGCTCACGAGCTCGACGTGCAGCGTCAGGCCGGCGTGGTTCACCAGCGCCTGTAAAAACTCCTCGACGAGCTGCGTGTCGAACGCGTCAATCTTCTTCCTGCCGGCCTTCACGCGATAGCTCAGGTGCGGCCGCCCGCTCACGTCGAGCGCCACCGAGACCAGCGCCTCGTCCATGGGGATGCTGCAGAACCCGTACCGGGCGATCCCTTCCTTATTCCCGAGCGCCTTCCTGATCCCCTCGCCGAGGCAGATGCCGATGTCCTCGACGGTGTGGTGCGCGTCGACGCGGAGATCGCCTTTCGCCGAGAGGTCGAGGTCCATCCCGGCGTGCGCGGCCATGAGATCGAGCATGTGGTCGAGGAAGCCGATCCCCGTCTTTACTCGCGCCTTCCCGGCGCCATCCAGGTTGAGGCGAAGCCGTATGTCCGTCTCCCGCGTCTTTCTTTCGATTGCGGCGCTTCTCGCTTTCATCGCGTGCCTCCGGTCTTTCTCGCTCCGCGCCCCCGACCCGCGCTCCCCTTCCAGCCTATGATCTCGGCGATCTGCACCAGGAGCTTCTCAATCTCGTCGTCCGTGCCGACGCTGATCCGCAGGCAGTTCTGGAGGCGCGGGGTGTCGTAGTAGCGGACGAGGATCCGCCTTTTCTTGAGGTACGCATAGATCTGGCTCGCCGGGTACGAGTCGATACGCGCGAGCACGAAATTCGCCTCCGAGGGGAACACGAAAAAGCCGAGCGCCTCGAGGCGCGCCGCGAGCCGTTTCCGCGTGGCGATGATCTTCCGCGCGTTCTCCCGCATCCACGCGACATCCCCAAGCGCC
>JAZDKG010000185.1:0-6550 GCA_043803205.1 Planctomycetota bacterium
GACCAGCTTTGCTCTGGTATCGGCTTCGGTCAGAGACATAAGGCTTCACCGACGCTTGGATTGGAGTGAGAACATCTTGCCGGCCGTCGGCAAGCCGGGGCCGCTTCACTTGAGAAACGTACCCCGCCGCTACCACCGCCCGCCAGCGACGGCCCGATTATGCCCGGGCGGCTCGGGAGGCGCAAGGCCGACTTGTGCCGCGACGGTGGATTGGTTTCAGAGGGTCGGGGGAAAGGGGAGGATTCTATACAACTTCGCGGGCGTGGACCGAAGGGCACGGGCGCGTTCTGTGCTTCACGAGTCAGGGAAACGGGGCTTTCGAGGGGCGGGAGACCACATCTGCAACGGTCATCGGGCATTGCGGAAAGAGGGGGTCCAGAAAAGGCACGGAAAGAAGGCCAAACGAGAGGCTTTTCGGGGTGTTTCGTGCACGAATATAGCCCTTTGCCGAGACTAAAGCTGTAGACTACAATAACCCGTACCCGGGGATAGCTCCCGAAAGGGCGGGTGGTCACCGTCTTTCCCCGGCGATCCTTCCTGGACGGCGGAGGGACAAGACGCCATGAGCGACGGGGATACGACGCCTTCGGGGGAACCCGTCAAGCGTGGCAGAGGGGGTCCACCCGGATCAAAGAGCCGTCCGAAGGACAGCAACCCCGTCTTGAGTGACACCAAGCTCAAGCAGGAGCTCATCGACTTCTCGCAGGCGAATCCCGTCAACCGGCAGAAGTTCAAGGCGTTCCTCGCAGCGTGGAATGCCCTGTGGGACTTCCTCCTGGAACGCGTGGAGGAAGCGAAAGAGCTCCTGCGCGGTTGTGGAGATGCCGCAATGCGTCCGAAGCTGTGGGAAGAGTACGTGCAGAAACACACGGCAGACTTTGATAGCAGACTTTATCCTGTCAAGGACACGTCCCTGTTCCTGGTTCCTTGGGTTCCTGAGTACTGGGTGCCACCTTATGCGATATTCCGCCTGCAGTACTATGCGCCCGAAGGTGCTGTCCTGCGGGACGGAGACCAGCTCACATCTCCCGTGGAAGTGAGAAGGCTCGCCGACCTTCTTCCTGTGGTGTGCCCACGGCCCGTCGTATGCCTGATTCCGGGTGACGCTCAGGTGGCGGCCTTTCTTAGAATTGAAAACAATCGGCAAGAAGAGATTGACCGCGTGGCGACGGGGATGCGGGGGACTTGCGAAAGAGACAAAAAGGCGCGGAGAGTCATGATCTTGAACGCGGAGTCGCTCAAGCTCCTACGGCGGGCGCTGGGCCTCACGCAGAAGGAGGCAGGACGGGCGGTGGGGGTAGAGCCTGAAAGCTGGAACCGCTGGGAGAGGGGGAAGTCCTTCCCCCGACACCGCGAGATCCTGGAGAGGCTGGAGGAACTCGCCGATGTGGCCGCACGCGGCCGATGGAAACCGAAAGCGGTCGTGGCTGAGCGCAAGAAGGCGCAAGCGGAGCGGAAGGGGCTTTCAGATACGCGGGGGGATTCAGCGAATGAGGGTTCTGGACGCCTGATAGAATGAAATGACCCGGCGCAGGTGAAGGATAGAGTCGATAACGCCCATAATCCACAATCACGGGCTAATGCACTTCACGGTCCCAGGAGCCTTTCGAGCTTAGGGGTAGGCATCCTTTCAGGTGAGAAGGCCTGCGCAGACTTGAGATACTTTGCGGAGCGGTGATCTTGTGTGAGGGACCATGTGCTCATGCGCGACGGCGACACTTGCCCGTATCTCATTCAGCGAAGAGGACTTGCCGCGATTTTCGACGCCAAGCGGCTTTTCTCGGAGATCCGGTCTTGGGGCTCTCAAGATAGCCTGGGGGAGGCTCCGCCTGCTACGCACGGGTGCGCGCGAGGGAAAGGGAAGCCCCGCGTCGCCATCAAGCATGAAGGTAGCCTGTGATCGCCAGCGGACCTTGAACGATTGGGCCGGATGAGGAGAATGGGTATTGGTGGGTGACTAGGGTAGCGCCCGAAAACGTGCCTCGACAGGCCGTCACCCGCAAGCCTCTCTTCGAGGACGGTCTTTCGAGGAGGGCCGAAATATGCCCCGCAATGAAGTGAAAGCCTTGGCCCGCAGGTTGATCGGGATCTGCGAAGACTTGAGGGAAGCGCAGAAGGAAGCCCGAAAAGCCGACGGAATATCGGCCAAGACGCTCGCTACGCCTATGACCTTGCTGAAGGCGATGCTCAAGCTGCTCGCTGCGCTGGAAATCTTTCTGAAGGAACCGACTGCATCGGATTTCGAGAAGCTGGAGGTTCTTCTTAAGGGTAGGGGACAGGCGCCTTTGGCGGATCACCTTAAGGAGCGTCATCAAACGACGAGGCGGATATTCAAAGAGGCTTTGAAACCGGCAGGAGACGCCGCCAAAAGGGAGGCTGACATTGGATGGCGCTACAAGGCCTACATTGCCGGGATGACAGAGGCCGGACGCAAGCGGGAAGAAACTCACCCCTTCGCGAGCATGTGGAGCTTCGAGGTCCGCACCGGGCTCGAGCGCCTCATAATGATATTGCAGAGCATCGGCGGGCTGACGACGGCGGGCAAGCGCGCCGGTCGAAGGGCCTCATACAAGACTCCCGGGTTGACGCCGAAACAGATAGAGGCCTGCGCGATGCTGACTGAATGCAACGGCAACTACGTCAAGGCGGGGCGGCGTCTCGGCCGTGACCCCAAGACGGTGAGACAGCACGTCCAAACCGCGTACAAGAAAATGGGAGAGAAGCTGCCGGCGGGCAAGCCCAAGAAACAAGACCACCCCCACGACAAAAGGGGGCAGGTCTTGCTGAGCGGGGGACGCGACTCGCGCGCCAAGAGGAAGCCCTACGACCGGCGCGACTCGTCCGTGTAGGCCGGGGGCATCGGGGGTATCGGGCGGGGTATCCAAGGCGTTTTTCAAGACGGTTTTTCTGGCTATAAGCCCTCGCACCCCCATGGGTTGTGAAAAGGGGGTATTTCTGCGCGGCTGAAAATACCCCCTTTGCCGGAAAGGATGGGGGCACACAGGAGGCCGACGTGGACGACGAAACGGGTGAGGTGTTTGAGAGGGAACGACATTTAGCATACGCCGCATTGAAGCGTGCGCTGCACCGGGTGCGTATCGTCGAGGAGGCGCTGGCCGAACGTCGAGGCGCGGCGCGCACGGCGACGCGGCGGCGCCGCGAGGGGGAGCGGCCGTGACTGAAGCTCCGGCGGGAAATGCGGCGGTTCAGAGACGCAAGCGCGGAGCGAGGTTCGCCATTCTCCCCGAAGCCGTGCTGACCGGTTGGCCGCGACTTTCGCCAGCGGGCAAGGCGGTCGCCGTCGCTGTGGCGATGTTCATAAACAGGGATACAGAGACATGCTTCCCGAGCACGAGAGCGATCATGGAGCGGAGCGGGCTGAGACGGGAGAAGTCCGTGCGGAAGGGCCTGAGTGAGCTTCGGCGAGCTGGGCTCTTGAGCGTGGAGCATCGGGGGTATCACAGGACGAGTCTCTACCGATGGAATGGGGGGGCGGAAAACGCCCCCTCTCAGGAGGAAGAGGGGGCGGGAAACGCCCAGTCTCAAGACGTAAGGGGGGGCGCGAAATGCGGCGAAGAGGGGGCGGGAAACGCCCTGAATGAGGGGGCGCGAAATGACCCCCAGAACAGTACCACAGAACTAGACCAAGGAACTAGACCAAAGAGGGGTACGTCGCGTCGCTCGCGCGACGCGGACGACCCTCGCGTTTCTGAGTTCTTGAAATCGTTCATGGGGGAGTACGAGAAGGCGATGGGGCGTTCCTACGTCCCGACCTTCGGCAAGGATGGGAAGCTCGTCAAGGGATTGCTCAAGAGCCTGGATCTCGACGCGCTCAAGGGGGCGGCGATTCGGATGTTTCAAGACCCCTGGGCCGTGGAGGCCGGGGCGAGCGTAGGCTTGCTCGCCTCACAGATCAACAAGTACTTGGGAGATGGTCATGGACGAGTTGGCAGACCGCAAGATTCTGGAAGAGGCGGAGGCACGGCTCGACGAGTGCCGGAGAGCCTCCGGGCTCCAGCCGGCAAGTATGCCTCGCTCGACTCCTGAGCCGGGGGAGCGGCGGGCGGCGCGGTGCTCGAACTGCGGCAGTGAGGTTAGGGGTGAGCAGATTTGGAAGCCGACGGGTCCCTGGCGCAAGGAAGGAGGGCTGTGGCTGCCACAGGACTTGGTCTGCGAGACTTGCATTGAAGCGCAAAGGAAAAAGCGAGAAGAGCGGGAAGCCGAAGAACGCAGGGAAGAGGAGGCCAGGAAGGCCCAAGAACGCGATCGTCAGAAGGACAGGGAAGAAGAGGCAAAGAGGGTGCGGGAGGAGAAGCAGCGGCAGGAGCTGGCGCGTCGCCTGGCCTTGATCGACGAGGGGGCTGACACGGGGCTTGGCGTCCCGAAGAGGTACTGGGGAGTCACGTTGGCGAAGACCACCCGTATCCCAGACAACGCCTCGGCGCTTGATACGGTGATGGCCTGGCAGGAGGATCCGCGCGGGATGCTGATGCTATGGGGACGGGTAGGTGTGGGGAAGACCCACTTCGCCGTCGCCGTCCTCCATGAACTCTATCTCCGGGGTTGCGACGGATTACGCTTCTTGGACGTCGCCAAGCTCATCGCCGCCCTACGGCGACAGGTCTTTGATGCCGACCTGGAGCGGGAAAGGATCGCGCGAGAGGACGTTCTGGTCCTGGACGATCTTGGGCTCCAGGGCGGAACCGATTGGGCGAGGGAGCACGTCGTCTCCCTTATCTCACGCCGCGAAGCTGAGGAGCGGCCGACGATCGTAACGTCGAACCTGAGTTTGGAGGAGCTTTCGAAGGCGTTTGATGACCGCTTGGCGTCTCGACTGGCAGGAGGGAAGGTTATCCGAATGGGCGGGCGCGACTGGCGGCTTCCGGGGGAGGGGTCACGATGATGGAGGTCGAAGAGGCTGTGTGCAGAGCGAGTACAGTCCCTGGATCCGGCGGACAGAACGCTTCCGACGACGGGGGCGGTGTCCTCATACCCCTTGGGGGCTTCAAGGGCTCCAGGAGCGCAGAAACCGCACTTGTAGGCGAGATTCGGGGCAAGGTTTTCCTACCGGGCGGGCAGCGACGCGCCTACGGGCTTCCTGGTGCGTCTGCCGAAGCCCTGGAAGGTCAAGGCAACAAGAGAACATCGAACATGAAAAAGGAGACAGGAGACAATGGGAAGCGACATGACACAGACCGGAAGTGACAAGGATGCCATCGTCAGACCCTTGCTTCTCAAGGCGGAGGAGCTTGGCCAGCTCCTGGGAGTGTCGCGCGGCACGATCTGGAGCTGGCACAGTTCGGGGAAGATACCCCTGCCCGTTCGGATCGGCGGGGCAACGCGCTGGAGACGCGACGAGATCCTTGCATGGGTCGAAGCGGGAGCGCCCCCACGGGAGAAATGGATTGCCATACGAGAGAAGGGCCGACGAGGGGGGCCGTGATGCGACCTTCCCAGTTCCAGGATCAAAGGTTTCGAGGGCTTTGAAGATGACGGACGAAAGACAAGAGACTTGCGCTACGGAGGATCACCCCGGCGAGGACATCCTCCCCGGCGTGGTGAAAGAGCTGGGGGAACTCGGACCCGGCGCGATCATCACGGAGGGCGGGCTTGCAAAGATGCTCCACCGTCACCCCGTGAGCATCAAGCGGGCCGTCGCGCGCGGGGAACTGCCCCCAGCGACCCGGCTCCTGGGCGGGCCGGTGTGGACGGCGGGGACGATCATAGGGCATATCGAGAAGCGCCTGGAAGCGGCGGCGAAAGAGGCACAGAGAATCTCCCGAAAGATTTCTGAACTTCGCCCTTGACTTTAGCTTTACTGAAAGTATACTGAAAGCATGAAGAAGAAAAAGAAGCGAATGGGAAGGCCGAGGATGGGAAGAGACGCGCGGTCGGTCCTCGTCATGGTGAGGATTACCCCCAGGGAGCGCGTCGCCTTTGCGAAGGGGGCGCGAGACGAGCACGTGCCCCTGGGGCCGTGGCTCATTCAACCGAGGCGGGATGAACTGAAGAAGGGGAAGTGATGTGGCCGGAGTAAGATCGAATCCGCAACCGAACGGGAAGTACGTCGGATGGTACGTGGACATGAACGGCAAGCAACGGTTTTTCGCCGGGACGACGAATCGGCGGGAGACGGAGCGCATGGCCGTGAAGCTGGAGGACGACCACAGGCAGATTCGCTTGAAATACCGGGATGCGCCCATTTCGGCCCAGAAGCACAGGACACGGGCCTTCCAGGAAGTGACGGCGGAATACTGCGCGTGGGGCGGGGCGCAAGGCGGGCGGGGCGGGAGACCGTGGGGGCGGGGTCACGCGCGGATGCGCGCGGCGCACTTGACTTGGTGGGGGAAGCGCCTCGGCCTTGAGACGCTCGGGGACCTCGACGGGGTTCTCCCCCCGTGTCGAGGCGGCCCTTCGCGGGCTCCAGGAGAAGGGCGCTGCGGGGAAGACCCTCGCCAACCGCCGGGAGAGCTTCGGCGCATTCTGCGAATGGGCCAAGACGCGGGGATACCTCGCCAAGCACCCCTTGGAGGGCTCCACGGGGTTCGAC
>JAZDKG010000186.1:0-60526 GCA_043803205.1 Planctomycetota bacterium
GTACAACGTCCTCTTCGCGGACGGGTCGGTGCGTTTCTTCGCAGACGGGGGGCAGGCGCTCGTGAAGGAGATGGGAAGCGCGGACGACTCGGGCGTCATTGCGGGGCTCGCGTTCCGCCGTTTCGACACGCTGTATTCGGGCGATTAGCGCGCCGGAGGGGGGAAGCGGGGACCCGCGTTGCACCTACCGCTGGTACAGCGCCAAGATCACAAGGCGAAGGGCAACCAGTTCAAGGGCCGCGGCCAAACTTCGCATGATCCAGCGGCCGTGGACGCGTTTCGACAACTGCGCGCCAATCTGGGCGCCCATGACGGCGCCCGCGCCCAGGACGAGGGTGCGGGGCAGTCCTTCCCATCCCAGGGAGCCGTCGATCACATGCACCAAGGTGCCTGCGAGCGCCATCACCGCCAGGATGAAGTGGCTGGTGGCGGTGGCGATGTGCACGGGGAAGTTCAACAGATGGACCATGGCCGGCACGTGGATGATACCGCCGCCAATCCCGAGTAGGCTCGATGCCACGCCCACGCCGAAGCTCATTGCCATGCCCACAGGCAAGCTGTAGGCATAGTCATGGCGAGTGCCATCAGCCTCGACCACGGTACGCTTGAACGTGGCTCTTGTGCGGGCCTCATGCCCGTCTGGGCAGGGGGAGCGGAAGAAGATGAACAGGCCGGCAGCCAGCATGACGAGGCCGAAGACCAGGTTGAAAGTGTGGCGAGGGATGTAGTTGACGACAAAGGCGCCGGCGATTGCTCCGGGGACGCCCGTCGTCAGGAACAGGAGACCCGACTTGAAGTCCACCCGTCTCATTTTCGCGTATGCGCAGGACCCACTGCTCGCGTTGAAGAAGACCACGGCGAGTGAGATGGCGGTCAAGACGGCGGGTTCTCGGGCAGGATAGGCCAGCAGCAGGATCGGCATGAGGATGAAGCCGCCCCCGGCGCCGATCAACGTGCCAAACGTTCCGACGACAAGACCGAGCAAGAGAAGCCAGAGGTACTCCATGGGACATCGGCTCCGCGAAGCAGAACAACAAGCGCGACGGTCGCCTCAACGAACGCGCCCCCTACCGTTTTACAGGAGGCTCCTTTTCGAAGAACACGACACGCGCATGCTGGACAAGCTCCCCTCGCGTGAACTCCGTGAGATAGTCGAGGCGGCTCACGGTCCAGCGAGCGAGTTTGGGAAGCTCCCGGGCGCGCACGCCCGGCACGGCGAGGAGGTCGGGCGGGAACAGCACGCCGTTCACTTCCGCGACGATCAAGAGATACCACCGGACGGAAGGGCACGCGAGGATAAAATGGTCTGCGCCGATGTCGGAGGGTACCCATGCTCCGATGACGAGGTCGGGACGGTGCCTAGCGAGCGTCTCTGGCACGTCCAGTTTCTCGACGCCGCCGCCCCCGCGCGGGTCGGTCGCGGTGAGGTCGAGGCCCGCCGCACGAAGGGCGCGAGAGAGCGTCCCACGTCCCGCGCAGACCTCGACGATGCGGCGCGGGGCGAGGGTTCTCACGAGCCGGGCGGTCTCATCGACGAATTCGCGGGTGGGGAAGAGAAAGATCTCCTCCCTTTCGCAGTAGGCAAGCCACGAGCCGGGTCCGCGGGTCCGGCGTTCGCACTGCGCGAGGAGGGAAAGCGCCTGCCGAAAAGACGCCGTGCGGGCCACAGGGTCCAGCGCCCGCCCGGGCACGCGTTTCCGGTCAGATGCTGATCCCGACGCGGTGGATGGCAAAGGCGTTGTTCTCCTTGAGGATCTCGGCCTTGCTCAGGCGGCCGCCGGCGCAGTCGATGACCTCGTTGTAGATGCGCTCGCCGGCGACTTGGACCGAGGCGCCCTCGAAGATGTCGGAGACGTCTATCTCCATCGTGTCCTTCATCTGCTGGAAGTTGGCGGCGTTGCCCGAGACGCGCAGGGTGACCATCAACTGATGGTTGATCGTGTGGCCGCCGCCCGTAGAGAAGACCATGATCTGGCTTCCGCCGGCGGCGATGCCGGTGATCGACTCTCCGCCGTGACCGGGGGTGTCCATCACCCAGAGGCCGCTCTTCTTCCCCGGGGCCTGGGCGTAGTTGATGACGCCGACGATGGGGGACTTGCCGGCTTTCTGGATTCCGCCGAGGGATTTTTCCTCGACCGTCGAGAGGCCGCCCACCATGTTGTCCCCCGTGGGCTGGGTGCCGCGGATGTCGACGCCTTCCTTGAGGAGGCGTTCCTCGAAACGCTTGACGGCCGCGAGGTACTGCCGCGCGACCTTGGGGTTTGCGGCGTGCGTTGCAAGCACGTGCTCGGCGCCGAGCTGCTCGGGCAGCTCCGCGATGATGCTGCGTCCGCCTCGCGAGATGATCATGTCGCTCGCCACGCCAAGGGCCTTATTGCTGGATAGGCCCGAGGTCGTGTCGCTGGTCCCGCAATTGAGTCCGAACAGGAGATGCCGGACGTGCATCTTCTCCCGCTGCCGACGGGTGATGTCGCGGAGCATGTCGAGGCCGAGTTTCATGCATTTGTGGACGGCGTTGATGACGCCCCCCTCGGCGTGGATGTTGACGGCCTCGACGGGTTTGCCGGTCTTGGCGATCTCGTGGGCTATCTCCTGGCCGGTGCACCCCTCCTCCTTGAAATGGTCCACCACGATGACGGCGCCCGCATTGGGATTGCGTCCATGCCCGACGAGGGTGTCGAAGGTGAGGCGGAGGTCGTGTTTGACCTGACAGCGTCCGAGGGGATGGACGATGGCGACGGTCCCGGCATAGAGCTGCGCGAGCCGCTCGCAGACGCAGTTGGCGTAAAGCGTCCCGGAGAGAAGCAGGAGGTGATTGCGCACCCCGACCTGGCCGTCCTCCCGCGGATATCCGTAGAAGTGTTCGCGGATGTTCCTGGGCATTTTCCTTGCTCCCTTCTATTGTTTGGCGGCGACGCGATCACCCCGACCGCGGTTGGATTCGACGTTGTGAACATGCACCCAATCGCCCTTGAGGATGGATTTGGTCGCCGTCCCTATGGACTGGCCGTACTTCATCACCTGTTCTCCCTTGGCGATTCCGCGCAACGCGATTTTGTGGCCGGGCCGGATGGCCGTCCGCGCGCGCACAGGGGAGGTCCTGGAGCCCAGTCGCGCGCCGATGGACCTTCCCTTCGCGAGAGTCCCCCCTACCACCGTCGCCACGTTGTCCTTGCCGTCGATCACGATCGCCTGCAGTTTCATGGTGCACCTCTTCCATTAGTCTTCCTGGAGCGCAGGACTAGCCACGCCGAACTCCCGCGCAAGCGGGCAAAGCTCCGAAAGCGCTTAGGGTGACGGAAGTTAGCGCGAAAGTCAAGACTGAGGTCCTAGCTTTTTCACGACCAAAAAAAGTGGCGATCGACGCGCCCTGCGGACGGTCTTTCGTGCGCAACCACTTGCGTCTATATCCTATGCGCCCCCCTATCGACGAGCGCAGGGGAAAAATAAGTCTCTTATCCCGGCGGGGAGGCTTTCAAGCGGCGAGCGACCTCCGCCGGACGCTCAAACCTTCACAGCCCTGCGGGTTTTAGCACTCTCGTAGGCGGCCAGGGCGATCTTGAGGACGCGCAAGCCATGCTCGAGCGTGTTGATCTCAGGCGGCCTTTTCTGGCGGATGCACTTCGACAGGTAATCGACCTCGGCGCCGTACATGTTGACGGGCTTGAAAGAGATCTTCTTGCTCCTGACCGCGAGGGAGTCCTTGCTCTGTTTCGGATCGTATTTCTTGCCGGCCTCGCTCAGGTAGGCGAGCATCTGGCCCGTGGGCATCTGTCCGATGGTGCCCGTCGCCTGGATCGCGCCCAGGGGGCCATAGAGCTCGAGCCGATCCTGGCCCGCGGCGTCTGGGACGTTGAAGAAGCAGTCGACGACGCCTTGGGCGCCGCCCGCGAAATGGAGGAGGGTGGTCGAGGAGTCTTCGACGGGATAATCGTGGACGAGCCTGTCGCAGAAGGCCGTCACCTCGACGATAGGGCCGACGAGGTATTCGAAGAGGTCGTATATGTGCGTGGCCATGTCGATGAGGGCGCCGCCTCCTCCCTTCTTCGGGATCTGCCGCCAAGCGCCGGGGATGGGCGGGTACCAGCAGGAGAGCTGGCCGCGGGCGAACACGACGTCTCCGATGGCTCCGCGGTCGAGCATGGCCTTGGCCTTCTGGTGGAGGGCATGGAACTTCATCATGTAGCCTTCCGTGGCGTAGACGCCCGCTTTTTTCGCGGCGGCGATCATCCTGCGCGCAGCGACGACGTCGCCGGCGAGGGGTTTTTCGACGAGGACATGCTTCCCGGCGCGGCAGGCGGCGATGAACTGGGCCTCATGCAGGTAGACGGGGGTTGCGATGTAGACGGCCTCCACGTCGTCGCAGGCGAGGAGCTCCTCCTGGGTGGCGAAGACGCGGGGGCATCCGAACTCCTGCGCGGCCTCCCGGGCCGCTTTGAGGTTGACGTCCTGCAGGGCCACGGCCTGGGCGAACTTGCAGGAGCGCATTCCGGGTAGGGTGCGTCTGCGGGCGATCCCCCCTGCGCCTATCACTCCCCAGCGGACTTTCTTCATTTTGCTTCCTCCCACGTTGTAGAGGCATCCGTGAATTCGAGCGAGGTCCCATGATACGAGCGGACCGTCCCGGGCGTCAACGGGGAAGGCTGATTACGGCGAAGAGGCTTGAGTCCGGGGGCATCCGCGCATATAGTTCTTAGCAAGGACTCACCAATTCATGAACAAAGCGTCCGAGAGCTGTTCGGTAACCTTCGAGCCTTTTGGCGTCCGTGTTGAGGTTCCCTGCGGGGTGACGATCCAGGAGGCCGCCAACGAGGCGGGGATCTACATCAGCTCCATCTGCGGGGGGGACGGGGTTTGCGGGAAATGCCGGGTGATCATCGAGGAGGGGGAGGTCGAGTCGGAGCCGACGGACTTACTCACGCGCAACGAGATCAAGGCGGGGTATGTCTTGGCGTGTCTGACGAAGGTGCGCTCGCCGGTGGTGGTCAGGGTGCCGGAGGAGAGCCGTCTGGACACGCAGCGCATCCTCGTCGACCGGGAGGCCCACCGGTTCAGCGCGATCGAGTCCCGGGCGCTGGCGAGCACGCGTTTCGCCTACGGCCCGCTCGTCCACAAGGTGTTTCTGGAGCTTTCCCCTCCGACGGTGGATAACAATCTGCCGGACCACGAGCGCGTCTATCAGGCGCTGAGGCGGAGAGGGGACTTCAAGGAGCTGCAGACGGGGTATCAGATTTTGCGGCAGTTGCCGGTGCTGCTGCGTCAGGCGAACTGGAGGATCACGGCGACCTTAGCGCGGCGCGGGGCCGTCACGGAGGTTGTGCAGTATGAGGCGGGGGACCGGTCCGCGAGGAACTTCGGCTTAGCGGTGGACGTCGGGACGACGACGGTGGTCGCTCATCTGGTCAATTTGAGCTCCGGGGAGACCGTGGCGACAGAGGCGACCTACAACTCGCAGATGAAGTTCGGGGAGGACTACATCCGCCGGATCGACTATGCCATCCAGAACAACGCGCTCGACACGCTCCAGAAGTGCGTGGTAGAGGACGTGAACGGGCTCATCACGGAGCTCGTGAAGCAGTCCGGGGGCGCGCTCGCGGACATTTCATGCATCATGGCCTCGGGCAACACCGCGATGATTCACTTCCTCTGGGGTCTTGACCCGCACAATATCAAACGTTCGCCTTACATTCCGACGGCCAACCACCTCCCGGCCATCCGCGCCGCGCAGGTAGGGATCCACATCAACGGGAGGGGGCTCCTGTATTGTCTTCCGTCCGTAAGCGCCTACGTCGGAAGCGACGTGACGGCGGGGGTGGTCGCCACCGGGATCGACGCGCTGCGGGAGAACACGCTGTTCGTGGACATCGGAACGAACGGGGAGATCGTGATCGCGAACGACCAGTGGCTCGTGTGCGCCAGCGCGTCGGCGGGCCCGGCGTTCGAGGGGTCGGGGGTGAAGTGCGGGATGCGCGCGGTATCCGGGGCGATCGAGCGCGTTTCGTTCGACGGCGACGGGCGCGTTCGCGTTCGGACGGTGGGGAACATGCCCCCCCTGGGGATCTGCGGCTCGGGACTGCTGGACGCGCTCGCGGAGCTTTTCTGCGCGGGGGTCATCACCCGCTCCGGACGGTTCGACGGGTCCATGTATCCGGAGCGGATGACCTACGACGACGATTACGGCGAAGCTTTCGTGCTCGCGGGGGCTGAGGAGAGCGCCCACGACGCGCCCATCGTGCTCACGCAGACGGACGTGCTCACGCTGGTCCGATCGAAGGCGGGGGTCTACGCGGCGATCAGCACGCTAATGGACGCCATGCACATCCGGAAGGAGGAGATCTCGCAGGTGTTCTTGGCGGGCGGATTCGGGAACTATCTCGACGCGCGGAAGGCGGTGATGATCGGGATGCTGCCCGACATCCCGATTCCCAGGATCCACTACATGGGGAACACGTCCGTGTCGGGGGCGAAGCTATGTCTCATGAGCGAGGAGGCGTTCCGGCACTGCCAGGAGGTGGCCAAGGGCATGACGACCTTTGATCTGATGACGAACGCCGACTACATGGACGAGTTCATCCGCGCCAATTTTCTTCCCCACACGGACGTGGAGCTTTTCCCGACCGTTGTGGCGGCAGGCTGCGGCCGACACAAGGAACGCCGTCAGTGAAGAAGTGGATTGTCCTGCCGGCGCTCCTCTTGGCAGTGAGCATCCCGGTCTATCCGGAGGGGGACGGTGCGGCACGGGGGAGCAGCGCTTCGGGTCTTCCCCCGGCGCTGGCGAAGCTGCTCCCAGGGATCCAGCGCGCCGTCTCCGAGCTGCGGGAGCTTCCGTGGAAAAGCGAGGTCTCGGTGGCGGTGGAGAGCCGGGACGGCCTCCGGGATCGGCTCCTTGCGACACTGGACGAAGAGATCCCGGTGGAGGAGTTCACCAACCGGGAGCTGGTCCTCCGGAAGATCGGTCTCTACAGGGACGACATCCCGCTGCGCGAGCTCCTGGTGGAGACGTACACCTCGGAGATCGCCGGGTTCTACGACAAGGACGAGAAGGCCCTGTACGTCCTGGACGACATCCCGGTCGGAACGAGGGAGATCCTAGCGCACGAGCTCATCCACGCGCTCCAGGACCAGCATTTCGACCTCACGACGCTGCCCCTTGACGACTACACGAACTCGGACGGCGGTTTCGCGTGTTTAGCCCTCATCGAGGGGGACGCCACTCTCGGGATGATCGAGTATCTCTCGCGCGAGGGGGGCGAGGCATGTCCGGACCTCGGCCTCATCGCCGAGACGCTCGACTTGGCCGTGCGCCTCTCCCCGAACCTAAAAGGCCTGCCCGAATGGCTTGCGGAGGAGATGATCTTTCCCTACGTCCGAGGGACATCGTTCGTGTCCGTCCTGCGACGGAAGGAAGGGCAGGCGGGGGTGCGGCGCGCGTTCGGGGATCTGCCGGCCTCGACGGAGCAGATCCTCCATCCGGAAAAGTATCTTTCGCGAAAGCGAGACTATCCGCGCGCGATCACGATCCCGGACCTCGAAGGAGCTTTAGGGCCGGGGTGGCACCGGATCTTCAACGACTGCGTGGGGGAGTTCGGCATAGACCTGTGGCTCACGCAGTTTCTGCCGGACCTAGCGCCGAGCGCGTCGTCCGGGTGGGACGGCGACCGGCTGACAGCCTATCGTTTCGGGGAGACGGACCGCGTTGTGATCGCGCTCGTCTCGGTGTGGGACTCGGCGCTGCACGCGGCGGAGTTCCAGCTCGCGATGCGGGAGCTCACCGAGCAGGAAAAGCCGTCCATGGCGATGGTGCCGTTCGGGGCGGCGCCGGGGGCGCTCCTCTTTGTTTCGGCCGACGACACGGTTTTCCTTGAACGGCGCGAAGATCAGGTTATCTTTGTGGAGACCGCGCCCCTGGAGGGGATCGCCTCCGTGCGCGAGGCGCTGTGGCGAAGCGAGGTGCGCGAGGTCCGCGCGGTCCCACGTCAGGAAGCACCGCACCGCAAGCGGGAGAGGCCCGTAGGATGTCGGTAATCATTGCCTTGAGCGGCAAGGGCGGGGTGGGGAAGACGACCTTAGCGGCGCTGCTTGTGCGCTGCGCGGTGGAGCAGCGCCGGGGTCCGGTGCTCGCCGTAGACGCCGATCCGAACGCGAGCCTGGGGATCCTGCTGGGGGCCGAGCCGGAGCGCACGATCGCGGACATCAGGGAGGAGGCGCTGGAGAAATCGGGGGCGTCGGACACGAGCCGTCCACGTCAGCTCGAGTATGCCATCCAATGCCTAGCGCTGGAGAGGGAAGGTTATGATCTCGTCACCATGGGTCGGCCGGAGGGGCCGAGGTGCTACTGCTACGTGAACAACCTGCTGCGGTCCTACATGGACTCCATGGCGCGGACGTATCCGCTCGTGGTCATCGACAACGAGGCCGGGATGGAGCATCTGTCGCGACGGACCACGAACGACGTGGATCATCTCTGGATCGTCACGGCGCCGACCGCGCTGGGGTTGCGCACCGCCGGCCGGATTTCGCAGATCGCGCGGGAGCTTCCGATCCGGGTGGGCCGGATGGGGCTCATCCTCAACCGATCCGTCCCCGGGACGCGGGAACGGCCGTCTGCGGCCGCCGTCGAGGGAGCGGGGATCGAGGTCCTAGGAGAGATCCCCGAGGACGAAGCGGTCGCGGAGGCGAGCGTGCGGGGCGAGCCGGTTTTCGCGCTGGGGTCGGAGAGCGCGGCGCTGCAGGCGATCTCCGACATCCTAGCGAGGACCCTCGAGAAGAGGTAACGCGGACGAAGGACAAGGAAAGGAACGCAAGATGCCAGTACCTCCGGTCGCAGAGAAGTACACAGGCGCAATCGTCGAGGTGACGATCGGGGCCACCCGCGCCAAGGGCGGGAGCCGTTCGCGCGCCATCACCGTGGGCGGGGCGAAGACGGCGCCCTTCATGACGTTCGAGGGAGACACGGGGCATCGGCCGGTCGTGGCCATGGACGTGCTTGACATCGAGCCGGTGGAATGGCCGGCGGCGCTGGTGGAGCCGATTCGGGACGTCGCGAAGGACCCCTGCACATGGGCGCAGAAGTGCGTGAAGGAGTTCGGGGCGGAAATGATCTGTCTGCGGCTGGAGGGGACAAGCCCCGACAAGGGCAACCGATCGCCGGAGGAGTCGGCGGAACTTGTCCGCGCGATGCTCAAGGCCGTGGAGGTGCCGCTCATCATCTGGGGGGGGGACGACGACGCGAAGAACAACGAGGTGATGCCGGCCGTCGGAAGCGCCGCCCGTGGGGAGAGGTGTCTCCTGGGGACGGTGACCGAGGACAACTACAAGCGTCTCGCCGGGGTGTGTCAAGCCGACGGGCATTGCGTCATCTCCGAGTCGCCGCTCGACATCAACATCTGCAAGCAGGTGAACATCCTGCTGTCGGACTTCGATTTCCCCGCGGACCGCGTGGTGATCTTTCCGACGACCGGGGGGCTTGGGTACGGGCTCGAGTACGCGTATTCGATCCAGGAGCGAGGGCGCTTAGCGGCGCTGCAGGGGGACAAGATGATGGCGATGCCCGTGATCGTGACGGCGGGGCTGGAGGCCTGGCGCGCGAAGGAGGCGAAGGCCCCGGACGGGGACGAGGCCGCCGCGCGGTGGGGTCCGCAGGTCGAGCGGGGTCCGATGTGGGAAGCCATAACGGCGGTCACGCTGCTCCACGCCGGCGCGGACATCATCACGCTGCGCCATCCGAAGGCGCTGTCCGTCCTGCGGGGGGTCATCGAGCGCATGACCGGATCGGAGCGCGGTTGAATCCTTTAGCGGTCTAAGAGAAGAGGAGTCCCCCATGATCGCCATCGGCGAACGCATCAACGGGAAATGGAACGACGTGAAGAAGGCCATCAACAGCAAGGACGCCGGCATCATCCACGCGCTGGCGCGGGCGCAGACGGAGTGCGGGGCCAGCTTTCTCGACATCAACGTGGGGACGGCGACGGCGGACAAGGTCTCCGCGATGCGGTGGCTGGTCGAGGAAGTCGAGAAGGCGGTGGACACGCCCATCGCGATCGACTCCCAGAACCTGGAGGTGGTGCGGGCGGGGTTAGCCGCGTCGCGGAAGAACAAGAAGATGATCAACTCCACGAGCGGCGATCCGGAGAAGCTGGCGAGTTGGCTGCCCTTGGCGGCGGAGCACGACGCGTCGATCATCGCGCTGACGATGGACAAGGAGGGGATCGCGCAGACGGTGGACCGGCGGATCGAGATCGCCGCGACGATCGTCACGAGCGCGATGGAGCAGGGCGTCGAGATGGACCACCTGTTCATCGATCCGGTGATGTTCCCGCTCTCCGCGTCGCAGGAACAGCCGTCGATCCTGCTCCAAGCGATCTCGCAGATCAAGCTGATCTGTGATCCGGCGCCGCACATCGTGGTGGGGCTGTCCAACGTTTCCAACGGGTGCACGGAGCGGCCGCTACTCAACCGGACGTTTCTCGTGATGGCAATCGCGGCGGGGCTGGACAGCGCGATCGTGGACGTCGAGGACGAGGAGCTGATGAACGCGGCGATCGCGGCGGAAGTGATGCTCAACAAGCAGCTTTACAGCGCCTCGTTTCTGCGAGCCGGCAGGATCAGGTGACGGCGGTCGGGCGTCCCCGGGGGCGCTCAAGGACGTCTGCCATGCTGCGGGATCCCCTTGTTGGCGAGCTCGGCAAGATCGGGCTCCGGGAAGGCGACACGCTCGTCATCCACGGGTCGTTGAGCGCGTTCGGGCGCATCGAGGGAGGGGCGGAGCGGATCCTGGACGCGCTCTTCGCGGCGATCGGTCCCGAGGGAACGATCGTCGGCCCCGCTTTTAGAGACGACATCTGGAGCGAGAGTTACGGGATCGAGGAACTGCGCAACGCGGCGCCGCAGGACTTCTGTTCCAGCAACCTGCCGGGTTTCCAGGGGGCGATACCCGAGACGCTGCGCGCGCGTGCCGGGGCGCTGCGCAGTTTCCACCCGACGCACTCGTGGGTCGCGGTCGGAGCGAAGGCGCGGCAGGTGCTCAAGGACCACGGTCAGAGCCCAACGCCCTGCGGCAAAGGGTGTCCGGCGGAGGAGGCGGCGCGTCTGGACGGCGCGATCGTCGGCCTCGGGGTGGGTCCCGAGACCTTCACGATGATGCACTACCCCGAGGACGTGTTGGCGGTTCCCTACCTGGGCGCGTACGATCGAGAGATGCGGCACATCACGTACACGCCGGGCGCGAAGCGAATGATGTACACATTCCCGCGTCTTTTCGAGGAAGTACTGCTGGCGGCGAGCGTCTTGGCGGTCCACCGCGTCGGGAAGGCCGTCGTGCGCGTGAGCCGGATGCGGCGGCTCCTGAGCTTCCTCGCCCAGGCGTATGAGGCCGCCCCCTGGTGGGCGGCCGTACGGCCCGAGGGGTTCTCCCCCGATTTCCTGCAGTGGAGTCTGGCCCAATCGAAACGGGTGTTAGCGGCATGGGAACGGCGGGACCGTCCGGCACATCTCTGGAAGGGGCTGCTGTCGAAGGAGCGGTCCCAGCACGATCCGGTCCCCTTTTCCGGGCAGGGTCTCAAGCGCCGGTGTCCGGCGTGGCGCGGCGAACAGGACGAACTGGGCTTCTGCGCGGCGAACGGACGTCATCCCGGTTTCCGCGACCGGGGAGGGCTCTTCGCCGAGTATGGGGTCGCGAACTGCTCGGTATGTCCGTGGGAGGGGCCGCTCTGACCGCTGGAAAGGATATCCCCATGGGAGCACTGGAAGAGCTGGCGGGACGTCTCGAGAAGAAGGTGGCGGAGAAGGATGAACTGGGGGTCCGCAGGCTGGCGCAGCTCTACTACCAGCAGGAAGGGGCGATGATCCTTCCGGCCGAACTGCAGTTCGCGGCGGCCACCTGCTTCGCCAAGAACGGCGACTACGCGGAAGCCGCGAATTACTACAAGCGGTTCCTGCGGTTTTATCGCGAGCGCCCGCGGGCGTCGGAGGCGACGTGGCGCCTGGGGGTTCTCTACGCGCGATACCTCAAGAACCCGGAGGAGGCGAGACGGTATCTCGGGGTGGTCGCGGCGCGGACCGACCACCCACGGGCGGCGGAGGCTCGACACGCGCTGGAGAAGCTCGAAAGGCCCGTCGCCGTCGCACAGGGAGGTCCGTCCGCCGCGTCTTCCGGCGCGTGGGTCGTGTTGCGCACGGACCAATCGGCAATCAACGTGAGCTCGGCGGGACGGGAGATCTCCGCCATCCTGGGGAGGAGCCTGGTGGACGTCACGCGGGAGATCAAGGGGTCGAGGGGAGTGTTAGCGGTGGGGATCGACCGGGGCGCGGCGGAACGGATCGTCGGGGCGCTGGCGGGTCTCAAGATCGGGGCCCGGGCGCTCCCCGAGACGGACTTCGCCGCCATCCCGATGGCCGAGGTCGCGTCGCGGGCGTCCTTCTCGGAGAACGGGTACACGATCCACGTACAGGAGAGCATTGTCGCGGGGAAGTATGAGGACCTCCGTTACATCGTGGCCGCCCAGATGCGTCTCGGGCGCACGGAAAGCACGAGCCGTCGGGCCCCGGGGGACACGATGGGGGGGTACGCGGGGGTGCGGGTCTTTTCGCCGGGGAGCGAGGAAAGGCTCTCGCGGGAGACGCGCGTCGTCGATTTCCGGGTGATCGATCTCTTTCTGAAGCAATCCCCGAGGCGTCTGCGTCTCGACGAGCGGCATCTGGAGCTATCCCCCGACAATCCGCGCGCCGTCAACAAGCGACTCAACCTGCGCTTCACGGGAGAGAGGCTCGCCGCGTACGCGCGGAACGTTACGACGAACCAGGCGGTGGGTTTTTTCCTCAAGAAAGGGGTTTCCTCATCCCCCTGGGAGGATTTTACATTTGACACCGACAGGGCTTTCGACCTGTACTGTCGGTGGCTCCTGTCGGGCAAGGCATGAGAGGCCCGCGCGAGCGAACGATTTCGAAAGGTTTTAGATGAAAGCCATCCGACCGCACACAATTTGCCTTGTCGTTCTATCGGTCATAGGGGTTGTTTGCCCGGGGATCCTCTTCGCGGAGGATGCCGCCGCCTCGCCACCCGCCGATTCAGAAGGGGCGGTCCAGTCCACAGAGACGCAGGAAGGGGCGCCGGCGAGCCAGCCGCAGAAGGTTGTGTATCTCACGCTGCGTCAGTGCGTAGTCCTAGCGCTGGCGTCAGGCGAGGGGGTGGGGAACTATTCGCTGCAGATCGGGCGGATCGACCCGGAGATCGCGCGCGCGCAGGTTGCCGAGGCGGAGGCCGCCTTCGATCCGACCCTGAGCTTGTCGACGCTGTTCGCCGACTCGCGGAGCCTGACGGCGTCGGCGCTCGTGGGCGCGGACCTTGAGAAGACGAAGGTCTGGAAGTACGAGGTGGGGCTCTTAAAGAAGTTGAAGACGGGGGCCACCGTGGAGTTCAAGTATGCGGGGGTGCGCATGAACACCAATTCCGCGTACGCCGCGATCAACCCGTACTACGACCTCGACGTCGGGCTCACCGTGACCCAGCCTCTGCTGCGGGGCGCCTGGAGGGAGTACAGCACGGCGGGGATCCGTCTTGCCGCCAACTCCGCCGAGCGCAGCGAGTATGATCTCACGGGCATCGCGCTCCAGATCGCGCGGCAGGTTCACGAGGCCTACTGGAATCTGGTATTCGCTATCGAGAATCTGGAGGTCAGGAAAAAATCCCTGTCGCTGGCGGAAGGGGTGCTGGAGGACAACCGGAAGCGCGCGGCGGTCGGGAGCATCGCTCCCCTCGAGGTAGTAGGGGCCGAGGCGAACGTGGAGAAGCAGAAGCAGGAGATCATCGTCGCCGAGTCGGCGATCGCGCAGGCGCGGGACGAGCTGCGCAACCTCATCAACCAGCCCGAGGACGTGCTCGAGGAGGACGTTCTTCTCATCCCGCAGGATAGCGCGCGCCTAGCCGTGGAGCCCGTGAGCGCCTTCGACTGCGTCCGCGATGCGCTCGCGTACCGTCCCGAGCTCAAGCAGGCGGACATCGACATCCGGTCGAGCGGGATCTCAATCGTGGTCGCGAGGAACGAGCTGCTGCCCGTAATCGACCTCGTGGCGACGTACAACCGCAACGGGCTTGGCGGCACGTTTCGCGGAGCGAGCACGGACGAATGGCGCAACGGCGGGACGCGGGACTGGGGGGCGGGGGTGAACGTGGAGGTGCCGCTTGGGAACCGGGCGGCGCGCAGCGCGTATACCCGCAGCGCGCTCGAGAAGACGAAGGCGCTGCTCGCCTACGACAACCTGCGCCGGATCGTGATCCTCGATGTTAAGTCGGCCGTGCGCGCGGTCGAGACGGCGCTTGCCAGCGTACACGCCGCCGAGTACCAGCGGATCTTCGCCGAGAAGAACCTGATCGCGGAGCAGCGGAAGTTTGAGGTCGGCAAGTCCACCAGCCTCGACGTCCTGCAGGCCCAGGAGCTCTTGTCCCGGGCGGAGAGCGACGAGCTGAAGTCGATAGTCACGTACACGACCGCGCTCGTGGCGCTCGAACAGACCAAGGGGACGCTGCTCAAGCGTCTTGACGTTTTCGTCGAACCCAGTGCGCCGCCCTCCAACCCATGAGAGCGGCATTCCCCGGGAGACGCCGATGAGCGCGCGTTCGTGGGCGGGCTTGCTCATCGTCTTCGTGGCGGTGTTTGCGGCCATCGCCTATTTGAGCTATTCTCCACCCCGGCCGATGGAGCCGCCTGTGCGGGCGGCGAGGGAGGCGGCGCCTGGGGCGCTCCGACCGGCGCGATTGCAGATCCCCCCCTACCATCCCCGCGTCCTTTTTACGGATCGGATCCTACGGGCGCCGGACGGGCTCCGCGAGCGCATCCGCACGGGGGGGGATCTCGAAGGCGTCTGGGGGTATCTATCCACGCGGGTCTTGCGCTACGCGGAGGCGGGGGCTCCTGTAGCGGACCTTCCGGCGGAGGTTCTCAACCTTCGTTTGCAGGCGCTGGCGCTTTCGCACCTTTTGGATCCCGCGGAGGAGCGATTAGCGAACGCGGCGATCGCGTTGCTTGCCGCAACGATCGACCACCCGATCGTGCGCAACCCGGACTACGACTGGCAGGAGTTCCCGGTCACGGAGGCGCTCGTGTTCGACTGGTGTTACGACGCGCTCCCGGAGGCGCAGCGAAAGGCGGTGCTTGAGGACATGATCAAGCGCGGGACGTACATCGCCGAGATCAAGAACGCCGCTCCGCCGCCCGGGCTGGGGCCCTGCGGGCAACTCATGCCGCTCGCCTTCCTGGGATTAGCGCTCGCGGGCGAGGGGGAGGCGTCGGACCGGGCCCAGCAGTGGCTGACGCTTTTCCGGGAGTCTTTTGTAACGAACGTCCTATGGCGGCGGCTCAGCGCCGTCAGCGACGGGTCCTCGTTCGCGCTGGGAGACTACGTCCCCCGGGACGAGGTCGCCATCTCGCGGGTCCTGCGCGCCTGGAAGCTCGCGACGGAGGAGGACCTCGCGGCACTATCCGCTCCCGGGGCCAGCGCGGGAGGGGCGTATCCGGCGTCTTCGCTGGCGGGCTGGCTGGGGTCAGTGGGTCCGAACCTGACCAGCGACAAGTGCGCCGAGAGCAGCGTCCGTCGTCCGCCCGGTCCTCCCGAGCTTTTTTATGAACTCGCGTCCCTTTCCGGAAGCGGGCAAGGGCGCTCGTTCGGGGACCGAGTCTTCGAGGACTCCTGGAACGCGCTGGGGGAGGACGACGCCGGGCGGTTGAAGCTGGCGCTCTCGCGGCTGCTCTCTTCTCCAGCGCTGGCGCCGGCGCCGAACGCCGAGGCCCCGGACTTTGCGGTTTTCGGGCTGAGCGGCCTAGTCTATTCGCGTGCGAAGGCGCCCGACGGGGGAACTCTGTGGGTCGCCTTTCGTCCGGGCACGTCACCGAACGGCGATCACTTTCACCAGAACCATGTGAGCATCATGCGAAACGCGGACGCACTCGCCATCGACGCCGGTTTTCCGGGCGCGCCGAACGAGCAGCACACGAAGAACTACTTCCGGACGCCGTTCGCCCACAACACCGTCGTCCTGGGGGACATCGGGCGCTCCGACGATTCGTGGCGCGCGTCCTACTCTCCCGGGAGGCTTGTGTGGCAGTACCATGACGAGAACCTGAGCGCGGGGATCGGCCGGGCCACCATCGCATCGTCCCTGGACAAGGCGGAGTTCATCCGGACAGTGGCGGTGATTCAAGGCAGGTACATCCTGCTGTGCGACGCGGTTCTCATGCATCGCGCTCCCGGGAAGGCGACATGGCTCATGCACTGTCTCGATCCGCCGACGATCGACGGGACCAGTTCCCTCGTCGAGGGGAAGCGCGCCGGAGGGATCATCGAGTCCACCGACACGACGACTTTCACGATCACGAGCGGGGAGAGCGCGCTCGTCTTCCGGACGCTCGTCCCCGCCAGGGCCATAACGCGCGTGGTGGGAGGGGCGGGGTACGAATTCCGCGCGGGCAACTTCAACTACCCTCCCGGCACCGAGGCATCGCCGGTTTCGGCCGAGGCGCTGCGCGCGCAACTTGCGGGCGGCTACCGGATGGAGATCGAGCCCGACCGCGGCGACCGGCGGCTCTTCTTCATCCATCTGGGCGTCTGCGGCCCGAAGGATGCGACGACGCTCCCGGAGATCAGCCCCGTTGAGGACCCGTCGGCCTTTCGTTTTTACGTGCGGGACGAGCGTTCCGTGATTGAGATCGCGTTCACCCCCTCCGGTCAGCGCACGAGCCTCGTGTTGCGAGACCGCGCGAGCGGGGCCGTGATCGCCGAGCGCTCGCTTGGCGAAGGCCAGTCGCCCTGATTCCGATAGATAGGCCGCTTCCCTGCCATTGAGCCCCACAGACAGCACAGACCCACAAGAGGACGTGACCCGACAACTTCCCGAGTTACAGGTTCCGCAAGCCCCCCTCAACCTCTCACAACGGGCAGAGTCTCAATAGCGAGGCCTCTACCGCTCCAAGTCTGTCTGATTTCCCGATCCCGTTCATCGCTGTCTTGCTCTCTTGAGATTCAGGGCGCGGACCTTCCCGCCATCAGGTGGTCGGTCGCGGGATCTCCCAGTTCCCATTCAAGGATCTCCCGTGCGTGCGGGGGGCCTTCGACCGCGCCGAGCTCTTGCATAAAAGTAGAATGTCCCTTTTCTTATCTCCATCAAGGAGCGGGGAAAGCTGGTCGGGGACGTCCCCGCAGCCACCGCCATCCTCGACCGCTTCCCCCACCACGCCGAAGTCATCGCCATCACCGGCAAGAGCTACCGCCTGAAAGACCAGTCTTGCAAACATACTGAAGGAAAGGTGTAATGCGCCCCGACTCATCAACGTCCACTGGCCGGTTTTGAGCCGATCCCCGGTGGACGGGTTTAGAGTTACCGGTGACACTCATGACAGTGCGAGGAATTTTGGCGTTTGCAGTCACGATCATGGGGTCCTCCTTTGCGCAGGCTGCGGACGGGCCCTCGCCGTGGGACGCGAAGCGGAGCGTACCGGTTTGCACCGACGCGCACGACCAGGAACACCCGGCGATCAGCTCGGCCAAGCAGGGGCTGATCGTCATGTGGCAGGACAACCGTCCCGAGGGCAAGACGGAGGGGACAAAGTTCCCGTGGAGCGTGCGCGGCATGGTTTTGAAGCATCGCAAGGAGTTCGTCGTCTTCTGTCCGCCCGACTCTAACGCCATGACCCCCGCGATCAGCGGCGATCGCGTGGCGCTGGTTCACAATCGCGGATGGTCGAACGTTCTCGTGATCGGGTTGCCCCGGGGCGAGCCCAACACGCTCGACGGCGTGGCCTTCACGCCCGCGATCGACGGGGAACTCGTGACCTTCACGTCGGCAAAGCACCGCTGGGAGGGGTGGACCGGCAAGAGCGCGCCACCGGCCAGTTGGATAACCGACATCGTGGCGTACGAGATGGGGGGCATCGGACTCCCGTTCGACGTGACCAACTCCGACACCTTGAACCAAAACGAACCGGACGTCAGCGGCACGACCGTCGTCTGGCAGCAGGGCTCCCAGGCGGGCGGGTGGAGCAACTACGGGATCTACAAGCGCGACATCAACGTGGACCCGGAACCGGTTCGCATCTCTAGGAACCCGGGCAAGAGCGCGCAGAAGCCCACGATTTGCGGCACCGTCATTGTCTGGCAGGACAACCGCAACGGCGACTGGGACATCTATGGATACGATCTCCAGACGAAAGAGGAAATGGAGATCTGCCGTGCCCCGGGCGACCAGGAGGCCCCGGCCATTAACGGACAGACCGTCGTCTGGCAGGATAACCGTCGCGGCGATTGGGATATCTACGGGTGCGACCTGAATCCGAAGAGCGTCTTTGCCGTCTATGAAGGAAAGGGCGATCAGACTGAGCCCGACGTGTGTGGGGACGTGGTCGTCTGGACTGACACGCGGGACGGCAATAAGGACATCTACATGAATCGGAAAACCAGCGAGTAGGAGAACGTTCGACATGATAAAGAGCGCTTGGATTGTGGCGTGTGCTCTTACGGTTGCGATGCTTGTCAGTGGGTATGCCTTCGGCGAGGGGGTGATCCTCGCGGACGGAGGAAAAACCACTTGCAGGATCGTTGTGTCCACGGCGGCCGACGTGAGTACGAAGGCCGTGGCAGAGGACTTTGCCGGGATCTTGAAGGAGATCACGGGCGCCGAATTCCCCATCGTTACCGACGACACGGAGCCTGCGGAATGCGAGATCGTAATCGGCGCGGACAACGCGCGGCTGGAGGGACTGGGCCTGGCGGGCATGGCCAAGGACTTTGCCGACGGTGAATACGAGATCCGCACGGAGGGCGAGGCGCTCGTCATCGCCGGGGGTCCGTTGCGCGGGACGATCAACGGGATGTACGGGTTTCTGCAGGACCATCTGGGTTGCCGGTGGTTCACGCCCGCGTGCATGAAGATCCCGAAGCAGGCGACAGTCAAACTCGGCGAGATCGACGACCGGCAAAAGCCCGCGTTCCGGTGGCGGTCGACGAGCCCGTCCATGCATTGGGACCCCTCCTGGACCGTTCGCAATCGTCTCAATGAATGCAAGACCTGGGGCGGCACGAAGTCCATGATGGTGCTCATGTCGGACCCGCGCGCCCAGACGCTGGGCAATTACTATTCCGCTCACGCGCTGAGCTATATTCCGGCGTCGCTGTACGAGGAGCATCCCGAATACTACGCCGAGGTCGACGGCAAGCGCGTCTGCCACGAGAACAGCAATGCGCGCGCTTACTGCGTGACCAACCCGGGTTTCGTGCAGTACATGGCCGACGAGTTCAAGCGCAGGGCGGCAGGGTACGGCGGTCGCCCGTGGCGAATCGGACTGGGGCACACCGACAGCGCCAACCACTGCCAGTGCGAGACGTGCAGGGCTTCGTACGATCGCATCGGTCTGGCCGGCACGTACATGGAGTTCAACAACAAGGTCGCCGAGGCGGTCTGCAAGGAGTACCCCAACGTCACGATCGGCACGCTGGCGTACGGCATGACCTTCGCTCCCACGTCCGTCAAGATGCACCCGAACGTCTTCGTTACCTGGTGCCCCATCAGCGCCGACTACCTGTACGGCTTTGACGAAGGCGGTCCCAACCAAGACCGCGATTTCGTCGGGCAGCTTCGCCAGTGGCTGGACAATACCTCCCAGTTGGGAGTCTGGTACTACCACTACCAGTCGGATTCGCTCATGCCGCACCCGCGACTGTACGCGTCCAAGCACAACTTCAAGCTCTTCGAGGAAATGGGCTTGGATGGCGTGTTCGTCGAAACGGGAGGCAACGTCATACACGACAACCCCGCACCTGATGGCGACAAGCAGATCCGCGCGTATGACGACCCGAGATACGGGTACTTCACCTTTCCCTGGTCGCTTACGCACGTCAAGAGCTTCATCGCCTGCCAGTTGATGTGGGACCCGGACTACGATGTGGGGAAGGGAATCCGCGAGTTCTGCGAGGGGTACTATGGACCGGCGGGCGAGGAAATGGCCGAGTATGTTCTCTTGGTCGAGGACAAGGCTTCCTACGAAAAGACCATGGGCTCGACGTTCAACACGTATCCCGGCGTACACATGAGCGCCAGCTTCTCGCCTATGCTCAAGTGGTCAGTGGTCCAGAAGATGGACCGGCTGTTCGACGAGGCCGAGAAGAAGGTGGGCGACGATCCCGTGCTCATGCGTCGCGTTCAGATGGCGCGGCTGTCGCCCCAACTCGAGATCCTCTGCTTCGCCGGTCCGGACGACCCGCTTCGCAAGAAGGCGTTCGACGCATTCTTCCCGCTCTTGGAGGAGTTGGGCGTTGCGAACCTAGCGCGCACGGGCATCACGTTCGAGAGCGTCACGATAGAGGAGTTCAGGAAGAAGGTGTCCGACCCCGCCAAGATCGTCATCCCGGGCCAGGAAGGCGTGGGCGCGAACCTGCTCGTTAACTCGGGCTTTGAGACCGAGATCGACGGCGACGGGATCCCGGACGGCTGGAAGGCGGACGGGGACTATCTTCCCGAGGGGTATGCCGTCGATCCCAAGGGCGTCACCCTAGACGATGCCAAGGCCTATTCCGGCGAGCGCAGCGTTCGCCTGACCAAGACGCCGGCCGCGAAGTCGATCGTGTCGTTGCGGCAGCGTTTCGACGCGGAGCCCGGCGCGTGGTATCGCGCCAAGGTCCGGTACCAGGCCGACGCGGACAAGGGAGGGGTGTACATCATCTTCACCGCGTTCGGCAAGAACGGCGAGTGGCTGCGCCACCAGGGCGGCGCGCGCGGCGTCGGCAAGACCGCCGACAACTGGGCCGAGCTTTCCGTGGACACGAAGTGCGAAGACGATACCGGGCAAATGATGATCGAGTTCCTCTTCTACGACGACCAAAGCGACGGCGTCGCTTGGATCGACGACTTCGAGGTCTGCAAGGTCAAGAAGTAGACGTAACCGTTCAGGCTCCTGGGAAGGGCATTGAAGAGCAGGCGGGCGGGAAATGGGACAGGATCGTGACGCCTCAACCGCAAAGCCTTCAAGCTGCCGCTGAGGTCGTCCGAGCCAACGCTCAGACGGGCTGCGATACGTTCATCAACATCAGCAATCACTTCGAAGGCTGTGCGCCGGCTGGACTGAATGTCCTGCCCCTAGAAACGATACCACGGCTCATGGGAGAATCGCAAGGGCCGTCGTCGAGGCGTGGGAGACGCTGCCCGATCCGGTCAAGGCGGGGATCGTGGCGATGGTGAAGGCGGCGAGGGGATGATCGAAAAACCGCACTGCAAGACCGGCGCAAATGGCTCGCCCCCCCCTTGCGGCCCATCTACGTACTCCTCGCGCTCGAAAAATCTGGGGTACAGAAAACGTCCCCCGGCGTACGCCTCGACAGACGCAGGCTGCCGCCCGCGCGCCGGAATCGGCGTCTGTGCGGCCCGCGGAGCAGATCCGGCAATTGCCGGGTCCGCCCCCTGCCCTCGCGCGCGCGCGGAAGAGTCTCGTAGAGTAACCGACTCCCTGTACAGTTATCCCCCTGCCTCCTGCTCTTCCTCCCCCGCTTCAGGGCAGGCAATTGCCGGGGACGCCGTACGTACGCTGGGGACGATGAGGGAGAGAGAAGGGCTTCCCGACAACTACGGACGCGGCGTCAGCACCTGGGACACGGCAACTGTCTTGTCAGCACTCGGGACAAGTCAAGTGCCTTGCGGAACCGAACCGGGGGGCCGGGGGGAGCCCAAGACAAAATCGATCATGTAGTAGCGCACGCCCAGTTCCCGGTAGGCCGCGAACACGCTGGTGAGGTAGGCGATCGTCAGCGGATGCGTGGGGTCGAGCAGGCAACTCACGGCCTTGCCGCCGTCCGCCCACGGCCAGCCGCTGTCCCGCTCACGGACCGTGCCGTCGGCGAGCCGCAACAACTGATAGGAAATTTGATTCCAGGCGGGCTGGGGTCAGGGGCTTGGGGGGTGAGGGGTTAATATAATGATTCTTTTCCATGGGTCTCCTTGATTGTGAAGTGTTGAGATCGGATGCTATTCCGTAGCCGCGGGCGTAAGCCCGTGGCGCTATGTCCAGTCCGCTTGCCATCGTGTAGCGAATCCGTCAGTCGACGGATTCTGTTACACGGCACTTCTGTTTCTAATATCGCGTTTTTCTCTTTTCGAGTTCCTTGAAAACCTCATCACTCAGCCACTTTGGATCCACATACGGCGCCCGGTAGCTGTCCCGCTTGTACTCGGTGGCCTTGTCGCCCAGTTCCAGTTGGACTGCGTCCACCCAGATATGCGGCCCTTTGCCCTGCTCGCCCCCCGGTAGCACGCTGTAGAATATGCCGATGGACACCGGCCCGCTCCAGCGACCGGCCCCTGTGCTGATCGGCTGGAACGTCCACTCGACCCTCTGCCATTCGGTACCCACCGTAAATTCCGGTGACTTCAACAGTTTCGGTGAATTGATGAAGTCATAACTCTGATCCCAGGGATAGGCGTTCAGGCGCACCGCGCAACCCGCCGTTTCAGCTCGAACATAGGCGCTGAGTGTGTATGTCCGGCCATGTTCCCAGTTCGACCAGAACATATATCCCACGTTCGGCCGGTCCGACCGCGACGGCCACAGTTCGAGACTATACTTGCCGTCATAGGCGTTCGTGCCCTGGCCACGACCGGTGCGTATATAGCCGAAGCCTAATGGCCAGCAGTCCGGCATGGGCGGCACGACATATTCCTCAAAACTGGAGTTACGCAACAGGTTTTCGCCGGGCCGGGCCGCCTCATCCGCCACCGTCTGTTCCAGCGAATCCACCTTGCTGTAAATCCACTGGCTTTCCTGTTTTGCGTAGCCCTCATGAGTCACCCGCCGATCTTCCAGCTTGATGAACTGCTTCTTGGCGTTCAGATCTTCCACCATGACGTCATCGACATAAACGGCGCCCACCGTGCCGGGACTGACCACCACATAGACGTCCGCGGTTGCCGGCTGATCCTGGGTGGCCACCGTGGTCGTATATTCCTTCCACTGCGGACTCGGCTCGTGTCCGCGAGCACTGACATGATTGATCTTGCCGGCAACGATGATGAAGTTGTAGCCCGGCCGGTTGACATAGGACGTAAAATCTTCCTTAGCCCAGAGCGAGAACCGATAACGGGTGTTGGGATTCAGCGGGATTTTATAGGACGTGCAGGCCGGCATATTCGAGGTCGCTTCCAGGCACAGCGCGCGCCGCCCGGAATGAAACTCATTGGTCACAATACGCCCACGGAAGAATCCCCACGGACTCAAGCTGGAACTACCGTCTTTACCTTCCTGCCACTCGCCTTCTTCGAACCCGCCATTCTTGACCATGTTTTCGCCGGCCAGATCAGCCTCCTTCGGCTTGATTACCGTCAGGCCTAAGGCCACCGGCTCGCCTTTCTTACGCAAGGAACCAAAAGTCTCCAGAACCCGCACGCCGTAGGGCTCAAATTCGATGGTGAATTGGCCGTCTTTGACGGGATAGTCGCGTCCGGAGAAGAAGTCTTTGACTTGGGGCTGGTCGTGTGGCGGGTTGGGCCCCTGAGAATTGTAGGCCGGGTCTCCGACCCGGCGCGCCGACTCAGAGAGTCGGCCTACATCAGGCCTAGAGCCAAGCTTCCCACCCCCCGGCGACGACTTGCCCTCCGTAGCCTTGGCGAAGGAGGACAGTGCGCAATTCACTGTCACCGGTTCGTTCCCGCTGTTGGCGATCAGAATCAAGTCTCCTCCGTCGGGTTTATCCTGGATCAGCGCCTGGACCAGCGGCAGGGGAATCTCGCCGCCCCAGGACATTCGCACGGGCTCAGAGGGATCATACAGCGTGCGCGGCCTGGGCAAAGGCGGCACGACCGCCGGCTGGGTTGAATCCACCAGCGTTTCCTGCACATTCTGCGGCGGCGCCTGCTCCATGATAATCGGCGCGATCATCGCCACTTCCCGCGCCGTGTAGGCCAGGATCCGCCGGATCATCGGATGTGGGGTGCCGCTGTCAGCAAAGAAATGAACGCCCTTGGCGCCATTAATAAGGGCAAGATAAATGCCGCAGCGGCGTTCGTCCGGCGTCAATTCCCGGCGAAACCATGCTCCTATATCCTGGTTTTGCGGCGTGGCCCAGACCGGTGTCCGCCCCATTTTCGCAGTCTTCACCATGCTATAAATCAGCCAGCCCAGGCGGCGCGGCCCCTCGTCCGGACTATAATACGCATGGCCGCCATAGACGTCATAGGCTCCAAGCATGTCGGGAGTCAGCCCCCGGGCGGTACTCCACATGATTCGATACGGATCACATTCCCGGATTTTTTCCCGATGCTCCCGCATCAGGGTCACAAAACGTCCCGATTCCGGCTCGTCCAATCCTTCCCAGGCGATAATCCCCGGCTGGGTCTTCAGCTTGTTAATGATCAGCGGCAATTTTTCCAGCACCATCGGATGGTCCTGGAAATTATGTTCCCAATCATAGTTGTGGCCCCAGCCGATCATTCCGACCGTGTTGGCGATCGAATACACACCCTTGGCATAGCCCGCCTGATAGACTTTGATTTTCTGGTCCAGGAGTTCATTCAGCCGTTTTTCGAGCGCCTCCGTCCAGGGTACGCCATTGACGGCCAGGCGCCAACCATCCCAGTCCACCAGCAGATTGAACCCCTCCCGGGCATAACCTTCGGCTTTACCGGCACTGATGTCGGCGGTTAAAAACCCAAACGGGAAAAACGGCTTACCGTTCACCAGCACGCATATCCGCTCATGGTCCACCTTGCTCACGGTTACACCCGCCGGGGGCGGCGGCGCCACGCGAATGATCGTTTCCAACGATGCTATCGTCTTTTTGTCAGCGTTCAGCAGTTCCACCCGGCCGGTATAGGTTCCGGCTTCCCATTTCCCAACCGGCATTTCGACTACCACGCCTTGATTCCGAATTTCCCGGTATTGTTCCTTAAGAACCTTCTTCCCCGTGGAATTGTTAACCTCCACATTCAACCGCATTTTCCCGGCTTTGAATCCTTCATCGTCGAACGCCATGCCCACGATCAGACGCCCGGTCGGTTCCCCGGAATACAGGCTCAAATTCGGATACATGATCAGCGGCGTCAGCCCCTCCGTCCCCGCCACCGGCATCCACCAGGCGCCCGGCCCTTTCTCCTCCGAGGCCAGGATTACTTTCGCCGCCCGGTCCGCCGGATACGCCACCGGAATCGCCACCTCGCTCGCCTTCATCCCCAGCATAGGCACAGCAACCTTCTCCCTGTGGCGCGTCACGGCCCCGTCCCGCGTTTGATCCTCGATCTCCAGTTCCGTTTCACCCGCCAACCCGCCTTGATTCCCGATCCGAACCTTGAAGGTATAATACTGGCTACCGTCATCCTTTCGCGTAAACGGGCCCACTTCCCCAGCCTGCAGAAGCACCGGTGCGCAAACCGCCGGAATGGTCAACCCCTTGAACCCGGTGATAATCCCGAAATGATCCGGATCATGATAGCCACCGCTGGCACCGCTTCCCCCCACCGGTGCCCAGGTGATATTCTGTTGGGGTTCCGTTTTCTTGTTCCGCACGATATTGAACGGGATTCGCTCGGGTACGGTTGGACGCCCCAAGACAAAGAGTGGGATCGCGAGTTCCGCCGTCCATTCCCCGTCCTTCACCTGCGTCGCCGACCGCCATGGCACCGACCAGTTCCCATCGCGCGCATTCGCATCCTTGCCGGTCACCATTTGCTCGCGGCTCACATTCCCGGCACCCAACACGAAATGACTGTACCGATAGCCTTTGCCCGCCGGGTTGAGGAAAATCTCGATGCTGTCATATTGGCCGGCGCGCCCGGCGCGCCGCGCCGGTTCCCTGGCGGCCACGATTTTCTGCCCCTTGGCATCGCCGCATCGCACGGCGATATACAGGTTCTCCGCGTCATAGCCCAGCCAGCCTTCCGTTTTCACGGTCGGCATACTGGTGGAACCCAGCAGATGGTTCAATTCGATTTTCGCGGCCTGTTTCCAGCAGGCGTCATCCAACTGGCCGTCGAGCTTGGGTGCTTCTGTAAATTTCACCGGCGCCACCGTCGGCAACGGCATTTTATCCGCCACCGGCGCTTCGACCGCCCGACCGATTGCCGCCAGACCCAATGCCACCAACGCCGCCAGACCGAGATAATGGAATTTCATTGCGCCCCCTTTATTTTGTTGCGTTGCCATTCTAAGAGCCCCTAAAAGAATGACTCAAGGCGGCACTTCCGTTTGTCCGAATGGGGAGAAAAAGGGGACATTCTACTTTTTGACGGTTCTTTCACGCTTCCTATCCAGCCTCTCCGTCCTTCCCTTCTTCCCTGTGACGGTACCTACGCCGGGCTCGGGAACGTCAAGCACAACGCCCTCTCGATCCCCTCGGTCCCCTGGATGGCCTCGACGATGTCCGAAGCAAGGGCGCAGTCCACCCCCACCAGCATCATCGCCGTCCCCCCGGCGTCGTGCCGGGCCACGTGCATTTCCGAGATGTTGATCTCTCTCTCAGCCAGTTCCGTCGTCACGTGGGCAACCACGCCCGGCTGATCTTTGTGCAAGGTCAGGAGCATGTTCCCGACGGGGCGCAGGTCGAGCACGAAGTCATCGAGGGCGAGGATCCGGGTCCCGGTATCGTCGCTGGCGCATCCCGTGATGGAGTGTCTTCGTCCGGCTCCGACGACCGCCAGTCGAAGGAGATTCTGGCGTCCTCTCCACGTGTCGGCGCGTCCGTGCTCCACCTCGATGGCGCGTTCCTCCGCCAGTTCCATCGCGTTAACAGCGTTCACCGTCCCCTTCTCGAAGAGGGGCGCAAGGACGCCGGCGACGGCGAGGCGGGCGAGATAGGTGTGACACTCGGGAGGGACCTCCTGCGAGAAACCGACCTCGATCCGCTCGATGGGGGAGCGGGAGAGCTTGGCCATCACCTGCGCCAGGGCGTAGACGAGGCCGAGGAAGATCCCCATCTTGCCCAGAAGGTCGGTGGGGAGTGCCGGGAGGTTGACGGCGTCGGCCACCAGTTTCCCTTCGAGCCCGGCCAACACCTGCTCGGCGAGGAGGACGCCTATGTTGCGCTGCGCCTCCTCCGTGCTCGCCGCGATGTGGGGGGTTGCGATCACGTTTTCGAGCCGGGTCAGTTTCTGCGCGTCGGCGGAAGGCGGCTCGGACTCGAAGACATCGAGGGCGGCGCCGGCGAGCTTCCCCGTCTGCAGGGCCTCTAGGAGGTCGGCGGTCCGGACGATCTCGCCGCGGGCGCAGTTCACGAGGTAGGCCCCCTGGCGCATGAGGGCGATCGTTTCTTTTCGGATCAGGTGCTGCGTGTCGTCGGTGAGGGGGACGTGGAGCGTGACGATGTCGGAGGCGGAGAGGAGGGCATGGAGGTCGGTCATTTCGACGCCCTTGCGGCGGCCGATTTCGGGGCGCACGGCCGGGTCGTAGGCCAGGACGCGGGCCTGCATGGCCAGGATGAGCCTGGCTACTTCGCTGCCGATCCTGCCCAGGCCGATGACGCCGACGGTCGCACCGCGGAGCTCTCTTCCCACGAACGCCTTGCGATCCCACTTGCCCGATTTCATGGAACGGTCGGCCTGCGGGATGCGCTTAAGGAGAGAGAGGATGAGGCCGACGGTGTGCTCGGCGGCGGCGACCGTGCTTCCCGCCGGGGTATTGACGACCAAGATACCGCGTCGGGTGGCGGCGGCCACGTCGACGTTGTCCACGCCGACGCCCGCGCGAGCGATGACGCGGAGCCGTTTTGCACGCTCGATCACGGCGCCGGTGACCTTCGTGGCACTGCGGACGAGGAGCGCGTCGTAATCGGCAATCCTAGCGAGGAGCTCGTCCCGCGACAGGCCCGCGAACTCATCGACCTCATGGCGTCGGCGGAGGAGGGCCAGTCCCTCCGGCGCGACCTTTTCGACCGCGAGTATCCTCATCGGTGCGCCTCCATCCCTCAGCTCCCGAAGAGATCGTCCCATTGCCTCCGAGGGTCCGTATCGCCTTCCGGCTCCTCCGGAGGGTTACGGAACACGAACTCCTCGCAGCAATTCCCTTTCTCCTTCTCGGCCACCGGCTCCGTAGTCGGCTCCTTGCAGTCATTGGAAGCGCCGGGGGAGTAAAGGGCGCAGTTGAGGCAGCAGTGCCAATAGGAACGGCAGTCCTCACAGACGTCGTGGAATCCGGGATTCGTGAGTTCCGTCCACTCGGCGGAGCACCTGTAGCAGGTCTTCATGACAGTCCCCGGGCGCCAAACGTTCGGGTCGGCCGCAGACCAAGCTGGAGCCCACGGTGGGACTTGAACCCACAACCTTAGCTTTACGAAAGCTATGCTCTACCGTTGAGCTACGTGGGCGAAGGTCGTACCCCCGACCATTATAGTTCCCCTGAGCGGTCCATCAAGCCCCGCCCGCGGGGATTCGTCACGCGCCTTGACAGGACATCCGGGGCCCGTTACAAGGGGCAAGGTTTGGGAAGGAGACAGCATCCATGCCTGAAGCCCCGAACTTTCTCATCCTGTATACGGATCAGCAACAGGGGTACCAGCTTTCGTGCGCGGGGCACGTCGACCTCAGGACGCCTCACATCGACTCGCTCGCCGCCCGGGGAGCGCTTTTCGAGCGCGCCTACACCCCCAACTCGGTCTGTATGCCGGCGCGGCAGAGTCTCATCACGGGCCTCAATCCCCGCACGCACCTTGTGAGGCAGAACGGCTGTCGGCCGAGGTTTGCCGTTCCAACGATCGGGAGCATCCTCGCGGACGCAGGCTACCGCACCCACGCCGTCGGCAAGATGCACCTTGAGCCGACGAACCTCCCACCCGGCGTCTCCCGCGACGAGGTCGATCCCGCGGACTTCCCGGAGGCGCACGCCCTGTGGCAAGCCGGAAAAATCACGAAGCTCCCCCTCCCCTACTATGGGTTTGAGACCGTCGATTTCGCCAACGGGCATGGGGACTACGTCTATGGCGATTATTTGGCGTGGCTCAAGGCCACCAACCCGGCGGCGGTCCCTCTTCTCAGCCGCGAAAGATCCCGCAAGCCCATGACCGGCGCATGGTCAAGCTGGAAGAGCTCGATTCCCGCCGATCTCCACGTCAACCACTGGGTCGCCGACCGGACGATCGATTTCCTTTCCGACTCCGCCCGGACAGGTCGACCGTTCCTCTGTTGGTCGAACTTCCCCGACCCCCATTTCCCGTGGTGTCCGTCCCATCCGTATGACGAGATGTATGATCCTGAGGCTCTCACGCTTCCCGACGACGCGGAGTGCGATCTCCCCAAGCGACCTCCGAGCGCTGCCGCCTTCGCCCGATCGGTTTTCGGCAAGGTGAGTCCATCCGCCATACACGGAGCGTCCCTGCGCGAGATCACGGCGCACGCGTACGGCATGATCTCCCACATCGACGACGAGGTTGGGAGGATCCTCGCGGCGCTGGACGCGACGGGCTTGCGGGAGAACACGGTCGTCGTCTTCATGAGCGATCACGGCGAGATGCTGGGCAAGCGCGGTCTCCTGGCCAAAGGGCCGTATCATTTCGAGGAACTTATCCGGGTACCCCTGATCGTCTCGTGTCCGGCGCGGTTCCGGGCGGGCGTCGTCGCGCGCTGCGTCGTGAGCGCGCTGGATGTGCCGGTCACCATCGTGGACCTTGCCGGGTGCGCGTATCCCGAGCACCCGTGGGCGGCGGCCGCGGCCGACCATGGGCTCCCCAAGGCTCTTCAAGGGACGAGTCTCCTTCCCGTTCTCACAGGCAAGGCGGACAAGGTTCGCGACCGGGTTCTGGTCGAGTTCGACGAGGATGGGACGGGCTCCGTCGCTCGCGCGCGTCTGCGCAGTCTTGTCACGCAGCGATACAAGCTCAACTACTACGCGGGCGAAGACGTGGGGGAGATCTACGACCTCGAAAACGATCCCAGGGAACACAAGAACCTTTGGGATGATCCGGGAGCGCGGCGGTTGCGCGCGCAACTCATGGAGGAGCTTGTCGACGAAGTCATTTTCACGGAATCGTGGCTTCCCCGAAGAGTCACGTCGTCTTAGGCTCTTTCCTGCCATTCTGACAGCGACCGTTTCTTGCTCTCCGCGCCGAATGTCATCTTGGCATAAGTCGAAGGATTGAGTTCCAGCAGTCGCACTTGGTCAGGAGGCACAACCTCTTTTCCAGCAAAGTGTTACGAAGCGTTTTCCTGAGCAAGGAGGTCTGGTATAGGGTTTGCGGGTTCTCTTGATGGATTATGAGGAGACCCCGTAAGCAGGGCAATGTGATGGATATTCCCCGATATCTTGCAGAACCTCGGCAAGTCCTCGTCATGGACAGGGATCGGGAGTTGCGCAATCGGCTGCGGACGCGGATCGAGGACGAGGGGTTCATGGCGCTCGAAGCTGAGAGCGGACGTCGGGCCATTGACATCGCGCGCCAGCGGACGCTCGACGTGCTGGTTTGCGACATCGAGATGCCGGACATCTCGGGGATCGAGGTTTACCGGATCATCAAGCTCAGTTCGCACTTCATCCCCTGCATCCTCTTGGGAAGCCGGATCGATCAACGCATCCGGGTTTCCGCACTAGCGGAGGACGCTTTCAGCCTCGTCCCCAAGCCGGTGAGCGACGATCTCTTCGCGGAGGTCTTCCACCGGCTCCTGCGAAGGTTCTTCGGGCAGTTGTGACGGTCAAGCGCGTCGGGGGAAGGCACGCGGCTTGCGCCCCGAGGGGGGTTTTCTATAATGCCCATGGCCCGGGATCGAGTTGACTGCCGCGATGATCCCCTGTCGGAAAGGTGCGCCGCATGCGCGATGTCCGCGTGGCCGCCGTCCAGTTCGAGCACACGCCAGGGAAGAAGGACGCGAACCTGGAGAAGATCCAGAGGTTCACGGCGGAGGCCGCCCGGCAAGGGGTGGAGATCCTTTGCTTCCCCGAGTGCTGCATCACCGGCTACTGGTTCCTGCGCAAGCTCTCGCGGGAGGAAATCGCAAGCCTTGCGGAGCGCGTTCCGGAGGGGCCGTCGTCGAGCGAGCTTCTGTCGCTGGCGAAGGCCCACTCGATGACCATTGGCGCAGGGCTTGTCGAGATCGACCGCAACGGGGCTCTTTACAACTCCTTCGTCGTCGCGATGCCTGACGGTCGGTTCGCCAGGCACCGTAAGCTCCACGCTTTCGTGAGCGAGCACATCTCCTCGGGGTCGGAGTACACCGTCTTCGATTCGCCTCACGGCTGTCGCCTGGGCGTGCTCACCTGCTACGACAACAACATCTTCGAGAACGTGCGCATCACGGCGCTCGGCGGGGCGGAGGTGCTGCTGGCGCCCCATCAGACCGGGGGCTGCCGCACGACGAATCCGAACGTGATGGGTCTCATCGAGCGAAGGTTGTGGGAGGAGCGCAAGTCCAATCCCAGACCGATCGAGGCCGAGTTTCGAGGAGACAAGGGGCGGGGGTGGCTCATGCGCTGGCTTCCCGCGCACGCGCACGACAACAACCTTTTTCTCCTTTTCGCCAACGGGGTCGGCGTGGACGACGACGAGATCCGCACGGGCAACGCGATGGTGCTGGACCCGTTCGGGCGCGTCATCTCGGAGACTTGGAAGGCGGACGATTGGATGGTCGTAGCCGACCTCCAGGCGGAGCTGCGGGACAAGAGCACGGGGGAGGGGTGGCTGCGCGCCCGGCGGCCGGAGCTGTATGAGCCCCTGACGGTCCCTACCGGAAGGGAGATCTCCACCCGCGCCGCCAAGTTCGGCATGGAATGACCGCCGCAAATCCGCGGAGACCGTTCACCATGAGGCGATCGCTTCTGTTTCTAGCGACGGCGCTTTGCGTTGCGTTCGCGGCGGTCTGCGACGAAGAGGTCATCGTCGAGCGAGCGGAGATCGCGGCCCGTCTGGAGGAAAACATTGCGCTGGCCGACGCCGTGCGGGAGCGGCTTGCACCGGAGGCGGCGGAAAGGCTTCTCACGTCGCTGCGCTCCGAAGTCGTCAGCCTCGCGGAGGAAGCGCTGCCCGCGGAAATCCCGACGCGATTTCCCGAGGAGGCCCGAAGGCTCTTGTGCCGACCGTTCGTCGTGTCGTACGCGCACCGCAGGTATAACACGTTGCTTCTCAAGAAGCGTCTGTTCGACACGGCGCTGGGATTAGCGATCTTGCGGATTTCCGAGCCGGTTTCGCCCAAGAAGCGGCTAGCGCTCGAAGGAAACGTCTCGGATCTCGCCGAGGGCGCGACGGCGCTCGCCCGCCGCTATACGCAGGACCTCGTCAGCTCCGCCGCCGTCGATGCGAAGCTCGCCGAGGTGAAGGCGATCCTTCTCTCGGGGATCGACGACCGGACCTCCTACGCCCTCAAGGAGCCGGTCCCGAAGGAGCGTATCGACGCGGCGTTGAGGGAGGTGGAGTCCCCCCTCGCGGCCGGGGTCGCGCAGGCGAAGGAGCGCTTCGCGAAGGTTTCCGAGTACATCGGCGCGGGCGATCTTGCCAAGCTCAAGGAACGGGCGGCGCGGGAGTTTCTCGACTTGCTCGCGCAGCGTGCGGTGGAGGTGGTCTCGGACCTCACGACCGACCCTCGCGTGAAGGGGGTCAACCCGGACGACCTCGTCCCGGGGTACACCCAGGCCGACGAGGAGCTCAAACGCCTGGAGGCCCAGCTCTTCGGAAAAGCAAAGGATTAGGATCAGCGCTCATATCTCGACGAGGTCGTAGGCGCGGGTGCCCAGACCGATCTCTTCGGCGTAGCGCATCACCACGGTGGAATCCATCTCCGGGAAGAGTTTGCGGAACTTGTCCTCGCCGGGGGGGCAGTCGCCGACCTTGGACGAGGGGATGCCGGGCTGGGCGTTCACGAGGTCGAAGGTCGCCTGCTCGATCGCGACGGGGTCACGGCTCGCGAGCACGCCCACATCGGGGACGATTCCTGCGTCGCTGCGCCTCTCGCAGAGGCAGCCCGGCGAGACATTGAGAAGATAGGCGAAGAAGAGCGCTTTCCCTTTCTTATTGGCGAGGACGGCGGCGGCGTACTCGACAATCCGTTTCTGGAACGCCGCATCGGATTCGCCCCACCGGATCGCGATGGCGCGCTCGGGACACGTGACTGTGCATTCGCCGCAGCGCGTGCAGCGCTCCACGTCAACCCGCGCCTTCCCCTCCAGGAGCGTGATCGCCTCAGAGAGGCAGTACCTGGCGCAGAGCCCGCAACCCACGCAGGCCTTCTCGTTTACTTTCGGCGCCTCCTTGAGCGAATGCATCATTTGTTTTCCGGCGCGGCTACCCAAGCCCATTCCGAGGTTCTTGAACGTGGCCGCCAGGCCCGTGCCCCCGTGTCCGTGGACGTGGGCGGCGCTCAGAATCGCGTGGGCGTGATACGCGGCCGCCCCGATCTTGGCAGTCCGGCATTGCTCCCGGTCGATCCGGACGATCTCATATGCTTTCCCGGTGAGTCCGTCGGCGACGATGATGGGGGCGCCTGCGGCGGCGAAGTCGAAGCCGTTGCGGAGTGCCGTCTCGATGTGATCCACGGCATTGGCCCGCCCCCCTACGTAGAGGGTGTTCGAGTCGGTGAAGAAGGGCTTGCCGCCCCGGTCTCTCACGCGATCGGCGATGGGGCGCAGGAGCTGAGGCCGGACGTAGGCGGTGTTGCCAACTTCGCTAAAGCTCACCTTGATCGCCACAAGGTCCCTCTTGGCGACCACGTCTCCTCCCTCCACGCGCTCGAAAAGCTCGCCCACGCCCTGGACGAGGCTTTTCCCCTTCTTTCCGAGCTTCGCGGGTGCGAAATAGACCGTGCTTTTCAATTCGCTCCTCCCTCATCCGACTCGTGCAAGCGCCGGTTCTCCGAGAATACCCTCGCCAAGAGCGAATGCAAGCCGAGCGCAACGCCGGATTCCGTTGAGTGTTCGCGTGGCGCTGCGTTAGAATCGCGTCGCCGTTCCGAACGAGGGGGTCTCGATGCGTATCTTGCGGGCGCGGAAGCTCGTCGCGGTCCTTGTGATCATCCCCGCGGTTGTCTTCGTCGTTCTAGCGGGGGTTCCGGTCCTCGTCCGATGGGGCGTCTTTGATAGGATCTTAGCCGAGCGTCTCTCCAAGGCGGCCGGCAGGCCCGTAGAGATCGGAGGCGCGAAGCTCTCCCTGCTTTCGGGGCTCACGATCGACTCGGTGCGGAGTCTCACGAGCCAAGGGGACGACTTCGTCTTCACGATCGAACGCATCGAGGTTGCCGAGAACGTCCTTGACCTCGCTAGCGGGCGCTTGCGCCACATCGTCATAGCGAGCCCGAGCGTCAGGCTCCCGGTAGGCGCCATCAAGGGTCTTGCGCCGGGGGCCTCCGGCACAGCCTTCGAAGCAATCGAGGTGCGTAACGGCACGCTCACGCTGCTGGCGGCGGGCGGGCCCGTGGAACTTCGCCGCATCGCCCTCTCGGCGTTCCCCGAAGGATCGCCCCGACGTCATCGGTTCACCCTCTCGACGGACGGGGTCTGGGGGGAACTTGAGTCCCGGGGTCTCATTGATTCCTCGGTGGTCACGTTCGAGTCCGTGCGCTGGTCCCATCCGCGGGTCGGCCGCCTGGCGGCCCGACTGGGTCTCGACCTCTCTGCGCGAGCTATCACGAATCTTTCCCTCACGACCTCCGATCTCGACCTGGGAGCGCTCCACGAGAGCTTCGACTTCATCGATTGGCCCATGTCGCCGGCGGGAGTCGCACGCGTCAGCGCCTCCCAAGAGCCGGCCGGCGACTTCCTGTGCGAGCTGGTCCTTCGCGACGCGAGTCTATCCTTCCCCGAAGGACAGACGTTCCTTGAACATCTGAGCGCGCTCGTCGCCGTGCGGTTCGACGCATCGGTTCTGCGGACCGTTTCGGGGGAGGGGGCGCCCACGTCTTTCTCGCCGCGGATCCTAGCACATGATCTCTCCTTCTCATCCAAGGTCGAGAGGACGGTCTACGAGGCACGCGCTGAGGCCGTCGACGCGACGCTTTCGGTCTCTGCCGGCTCGGTGCTGGGGCACGCCTCGGTCTTCTCCCCCTCCTTCGCTGCGAGAGACAGTTCCAGCCGCGCCCGTTTCGCACGGATCGACGCGAGCGTCCGCCCCGGCGAGAAGTCCTTTTCCGTCGCGCTGGACGCCACCGCGGTCAGCCTTTCCCGCGGGGGCCGGACGCTCGATGATCTCAGCGCGAGTCTGCGGCTCGAGCGTACTGGAGGCTCGGCCGCGGTCGTCCTCGGGGGGGAGGTCTCCTCGGACAGGCTTGGGAGACTCGCGATCGATGATGCGGCGGCCTGGGCGCAGGAGGGGCGCCTCAAGGCCCGGGTCTCCTACGAGGGGACGCCATCCCTTCTCGCCTGGGACGCGGCCAATCCGCTCGCGGAGCTCCTCAAGAAGGTGCGGCCGGCGGCCCGACTCGACCTCCAATACGGGAACGGGACTCTCTTGGGCCGGGGGACCGTATCCCTCGAGGCCCCCGATACGAAGACGTCCCTCCCTTGTCCTCTTTCCTTCAGCATCCATCGCGATGGTACGGCGAAGATCGCTTCCGAGGCGCTCGATCTTTCCCCCCTTTGGGCGAACACACAGACGCTCCTTGGCGGGGCGGCTGCGGACTGGCAGCTCTCCGGGTCGCTCTCCTTCGAATCCGACGTCACGCCTCCCGCCGGGGCCGGCGGTCCCTGGAAGGTCGTCTCCAGCATTCATCTTGTCGAGGGCGGCATCGAGACTCCCGAGTTCAATGGCTTTGAGGGTCTTTCGGCCTCCATCCGCTTGTCGGCGCTCCTTGACGCTTCCTTCGAGCACGCGCGCGCGAGCGTGGAAGCGGACCTCTCCGGGCTCTCCTACGTATTCGGGCTTTTCCACGGCGAGCATTCCAACGAGCTAGCGTCCTTGGCGGGCGAGGGAGAGGTTTCGGTCTCTCCCTTGCGCGTGACCGACGCGAACGGAAGCTTCCTCATCGGCAACATCGCCAAAGGCAAGATCCGCTCCGCTTCGTTCGATGCGAAGGGCATCGAGGGATCCGTCGTACTGGAACGCCTCGACCTCAAGCAGGCCTTCGACGAATTCGTCCGAGGTCCCTTCGGGGAGGTCTACCCGTTCCTCAAGTCCGCGACCGTCGAGGGAACGATCGGTTCGGAGGATCTCGGCATCCGGCTTGCGTCCGGGCACCCGTCGATCCTGGGAAAGCTGGAACTTCACGACGCGAGTTTCGTCTCGGGCCCCTTCGAGGCGCGAAACCTGTCTGGAATCCTCCCTTTCAACTTCAACCGCGAGGAAGAAGGGGAGCCACTCGCCGGGGAGCTCTCTGTGGGCAAGCTCGCCCTATCACCCCTCGTCTATGCCGGGGAGTCACTTGCGCTCGTATCCCGGCCGTCGGGGGTGCGCCTCCGCAATGCTCTCCCCATCGACCTCCCCGGCGGACGGATTCTGGCGAGCGACTTCGATCTCAACTGGAAAGCGGGCGACGAGATCGTACGCTCGCGCGTCGAGACCGACTCAGTGGACCTTGCGTCCCTCACGGGGGCTCTCCTCCCCGGCTTTGCCTTCCCCGGGACGCTTTACGGTCGGTTCGAGTCGGTCACGATCGGCCCCGAGGGTCTTTCCTCCTCCGGGAAGGCCGTCGCATCCGTCTTCGGCGGCACCGTCGAGCTTACGGACATCGGGGTCGCCCACCTTTTCAAGGCCGTGCGCACCTACCGCTTCTCCGCGCGCCTAGCGGACATCGGTCTGGCGCCGCTGAGCCAGTTCCTGCGCATCGGAACCATTTCGGGCCGTCTGGGGGGCGAGATCCGTTCCTTCGAGATCGCCGCTGGCCGCCCGAACGCCTGGGCTATCGATTTCGAGACGAAACGCGCGCCACACGTGGAGCAATGGGTTTCCCCCGACTTCGTGAAGAACATGACATATTTCACGTCCGGCTTTATAATGAGGCCCTTTGAGAGCTCCGCGAGGCGGACGAAGCTGGCCTATGAGCGATTCGGGATCACCAGCCGCCTCAGGAACAACTACATCCGCATCGAAGGCAAGATCAAGGAAGGCGGAAAGGAATACTTCATGAAGGCCGGCCCCTTCGGGGGCGTGAACATCATCAATGCACAGCCGGGGCTGGTGTACAGCTTCCGGGAGATCTTCGATCGGGTCCGGGCCGTCCTCGCTGGGGGCGCCGGCCCGGCGATCGAGGTGAAATAAGGATGCCCTTCGGGGCGTTGGACTCAGGAAGGAGAAGCACGTCATGAAAAGAGCTTGCTTAGCGGTCTCGGTGCCGTTGCTCCTAGCGGGGTGTCTCACGGTGAACGTCATGGTGACCTTTCCTGCGGCGGCGTTCCAGGCGGCGGCCGACCAGATCGTGTCCGAAGTGCAAGAGAGTCCGGAAGGCACGAACTCGCGCGCAGACGGTTTTGAGGGGCTCGTCCTTTACGCGTCGGCGTCTCCGGTGCTCTACGCGGCCGCCGGGGAATCGGCCTCCATCGACATCAACATCTCCAACGCCGAGATCGAAGCCATCAAGGCGCAGATGAAGGAGCGCTTTCCCGCGATCAAGTCTCTCAAGGACGCTGGGGCCGCAGGGGAGAACCTCCGCGGGTACATCGAGATCCGCGCGGAAGGGCTCTCCTCCTTTTCCCTCGAACAGAAGGGGGAGGCCAAGCGCACCGTCGCCGCGGAGAACTCGGACCGCAAGGATCTGTACCTAGCGCTCCTCAAGGCGAACGACATCCCGCCCGACCGGCTGTCCGAGGTCGAGAGGATCTTCGCGAGGAGCTGGTACAAGCTCGCCCAGGATTCCTGGTACGTCCGCAGGAGTCCCGACTTCTGGTACACCAAGGCCGAATGGCAGAAGGAGGAGGACGAGAAGGCCAAGGCGAAGGGCAACTAGAGCCCTTCCGGACTTTGGAGACCGCGCATGGAATGCTCTTGCCCCAATCCCGCGCCGGTCCTCGGCAGGAGGTTCCTCATCTGCCGAGCCTTGGTTGTGCTGGTCTTGGCGGCGTTGAGCCTGTATCTCCTGTGGCTGGCGCAGGGGCCCGTCACGACAGCGCGGGGGGACGTGTTCGGCGACGCCTACGTCATGATGGCCGCCAAGCACTTCGAGAAGGACGGGTTTTTCCGGTGTCGGTTTCTGCCCGTGGTGCAGCCGGGCGAGCTGACGCATCCCCCCTTCTATTACACGCATCAGCCGCCGGGCCCTTACATCGTGGCGGGGATCGAGCGGGTCTTGGGAGTGCGCGAGGTCGTATCATTCCGCGTTCTTCCGGTTGTACTCACGGTTCTCTCGGCGGCGTTCTTCTATGCGTTGCTCGAGAGCCTCTTCGACCCCCTGCTTGCGCTTCTTTCGGTGGTCGCCCTTGCGTGCGCCCCGGCGCTCCTTTATTGGGCGGACGCGTTGGACTCCTACAGCTACGACGAGTTTTTCCGGGCGGCCGCGATGTTCTTCTGGATCGAAGCGGTCGTCTCCGTCGGGCGTCGGCGACGGCGCCTGACCGCGCTCGCATGGGTAGCGGCCTTCGCCGAAGCCCTTTTCTCCTTCGCCTATATTCTCTACATCCAGGTGTTCGTGTGGCTCACGGCCCTCATCCTGCGGTCCCGCGTGAACGTCAGAACCCGCTTGGCCTTTCTCCTAGCCCCCGTCCTCGCCTTTGCGCTGCATTTCGCCCAGAACGCGGTGGCGGTCGGAGGCGCGGAGGCGTATCGGGACTTCCGCAGTGCCTTCCTAAACCGCACCCTTGAGCTCGAAACGGGCGTCCCCTCCCTCAATCTCTACACCTATCCCCTGGAGCTTGCCGCGCGCATCGAACACTGGCACATGAACCCTATCCAGGCGCTCGCCCTCTGGGTGCTGGTTCTCTTCGCCGTCGCGCGCTTCATCGGCATCGACCCGGCCAAGAGGCTGTCGCGCATGCTGGCGGCGCTCGCGGTCGCGGGATCGGTGTGGTGGATCGTGTTTCCAGGACACTCGGCGATCCACCACGTCACGACCAGGCAGTTCCTTCCCTTCTTCGCTCTTCTGACGGGCAGCGCGCTCTACGCCTGCGTCCTCTGCACGTTCCGCAAAGGCGGCTTTCCGGCGCTGCGCATCCTAGCGGCCGCCCTCTTCGTTCTCACGTTCGTATGGCAGGGTCACCGTCTGCGGGCGTACACGGAAGCGCAGGAGAACCCGCCGGACCTTGCGGCGGAGCTTCTTCCCATCAAGGGCCGCCTTCCCGCGGACGCCATCGTCCTCACGAACTACGGGAATCACCCGACGCTCGCCTGGCTTCTGGACACCCCCACCTTTCCGCTTGCCGATCTCGACGCCCTCCCCTCGAGCCTCGCCTCTCGAACCGTCCGAGTTCTCGAATACGCTCCGCAACGCCTTCCCGATTCTCTTTCGCCCGACCGCTGGGCCGCCATCATCGGCCAGGCGTCGGCCTATCCCGTCGGCGACTTCGTCCTCTTCTCCCCCCTCGGGGCAGGCTCCCGTCCGTCGGTCCCCGGCTCGGGATCGAACGCCCCCCCTCCCTGACCTCCCACGCTGCGGCAGGCGGAAATCTCTTGATTCCTCTCGAGCCTCTTGTATACGTATCCGCCGCGTACGCGTCGAACCTCTTCGGCTTTCTGGAGCTCCAGGATGCGCCTAGCGACGGTTGACATCCGCGGAAAGCAGAAGCTCGTGCTCTGTTTCGACGGGCTCGTCTTCGACATCGAGCGCGTCTGGAACGACCACGGCAAGGGGTTTTTCCGCATCGACCTGGGGATGCCGAAGGAGCCCCCCGCAACGACGATGACGGAGTATCTGCGGGGGGGAACGGCCGCCTACGAGACGATGCGGCGTTTCCATGACATCGTGCGCGGCATCTGGTACCGGGACCAGCGCACGGCGCTTCTGGGGGCGACCTTCCGCGAAGAGGAGGTCAAGTGGTATTGTCCGGTTCCCAGACCCCCCATGCTCATCCACATCGGCGAGAACTACCCTCGTCTCTACCGGCAGCAGCCGCTCGGGACGGCTGTTCCCGCAGTCCCGGCCTACGACGTCGTGCCCAGTTACATCACGGCCGCGCACCTCGACCCGCTTGTGATCCCGAAGGAGATCGAGCATTTCGGCGGGCACGGGGAGATCGGGTGCATTGTAGGCGGGGGTGGCCGCAACATCTCGATCGAGGAGGCGCGCGATCACATCGCCGGGTTCCTCTGCGTCCTCGACTTTCACGGGCCAGTGGACTCTCTGGAGGGCGTGGATACCAAGAAGGTGACCCGCGCCGAGACCCTAGCGCTAGCCCAGCTCATCCGCATGCGCACGGCGAGCCAGCCGATGGGGCCGTATCTCACGACGCCCGAGGAGGTGGGGGACCCGTACGACTGTCTGGTCAACATGAAGCTCAACGACCAATCGGTCTGCCGGTACTGGTCCAACGTGATCGTGCACGGGTTCGAGCGGACCATCTCGCACCTATCGCAGTTCATGACGATTCTGCCGGGGATGATCATCCAGCTCGGGATGATGTCCAGTTACAGCATCGGGTTCCACAAGGACGACCGCACGCCCGCGAACGCCTTTTTCGGAGTCGAGATCGAGCGGGTGGGCTACCTCAAATCCCCCATCGTGGACGAGAGAGGACTCTGATGCCCAGAAGATCAAAGCCCCGCGACCTTTACGAGTGGGCTCAGAACGCGCACAGCGTCTGGACCACTTTCGGTAACTCGAAGGCGGCCGAGGCTTCCGAGGGAATGCCCGTCCGGCCCACCCCTTTTCCTCACTTCAACGCCCCGACGTCGCTCAAGGAGGACGAGTCCGTTCTCGTGATCCCGGAGCTGGCGTCCACGGTGACCATCGGCGTGGAGCTCGCGTGTCGGGTGCTTGCGCGGGGGGAGCGACTCTCCAAGGAGGAGGCGCAGGAGCTCATCGCAAGCTACCACGTCTTCGTCGCCGTCCGGGACTCCTCCCACTACGAGTACGCCCTCCAGATGTCCAACTTCCCCCATTACGGGAAGGCGGACGACCCCACCTGGGACATCGACTACCAGGTCCCGCAGGCCTGGGCGGACGGCTTCAACATCGTGAGCAAGGCCGGGCGCGATGTCGAGAAAGGCTTCCCCGAGAACGCCGAGATGCGACTGGAACTTGCGGGCCGCAAGGGCGTGCGCACGAACACTAGCGAGTATGTGCACCGGTTCGCGAGCGTCATGTCGGTAATCACCAAGTTCGTCTGCGTCGATCAGGGCGACGTCATCACTCTCGGGCGGGCGGGGGACGTGATCACCCTCTTCCCCGGCAAGAATCTCCCCAAGGACGCGAAACTCACCGCGTCCATCGCGGGTGTCGGGCGACTGGCGATCAACGTCATCGACCTGCGCAGCGCCGACAACTACTACACCCGCTCCCGCAAGGGCGCCAGTGCCGGCGCTTTCGTGTGACAGCGCGTCCTCCTCAAGGACCGTTTCCGTGAGCGATCACTCCTTCATGACCCGTCTGGCCTTCGAGGCCCTCCCCCCCGCCGCGCGCGCCTGCTGGAAAGACCAAGAACCGCAGATCATAGATCGCTACTCCCTTTACCCCGACCTTTACTGGGACCCCTCCGCGCACGAAGAGGTCCGGCCCCACGTCCTCCTCATCGACGGCCGTCCCTTCCATTACGCTCCGTCCAACGAACTCGAGTATAACAACTGGGAGATGGTTCCGCGGGACGGCCGCTACGCGATCGCGCGCATCCGGGAAGGCCCCAACCGCAACTGGCAGTTTGTGCGGGAAGGCTTTCTCCACTACCTCGATCGATCGGCGCGGCTCCTATCTGGGGGGAACCTGTCCGACGCCGCGAAGGCCCTGGGAGTCCTTGTTCACTTCCTTGAAGAAGCCCATGTGCTCCATGCCCTGGAGGGACCGGACGGCCTGGACTTCTTCGCACTGGACCGACTGGTAGCGCCTCCCGAGGGCGAGCCGCACCGTTCCCCGACCGCAGTACTCACGGAGATGGCAAGCTCCGAAGGCGATATCCGGCCGTACTCGACTCGGCTTCTCGGCACGTCGGTCGGCGAGGTCGCGTTCCGGCTCTACTCCGAGCATCACCGGCTCATGCAGCAGAACCGTTTCCTGCACCTTCCTCTCCTCAGCGCGATTCTCGCGGACGAACGCGGCGAGGCCCTGCGGCACCTGCGCCGGATGAACGAGAACATCGCCCGACTGGTCTGCGACGCCGTCTTCACGGTGACATCCATGGCGACGGGCGCCTATGACGATGCCGACCTTGCCGGGCTGCAGCATCTTTCCCTCGAGGACCTCCATCCCGTCTCCCGCCCCTGCATCGCAGGAGGTCCCTATCGCTTTACGCCCTTCGTGAAAGGGGCGTGCCTCTCGGCCGACCGCCGTTGCGTCCCTCTAGCGGTGCGCCTTCTCGACGGTTCGGTTCGGTCCTTTGCGCGAGGCTGGGGTTCGGGCACCCATATCGAAGCCGTCCTGGCGTACGACCTTCCCCCGCAGGTCTATGAGGCCCTCGAGGTGACGGTGGGCCTGCACGAGCCTCTCGGGCGAGACGGCCGGGTCCGCCTCCGCGTCGAGCTCGACGACCGTCCTCTCGTGGACGGGGTTCTGTCCCGTGAGAATCCCGCGATCCCCTGTTGTCTTCCGGTGGTCGCGGGGGGGTACCTGCGACTGATCACGAGAAGCCTCCTCGAAGACTGGACCGCGCCCGAGAACAACCTTGTCTGGGGAGATCCGCGTCTCGTCCGCTCCCCTCAAGCCCCTGCCTGGCGTCCGTGAAGCATTGCCCGTTGCAATCGCTTGCTCCGCGACTACCATTGTCATCGGCGGATATCCTCTGGAACACGGGCGTCCCGATGGCATCTTCCGTTCGTTGGATCCCGTTCTTCTCTTGCGTTCTCGCCCTCGGGTGCGCATCGCACGCTCCCGGAAAATCCGGGGCCGCCGTCAGCGCCGGCAAGCTCAGGCATCCATCCACGCGGACCTTCGTCTCATCCACTCTGCGGGAAACCGACCGCATCTTTTTTGTCCAGGGGACCACCGGGAAGATCGATCTCGGCGAGAGAGGGCTGAGATCGGCCCTTCGGTCCTCCGGCTGCGAGGCGGAGGTCGTCTGCCTCAATTGGCACGGCGCATACAATCGCCCCTTCCTTTACGTCGTCACCAATCGCGCGGAGTACGAGATCGTCGTACTGGGCGGCCAGAAGCTCGCGGACGAAATCGTCGCAAAGAGGCAGAGCTCTCCTCCCACCCGTTTCTTTCTCGTCGGTTACAGCGCAGGGGCGGAGGTCATCCGGCAGGCCCTTGAGCTCCTTCCGCCAGACCTCAAGGTTGACAACGTCGTTTTCCTCATGCCGGCCTGCGCTCCCGACGCGCCTTTCGCTCGCGCCCTTGACAACGTAGACGGGAGAATCTACTCCATCTATAGCCCCCTCGAGCCCATCAGCGCCTCCGGCGCGCTCATGGGGGGTTCTGACAGACGCTACGCTGCGACGGCCGGCCTCCTGGGCCTGCATCCTCCGGAGGGGATCGACGAGCCCGGGCGCAGACTGTATGAGAGCAAGGTGGTCAACGTTCCCTGGCAGCCCCGGTTCGCGCTGTGGGGGTTCGCGGGCGACCATTTCAGCGGCTGGAGTCCCGCTTTCGTGCGAAACGTCATTCTTCCGATGCTCGAGGGCCATTATCGCATCGAGCAGCCCGTTGAGGCGAGACCCATCGAGTGATCCGTCGCCTTCTTATTCTCTGCGTTCTCCTTGGGGCCGCGCCTCTTGTTTCCTGTCATGTCCCGGAGCGACTCGCCAAGGGGACCGAATCGTCCGACGTTCAACGGCGCCGGGAGACCGTCGTGCGTCTGCGGGCCTACGGGACCGCCGAGGACGAGCGCCGGCTGGCGGCGAAGCGTCTGCTCATCGAAGCCCTGGACGACAGCGACGCGGAAGTGCGTCGGCTCGCCGCGCTGGGCTTAGCGAACTTCTATGCCGACGACGATACCCGCGAAGCGCTGGTCCGGGCTTTCGACAAGGCGAAAGGCGAGGAGCGCGAGACGCTCTCTTGGCTCCTCACGCGGTTCCCCCCACCGGCCTCCGAATCCCGGCCCGCGTCCGCTCCGGTGCGTTGAGGGTGCGGGGGAGTCCGAGACGTCAACCCAATCGCCCGAACTCAAGGGCCGCGGAGAAGTACGCGGAGACATTCTCCGGGGGGCTTTCGGGACGGATCGAGTCGGCGGTGCCGAGGATGAAGCCGCCTCCCGGGGCGGCAGTCTCGATCGCTGCGCGGACCGCTTCGCGGATCGCGGGGGGTTTCCCGTAGCAGACGAGATTCACCTGGTCGATGTGGCCCTTGAGGCAGGTTTGTGCCCCGACGCGCTTCTTGGCGTCGGCGAGATCCACGTCGCCCAGGGGGGGCGGGGCCAGCGTCTCGATCACGTCGCACCCGACGCCGGCGAGGTCCTCGAGGACGTCGCTCATCTTCCCGTCGTTGTAGTGATCCACGAGCGCGCCGTAGGAGTGGATAAGCTCCACGTTCTCGCGGATGCGGGGGAGGAAGATCTCGCGGTACTGGGCGGGGGACCACCCGACGCTCATCGAGCAGTTGTACCAGGGCTCGAAGACGATATCGACGCCCTCTCTGAGGATGCGCTTGAGGATCGCACGGTGGTGGTCGTTGAAGAGGCGCAGGAGCTCAACGAGGAGTTCGCGGTCGTCGTAGTAGAGAAGGAGCGCATGCTCGACGCCAAGGGCGTCCATGAGGAACTGTTCGACGCCCTGAGTAGCCTGGACGAGGAGGAACCCGCGGTCGCCGATGAGGCGCCGGAGGAGAGGGATCTCGCCGACATAGGCGAGCTCAGGCGGCTGAAGAAGAAAGCGGATCTTGTCCAAGTCTTTGCGGTCCTTCACCGGAGGCTCGATGACGTGCGGGAAGACGGACATGCTTCCGGGAAGGCTCACGGAGCGCGCGTCGGTGAGATCGCCCGCCGGGGTCTTCCATCGCCGGCGGACGACGAGGGTTTCGCCGGAGCGCTCGCAGTGCAGATCGACCGAGACGCCCGGGAGGTCGTTGTAGGGGCCGACGTGGTCGAGGAGGTAGTTATTCTGAGGCGGGCCGTAAGGGACCGTGAGGTCGTGCTCGTAGCGTTCCTGGAAGCGCATGCAGTGGTTGACGCACTCGCAGCCCTCGACGCCGTAGAGGTGGTCGAAGTATCGGGGGCTCACGGGGACGCGGTCGGTTTCCTCATGGCGGATCGCGCGCAGGAGGCGTTCCTTCGAGGTGAGCTCAGGCATCAGAGATCCTTTCCATCCCAGGCGTGGAGAATCAGAGCTCCAAGAGCTCGGGCACGTTCTTCTCCATCCAAGCGCGGAGTTTTCGGACGTCCTCATCGGCGGCGCTGAGGTAGGGCCCGCGGGAGACGGGACTCATTTTGAGGAAGCCCGCGACGAGGCCCTGGAGATGATCGTACGCGGTATCGGTGAAGCCCCGCGCGGCGAAAGAGGCGAGCCCCTCCTCATCGTGACGGCGGATCCTAGCGCACCAGGGGCGCAGCTCTTCCCACTTCTTCTCCCTCAAGAGCTTCCACATGTGGAGGATGACGCGGGGGTTCATGTAGACGAGGGCGCTGGCGCAGCCGACGGCGCCATGGGGACCGAGGTCAGCCCAATCCCCCTCGGCGACCCAGACGTTGATGAACTCACTCAGAGCCCGGCAGCCTTCGGGGGTCCTGCCGACAGTGCCGGCGTTGGACTTGACGGCGAGGTAGTTCCCGGTGGCGTCGAAGATGGCACGATGCTGGTCCACGGTCAGCCGCTTCTTGCTCCGGAGGGTCTCATAGATGGTGAGCACGACGTTCGGGCAAACGGAGGCGACGTCCTTGAAGAACCGGACGACTTCGCGGTCGTCCACTTCCATCCAGAAGGGGAGGGCGAGCTGCACGGCGTCGGCGCCGAGCTCGACGGCGAAGGCGGCTCGCTTCTGTACGCCCAGCGTGTAGGTGGAGGTGACGCCGATCATGACGAGGGTGCGCTGGCGCTTGCACTCCTCGACGGTGGCGCGGGTGACGGTCTGCCACTCGTCGAGCTCCATCGCGTAGAACTCGCCGGTGGTGCCGCCGGTGTAGACGCCGGGGACTCCCGCCCGGCAGGTGCGCTCGACGTTGGCGCGGTAGGCGACCTCGTCGAAGGAGCGGCCATCGTCCTTCCAAGCCACGGGGAGGCCGGCCCAGGGACCGATCATTTCCTTGCGGGTGAGCATGGGGGGTTCTCCTTTCCGTGTCGGCGGGTGAGAGTATGAAATCTTGCCCTAGCGTCCTGCCACCACGCTTTGTTGCGCGGCTCGAAGCAGGCGATGGGGGCGTGTCGGCGGACGTAGGCGCGTCCTTCGGCGAGGGTGGAGAAGCGGCGGGCAGCAAGGGCCTGCACGAGGAGGTTTCCGATGGAGGTCGCCTCGACGGGGCCGGCCTCGACGGGGAGGCCCGAGGCGTCCGCCGCAGCCTGATTCAGGTAGGAGTTCTGGGAGCCGCCGCCAACAATGTGAATGCGCGCGATGGAGACGCCCGCGGCGCTTTCGAGGGCCTCAAGCACGTCCACGTAGCGCAGGGCGAGGGAGTCGAGGATGCAACGGGCGATCGCGGCGCGGGATTCGGGGACGGGCTGGCCGGTCCTCTCGAGGAAGGCGGACAGTTTGGAAAGCATGCGAGGGGGATTAAGAAAGGCCGGGTCGTCGGGGTTGATGAAGGAGCGGGAGGGAGGGGCGCTCTCGATCTCGGCGAACATGCGGTCATGGGGCCAGGGGCCGGAGAGGCTCTCCCACTCCGACCGGCAGGATTCGAGAATCCAGAGCCCCATGACGTTCTTGAGGAAGCGGATCGTGTTCCCGACGCCCCCCTCGTTCGAGCAATTGAGGGAGAGGGCAAGGTCGTTGAGGACAGGCGCTGTGGATTCGATCCCGACGAGGGACCAGGTGCCCGAGGAGATGTAAGCGGAGCCTGGGCCGAGGGGCGTTCCAGCGACGGCGGAGGCCGTGTCGTGGGTGGCGGGTGCGACGACGAGGGTCCCAGGCAGGTTGAGCCGGCGCAGGACGGAACCGTCAAGGGGGCCGAGGACGGTACCCGGGCCCACGAGCTCGGGCATGACGGCGAGTGGGAGGTCGAGGGCGCGCAACAGCACCTCGTCCCATCGGCGGGAACGGACATTCAAGAGCTGGGTGGTGGACGCGTTAGTGTATTCGCAGACGGCGTTGCCTGAGAGGAAGAATTGGAAGAGGTCGGCGATCATCAGGAGTATGCGCGCGTCGGGGGGGAACTCTCCGTCCTCGACCTGGGCGCGAAGCTGGACGAGTGAGTTGATCTCCATGAACTGGATGCCCGTGGTGCGGTAGATCGACTCGCGGGGGACACGCCGGAAGATGTCCTCGAGGCGCCCCTGGGTCCGGCGGTCGCGGTAGAAGACGGGTTCCTCGATGAGACGGCCGGCGGAATCGAGAAGGCCGAAATCCACGCCCCAGGAATCCACCCCTACGGACGCAACAGGGAGCTTACGGGCGCCGGCGCGTCGGAGGCCTTCCAGTATCTCGCGGAAAAGGATGCCCGTGTTCCAGCGTTCGTGGTTGTCGGGACGCTCCACGCGGTTGGGAAAGCGGTGCAGGACCTCGTGATGGAAGCGGTCCTCGGCGAAGCGGCCGAGGATGACGCGCCCGCTCCCGGCGCCCAGGTCCACAGCGACGAAGGTCTCGGGGACTGCGGGCATGGGGCGGAGTCCTCAGCGTCGTCGGCGCTCGGCCGTGAGGCGGGCGCGGACCTTGAGTCGGCGGAAGGCATCAAGCGGGGAGACGGCGGCGCCCATGCGTCGGCGGACCTCCGCGACGAGTGGCCGGACATCCGTCCGGAAGGCGTCGGCGAGGAGCTCCTGCACGCGGACGGCGTCGTTGGCTTCCTGCGCCTGCCGGAGAGCGTCGCGGTCGAGGAGGAGCGCATGGGCATGGGCGAGGGCGATCGCCTCGAGGCTCTGGATCAGATCCTCAAGGGGATCCTTGGTGTTATTGCTTGTGTCGATCATGAGGGCGGGACAGGCCTCGGAGTCCAGGTCACCCAGGAGCTCCACAAAGATGAGGAAGAGCTGGAAGGGCTTGACGGAGCCCGCGCTGAGGTCGTCGTCGGCGTACCGGGAATCGTTGAAATGGAATCCGCCGAGGCGTCGTCTCATGATGAGGCGGGCGACGATCTGCTCGATATTTGTCCCGATGAGATGATGGCCTAGGTCGATGAGGACAAGGGCGCGTCGACCGAGCGAGGTCGCCAGGAGCAGCGCCGTCCCCCAGTCGCTCACGACGGTGGAGTAGAAGGCGGGCTCGAAGGGCTTGTATTCGATGAGAAGCCGCCAGTCCGCAGGCAGGGCCGCGTAAATGCGTTTGAGGGATTCGCGCGTGCGCTCGTAGGCGCGCGTGAAGTCGGACTGCCCGGGGAAGTTGCTTCCGTCGGCGAGCCACAAGGTGAGGGAGCGGGAGCCGAGGCGTCGGCCGATGGAGATGACCTCGAGGTTGTGGTCGACCGCCTGGGAGCGGACGGCCCGATCGGTATGGGAGAGGGAACCAAACTTGTAGCTGTGTTTCTGACGGTCCTGGTCCTGGAAGGTGTTGGAGTTGACGGCGTCGAAGGAGAGCCCAAGCTCGGAAGCGAGGCGGCTGAGCGCACGCGGATCGCGCGGCGTGTCCCAGGGGATATGGAGGGAGACGCTGCGCGTATGACGTGTGAGGTCGCTCAGGAGGGCGACGTCGAGGAGCTTTTCCTCGATGGTCCGCGGTTCGCCTGGGACGCCGAAGCGGCCGAAGCGAGTGCCACCTGCGGCAAGCGCCCAGCTTGGGACGGCGATCTCGAGACGCCCGAGCCTGCGAAGAAGGGAATCGGGATCGATTCCGTCGCGAGACAGCCTCGCGGCGAGGGAGGAGAAGTCACAGGAATGGCGCTCGAGCAGCGGCTTATTCGCAGCGGCGATATCATCGGGGGAAAGACGCATGCGAGGGCCCTCGACAAAGGTCCGCCGGATCGAAGCGAGAACAGGGTACGCGGACGCACATTGGGAATCAAGGAAACAAGGCCGCGAACGTTGCGGTTGTGAGGGCGGACGACCTTTGTTAGGATGCCAGGCGTTGAGCGGCAAGGACGACGGAAAGGAAGAGGGATGGACGTCGAGTTGCGGGACCTCCTGCGAATCTCTCACGGGTTGGGGCGAGACCACAAGCTCGTGCAGGGCGGCGGGGGGAACACGAGCGTGAAGACGCCCGACGGAAGGATGTACGTGAAGGCGAGCGGGGTGACGCTTAAGGACCTCGATGAGGGGAAGGGATATCGAGCGGTGGACCTAGGGGCATGTTTAGCGATCCTCGAGGACGAGGCGCTCGGGAAGCTGCCGGCGGCGGCGCGGGAAGCGGAGATGACGAAGAGGCTGGCGGCGAGCTGCGTGGACGAGCTTGCGGGGCGGCCGTCGGTTGAGACCTGTCTTCATGCGCTCCTCGGGCGCTGCGTGGCGCACACGCACCCGTCCATCCTGGGCGGGTTTCTCTGCGCCAATGGCGGGCGGGAAGCGACACGGAGGCTTTACGGGGAGATCCGTCCGCCGTACCTATGCCTGGAGTATGTGGATTTCGGGTATGCGCTCGCCGCGAGGATGCGGGAGGAGGTGCTGGCGTACCGACGAAGGCACGGGGAGCCGCCACGGATCGTGTTCATCGAGAACCACGGGCTCTTTGTAAGCGCCGATGGGGCCGAGGAAGCGCTGGCACTCACGCAAGATATCGTCGGCCGAGCGAGCGCAGCTTGGGAGACGCGCAGGCACACGGAAAGCAGGAGAAAGGCGCCCCAGTACAGCGCGCAGGACAGGGCGAGACTCGAAGCGGAGGTCAAGCGCGAGCTTGAGAGGGTGTACGGGGGGATCTTCGGCGAGAGGGCGGTCGTGCGGACGAAGACGGGGGGAACCGTGGCGGACTTCTTCGAGCATTCGGGCTGCGAAGAGCTAGCCCGCGAGGGACCGCTTACGCCTGATGCGATCGCGTATTGCCGGGGGACGCCGGTGTGGGTGTCCGCGGAGGAGCGGGAGCGCATGGGGGATCTCGCGGCGCTGGCGGTGCGCGCGAGGGAAGCCGGGGGGCGCACGCCGGCGTGCGTGCTCGTGGACGGGTTGGCGCTCTTCTCGGCCGGGAGGTCGACGCGGACGGCGGAGAACGTTGAGGAGACGCTCGAGGCGGTGCTTGAAATGCTCATGATCGCGTCGTCGTTCGGCGGAGTGCGGGGGCTATCCAGCCAAGCGGCGCTGTACGTGTGGCAGTCGGAGGTGGTGGCGTATCGGAGAGGACTTACCGCGCGGGAAGGCGGAAAGGGTTGAGAAGCGGACCTCTGGAAAGGAGACGTCGGATGGGAGGCGCAAGCGCCGGATGGGCGGCGGGCCTAGCGCTCGCACTGGGGGCGTGCGCGGGCGCGCTTGCAGCGGAAGAGACGTTCCGCGAGGACTTCTCGACGCTTGCCGGGATGGAGGCACAGGACGTCACGCAGGTGCGCGAGTTCCCGAGGGTACCTCTAGCGCCCGACGTGCGCATTGACGAGAAGGGGGTCGGGTACTTCCCCACGGTGGCGAGACTCCAGAACGGCGATCTGCTTGTCGCGTGGCACGAGCCGATGCACGGAGTGGACAAGGAGCACGGACTTGACGTAACGGCATACTCGATGGACGACGGGAAGACGTGGAGCAAGCAGGCTGTGGCGATCGACGTCCCCAACGTGGACGACCGCGATCCGATCCTGTACCAGGCGCCTGACGGACGGGTATGGTTGGGGGCGGCGGGGGGACACGCGGCATACTCGGACGACAACGGGCGATCGTGGAGCGAGCCGAGCCGATCCGGGGGATACCCGGTAGGAGTGCTGTCGAACGGAGAGTTCCTGTGGACGTGCGGGGGGAGCTATCCCGAGGGCTGGAGCTCGCTCAAGAGGCGCTACGCCTATGTGCGGGGGACACGCGTTTTCGCCGGCATCGCCGAGGGCAAGATCACGTTCGAGCGGGAGAGCATCCTCACGGAGCTGGGAGACGGGGACGAGTGGTTTCTCGCGGAGACGGCGGTGGCCGGACGGATGGTGGCGATCCTGCGACAGCAGGAGACGGGGGACTACTACCATACGAGCATATCGACGGACTATGGAAAGAGCTTTGCGCCGCACCGGCAGTCGACGATCTGGCACAGCCCGATGCAGAGCCGGCCGCTCGTGATGACGATGCGGGACGGGACGGTCGTAGTTGCGTACGGGGAGAGGCAGAACAACCGCGTGATGCTCATCGCGAGCCTCGATGACGCCGAGACGTGGGAGACGCGCCGGAAGCTCGTCATCTGCGATAGCCGCGGCCTCATGCGGACCGACCACAGCTATCCGCAAACATGCCAGATCGACGAGCACACGCTTTTCTCCGTGTGGTACGCGGGGGGGAAGATCTACGGTAACTTCACGGACGCGCGGTTCTTCCGCGACGTCTACCGGGGCGTGCGCCTGGGGGGAAAGGACTTTCCGGTCGATGAGCGGACGATCGCGCACTGGGGGTTCGACGAGGAGGAGGGCCAAATCGTCCACGACTTCGCGAGATGCAACTACGGGAAGATGCCGCGGCCGGAGCGGGTAGAGGGGCGGTTCGGGAAGGCGCTGCGGTTCGATGGGAAGTCCGACTACGTACGGGTGCTGGACTGCGACGTGGTGCGGGTTCCGAGATGGTATACGCTGTGCGCGTGGATCCGGACAGAGGACGCGACGCGGGACCAAACGATCCTCGACAAGGGAGACGCCTACTACCTCGGGATCGAGAAGGGGAAGCTCACGTATCGGACGGGAGAGTTCCGGTTTGAGAGCGGCGCGACGGTGCCCGGGGGAGAGTGGACGCACGTCGCGGTATCGGTCTGGGTAGCAAACCACTACACGTACATCTCGTTTTTCCTCAACGGCGAGCAGGACTCGATGCAGAAGCTGTCGGAGGGACAGACGTACGCGGGGGCTCTCAAGCGCAGCGACATGCGCATAGACGGGGGCCCGCTGTACCAGAAGTATTACCCGCTGATGGACCAGCGGGCGGACGCGCTCGTGATCGGGAACGGCAAGACGCGGGAGAGGCGCCCGTTCCTGGGGGAGATCGACGAGGTGCGGATCATCGCCGAGGGTCTCGGGCCCGATGAGCTGAAGAAGATCTACGAGAAGTCGTACGCGCCTGCGGGAAAGATCGTGGGACGGGTGCTGGAGCTTCCCGCGCGAGCCAGGTGGGGGCGGTTCGCCGCGGACGTGGAGACGCCCGAGGGGACGGAGGTTAGGTTCTCGGCGGTCGGGGCGGAAGGGGCGGACGTTCTCGCGGAGATCAAGCCGGGGGATGAGCTATCGAGCGTAAGGGAGCGGGCGATCCGGATCGCGGCGGAGCTTCGCACGAGCGACCCGAGGCGGACGCCCGTGGTGCGGGGCTGGTCAGTTTCCATGCAGAAGTAGCGCGGAAAGGATGGGCGGACGAATGCGGGAGATCCTTTTGGGGCTGTCGGTGTGGGCGCTCGCGGCGACGGTGTGGGCGGGCGAGGGGCCGATCGGACGGTGGATGCTGCGCGGGGACAGCGGGCAGGAGGTGAAGGAGGAGGTCTCGAGCCGAAAGGCGTGGCTGGGGGAAAGCCCCAACGCGGACGACCAGGACCCGCAGTGGTCGGGGGGGTTCCTCGTCTTCGACGGGAAGAACGACTGCGTGACGGTCGGGAGCGGCGACGACTTCATCCTCACGACGGCTGGGACGATCTCGGCCTGGGTCCGCCCGGACGAAAAGCACGACAAGGAGAGCGCGATCCTCATCCGGCCGTCGAACTGGTATTTCGTGCTCAGCAAAGATTTCCGGGTGTCTTTTCTCTACTACCTGCTGGAGCCGTTCTCGGGGGAGAGGATCACAACCGCGGTCTATTCCGAGCGGGCGGTGCGCCCGGGGGCGTGGACGCACGTCGCCGTGACGTTTAGCGAGCACTGGGCGGAGTTCTACATCAACGGGATGCTCGACGCGAGCCGCATGTTCGAGGAAGAGATCCTGGTGGCGCGAGAGAGGCCCGTGCGCATCGGGTGCGAGGCGAAGGACGCCCGGGCGTTCACGGGGACGATTCAAGGGGTGAGCATCTACGACCGGGCTCTCAAGGCGGAAGAGATCGCCAACGAGATGCAGGCGACGGCACCGATGCAGGGGCTGGGACAAAGAGGAGGTGAAGAACGAAAAGAGGGACGGGATCAGAGCGGGATCGTATGGTAGGGAGCAGAGGGCTGAACAAGTCCTACTTCGTCCAGATCAGCGACATCCACATCGCGCCCACCGACCATGAGGGCCATGCGACTCTGGAGCTGCGCAGCGTTCCGACGGCTCGCCGTGTGATTCCGGCGGAGGACCGCGAGTACCTGGTCACGCTCACGGAGGGCCATCTCACCGAGGCGGTCCGTGAGATCACGGCGCTGGAGCTGCAACCAGCGTTCGTCCTCTTCACCGGGGATCAGACGACGTGCGGAACGCGCGCCGAGATCGAGACGTTCCTCGAGATCATCGAGCCCCTGCGGATGCCGAGATACTGCAACGCCGCAAACCATGATCTAGCTGCGACGCCCGAGGCTTTCGAGGAACTCATCGGTCCGCGGCGCGTGCGGTTCGACCACGAGGGCCTACGCTTTTTTATCATGGACGAATATCGACTCCTCGAGAGTGGAGCGACACGCGTTTGGAAGGCGTTAGCGAGCGAGGAACACTACGAATGGCTGCGCGACGGGTTGCGAGGGTGGACGGGGGCGAGCGTCCTCGTCACCCATGCCCCCATTCTTCCCCTGGGAGGAGGAAGGTATGCGGACGTGTGGGATACCCCCGCAACGGGTCGCTTCGTCGAGTTTCTTGGGGAGACGGGCATCCGCTGGAACATCACGGGACACTGGCATAGGAACATGCGGTGGCGCCTCGGCGAGATGACGGTCATCAACACGGGGGCGCTCGGGGGCTTTCAGTGCTCTGGGCCGCCTCCGTTTTTTCTCTTCGCCATACGCCCGGGATACAGGATCTTCCATTGGGACGGCAAGGAGCTGCACAGTCACTGGCACAACCTGCGCGCATGGGTCGAGGCGGAGGTGACATCGGTTGGGGGAGAGTCGGTGGGAGGGCCGAGGCCCCAGGTCCATCCGGCGGCGGCGAGCGGTCGGACGGACCTCCGGGCGCAGGCGTATGCGCCAGGGGGCTCGATCCAGGCGGTGGAATGGGCATTGGGAAAGGAGGGATGGGGCGCCGGCCGGATGTCGGAGGTCAAGGTGACACCTCCCGGGTGGCAACCGATGCGACTATCGTGGGAAGGGCTGTGGAGCGAATGGGAAGCGGAGCTCGACGCGGGGGCGTTTGCGCCGGGGAGTTACGTGATCCTCACGCGGGCAATGCGTGCGGGGGATACCGACTGGCAAGGGCATGACGCGGTGCCGGTCGTCGTCGGTGAGGCGACCACCACGGGGAGGGAAGGGGAGCAACTCTTCTCCCTGTTCAGGTTTCCGCGCGAGGGATGAGGAAGGAAAGGGGCGCTGCGGGCGAAGCCCGCTGCGCCCCTAGGGGGACTATTTCTTGAACGTCACGTCGAGGTAGTGGGTGGAGCAGGAGATGCATGGGTCGTGTGCGCGGACGAGCATCTCCAAGGTGAGCTCGATCTCCTTCTCGCCCTTGTCGAGGATGGTCGGGAGGATGGCGTTCATGTCGTCCTGGATGGAGGCGTGGTTCTGATTGGTGGGGATTACGCAGTTGGCCTCCTGACAGACACCCAGCTTGTCGTAGGTGTAGTCGTGGAAGAGGATGCCCCTGGGGACATCGACGCTTCCAACGCCTTGCCCGGCGCGAACGGTGACGTTGGGGGCCTCATCGCGGACGCCCGCGGTAAGGAGCTCGTCGATGAGCCTAGCGGCATCCTGGACACTGTGGACGCATTCGACGACCTGGGCGACCGTGATGAAGTAGGGGTTGACGCACGCGGGGGTAAGCCCGAGCTTCTTGGCGACGGCCTTCGCGGTGTCGGTGAGCTTGGCGTGGTTGAGCTTGTAGCGGGCGAGCGCACCGACCTGGTAGCTTGAGCGCTTGTGTTTTGCGTACTTCGCGGTGGACTGGGGGACGACGTACTCGTTGACAATGCCCTTGTACTGCGAGACGGGCCAGCGGCCGCCGTCTGTGGAGCCGATGTCGCCGTTGTAGAGCGCATATTCGTCGTCGCGGACGAGGCCGATGTATTCGGTCTCGCGGTCGAACTTGGGAACGCCGCCGAGGGTGGTCGCGACGAAATCGGCGAGCGCGGCGAGATCGGAGACGCTCGCCTCGAGGCGCGTCTTGAGGGCGCGCAGATCCTTCTCCTTGGGCCAAGCCGTGAAGCCGCCGACGCGGGGCGTGATCGGGTGGGTGGTGCGGCCGCCGACGATATCGCAGAGCTCGTTGGCGAGGCGGTGGAGCTTGACGACGAGGAGGACCTCGTTCTTATGGGAGTTCACGAGCGGGATGACGGAGCCGACGCGGACGTAGTCCGGGAGCGCCAGGTAGCAGGCGTGGAGGATGTGGCTCTGGAGGTTCTCGCCATGGAGGAGGAGCTTGCGCATCTTGAGGGTCTGCTCGGAGATCTCGATCCCCATCGCGGCCTCGGTGGCTTGGAGGCTCGCGAAGGTGTGGCCGATAGAGCAGATCCCGCAGATGCGGCTGGTGATGTTGTGGAGCTCGTCGTAGGTGCGTCCGCGCACCATGGCTTCGAAGAAGCGGGGCGCTTCGGGGACCTGCCACTGGCACTGTTCGATCTTGCCTCGCTTCACATCGACGACGATGTTGCCGTGGCCTTCGACGCGCGTAACGTGATGGACGTGGACCGAGACGTCCCGGGTCATTTCTGGATATCCGCCGGTTTGTAGTTGAGAAAGCGGGAGAATTTGCGCTGGATGTCCTCGACGGTGAGGCCGTGCTCGGCGAGCACGTCGTGGGCGGCGTTGAGGTTGGGGTTCTCCACCAGGCCGCGGCAGCCCTCGCAGGCGTCGCGGAAGTTGGGGCACCAGGAGTTGCAGCCCGCGCGCGTGATGGGGCCGAGGCAGAGCTGTCCGAGGTCGTAGACGCAGAGGTTCTCGTTGAGCTTGCACTCGACGCAGACGGAGTAGGAGGGGAGCCTCGGGGTCTTGCCTTGGAGCAACGCCTTCAGGGTGTTAAGGAACTCGGTGCGGTTGATGGGGCAGCCCGGGACGGCGGCGTCGACTTTGACGACGGCACTGACGGGACGGGCGGGGTAGGTCTCGATCCCATCGCCGTCCTTCCCGTAGACGATGCGCTTGACCTCGTCCATGGTGAAGCGGTTCTTCATGGCGTTGACGCCGCCGGTGCAGGCGCACGCGCCGATGGCGATGAGGATCTTGGCCTTCGCGCGGATGTCCTTGATCCGGGCCTCGTCGCTGGGCATCGTGATCGATCCGTCGATGATGGCGATGTCGTAGTCGTCCGAGTGCTCCTTCATCGCCTCCCGGAAGGAGACGACGTCGACCACGGAGAGGAGGTCGACCAGGACCTCCTCGAGGTTGACGATCTGGAGCTCACAGCCCTCGCAGCAGGCGAAATCGAATATGGCGACGCGGGGTTTGCCGTTGCTCATGGTTCAGATTCCTTCTCTCAAGGCCTTGACGTCGGCATAGGTGAAGACGGGCCCGTCCTGGCAGACGTAGACGTGTCGGATCTGACAGTGGCCGCACTTCCCGACGCCGCACTTCATGCGACGCTCGAGGGAGCAGAGAATGTTACGCTCGGCGATGCCCAGGGACAGGGCCTCCAAGACGGCGAACTTGAACATGATCGGGGGCCGACGATGACGGCGATGGTGTTCCTAGCGTCGATCGCCACCTGGCGGAAGAGGGTGGTGATGAGCCCGGTTTTCCCCTTCCAGGAGCCGTCCGCGCGATCGACGGTGACGAGGCAGCGAACATCGGGGCGGCTCTGCCAGGCGTCGAGCTCTTTTTTGAAGAGGAGGAGGGCCGGGTTCTTGGCGCCGACGAGGATCGTGACGTTGTTGTACTGCTCGCGCTTGTCGATGACGTACTTGATGAAGGAGCGGGTGGGTGCGAGGCCCAGGCCGCCCGCGACGAAGAGGATATCCTTTCCGGTCGTCGCCTCGGTGTCGAAGCCGTGCCCGAAGGGGCCGCGGATCCCGACCTCGTCACCGACGGAGAGGGCGTGCAGGGCATTCGTGACGTGTCCGACGTTCCGGACGCACAGTTCGAAGGAGTCGGGCTGGGTGGGGGAGCTCGCGACGCTGATGGGGGCCTCGCCGATGCCGAAAACGCTCACCTCGATGAACTGCCCGGGGGTGTGATTGAGATGGGAGCGGTCGGAAAGGACGATCCGGAAGAACTTCTCGGTCTCGGTGAAGGTCTCGGCCTCGATGATCTTTCCCATCCGGGGAAGATACGGAGACGGGACGGCGGGCGTGGGGGCGGACTTGAGTTGGGTCATGTTCTTGTGCTCCCTGCAACACCAGCGATCTGCCGATAGGTTTCGAGAATCGAGATGTCGACGGTGCAGGCGCGATTGCAGCGTCCGCATCCGACGCAGCCAGGCCTGCCGAACTTCTCGAGAATATACTTGCCCTTTCGGAACATGCGATGGCGGAGGCGCGCGCTACGGGCCTCGCGGAAGTTCTCACCGCCCGCGACCTCGGCGAACTCATCGAGCTGGCAGCTATCCCAGGAGCGCACGCGTCGGCCCGCGCTCAAGTCGAGGTCGATCTCGTCGGTGACGTCGAAGCAGTAGCAGGTGGGACAGACGAGGTTGCAGGAGCCGCAGGAGTAGCAGCGGCGCGCGATGGCCTCCCAGATGAGGGAGTCGTAGCTCGCCTCGAGGACATCGGGGAGGTAGCTCAGGTCGGCGGGGAGCCGGGGATGGAAGTTGGATTTTTTCTTCTCGAGGAACTCGTTCTTCGCCTCGAAGTCGTCTTTGCTGACGTCGCGGGTCGAGGCGTGTTTCTGGAGGAGCGCCTTCCCCTCGGCGGTGCCCAGGTCGACGAAGAAGCGGTCGCCCAGGTCGGTCAGAAAGAGGTCGTATCCTTCCGTGACGTAGAGGGAGCGCATGTCGTGGCAGAAGGAGACGTCGTCGCAGGGACACTGGCAGTCGAGGCCGATGATGAGGGCGTTTTTGCGACGCTCGAGGTAGTGGGGGTCGGGAACGCCCTGGGAGAAGATCGCATCGAAAAGGGAGACGGCGGTGACGTCGCAGGGGTGCGCTCCAACGATGACGAGGGGCTCGGCCTTGAGAACGGGCTTGACGGAGATGCCGGGGTCCTTCCGGAAGGAGAGCAGCATCTCGCGCGGCGGGAGGAAGTACTTGCGGGGGGACTGCATGCTGACGTTGTAGTCGAGGCGCAGGTCCGCCGGGGATTCGATCGCGTCGAAGACGAATTTCGGCCCCTTGGCGACGGGACCGACGACGCGGCGCTCACCGATGAGGGAGCTCACGAAGCGGTCAAAATCCTTCTTCTCCAAAATCCGCGGGAGCATCTTTCCACTTCCTTTCGACAAGGCGGCTTGGGTATCGTTCCCCCGACCGCGTCCATGGCGCCGGACCGGTCGGACGGATCAGGGCTTGCCGATGAGTCGACCCACCTTGGCCAAGAGGTCGGCCGGCTCCATGGGCTTGGAGATGAACTCCTCGACGGGGAGGTAGTCCTCGTCCTTCTCGGGCGCGAACTCCATGCCGGTCTTCTGCCCGATGGCCGACAGCATGATGACAGGGATGTTCTTGAGGTCCTTGTCGCTTCGCAGCTTGTAGCTGACGTGGAACCCCTCCGTGTCGCTGCGCATCATCACGTCCAGGATGATGAGATCTGGACGCTTCTTGGCGATCTTGCTGAACGCTTCGTCCCCGTTCGCCGCGCCCTCCACGGTGTAGCCGGCGCTCTCCAGCACGGTCCGTGCGACCGTCACGGCATCCGGATCATCGTCCACCACCAGGATCCGTTTGCTCATTCGAAGGCTCCTTTTCCAGTCGGGTCCCTGCGATCGGCTCGTTACCGCGCGAGGGAAAAAACATCTCTCCACTAGGCCGGGAACGCCCGGCGAAAAGCCGTCCTGGTTCATCCGGGTGCGGTCGACCGTCGCGCGAGAGCGTAGACGAGGTCGGATAGCGCAAACGGAAGCGCAGGCGATTGTACAGCGAGAGATGCGCCTTTCAAGCGGGCTGCAAAAAAAATTCCCCCGGCCTGGAGACGGCTCATTCGACGACGATCATCCGGTAGCCGACGGCCTCGCCGACGGTGAAGAGGACGCGTCCGGAAGCGCAATTGAAGTCAAGCGGTTCCCGCGAAGGTGCAAGGTAGACTTGTCTTGCGGTCCCCCGCTTGAGAGAGACGCGGATGTCGCGGACGGTAACGGGCTCCTCAATCATCTCAAGGGTCTGATCGGCGTGCTTGCCCAAAGCATGGGCGACCGTTCCTGGAACCGCCCCCTGCGTGAAGGGCCGGGTGCGCAGCTCCGGCACGTAGGACAGAAGGTGAACCATCGTGCGGGAGCCCTGCGTCGTGAGGGTCAGACGGGCGAAGGAGGGGAGATCGGGCGCAAGGACAAGGGGGTCGTCGTCCAAGGCCGCCAGGGCGCTCGCGACGAGGGCGCGATGGAGGGGGTTGGCGTTGAGCGCGTAGTCGGTGAAGACGGACGGTGCGAAGTGGATGACGCGGCCACACATGGTAATCGCCGGTCGGCGGGCCGGTCCGTCGGGAGGGGTGTAGACGTGGCCGTGAAAACCGTCCCAGTGGCGGTTGAAATAGGGACGGACAAGATCGGCGAGGGTCTTCGTGCCTCTTGCGGGGCGAACGGCGACGCCTCCCGGCAGCAAGGTGAGGGGCTCGCGGGGGAGCTCCGACGCGAAGGATGGTCGTCGAAGAAGGAAGGGCGGGTCGCACGGCTCAGGACCGACACACCGGATCCCCCATTCCTCGAGCCAGCGGTCGGAGTCCGCGAGCATTCCCCCCGTGCCGGTGGAGAGGACCGCACCGCCCGAGGCGAGGTGCTTGCGGATGCGCCGGACCGCCCTTGGGTCAAAGCGCGCGCCGTCGAGGATGACCAGTGTCCGGTAGCCGGAGAAATCGTCGTCGGGGGTGAGGACATCGAACTGCACCTTGAGCTCCGCCAGCGCGCGGGTAGCGCCGACGACCTGGCGATGGTCCTCGGTGAGGCTGACACTAATGGGCCCGCGGAATGAGGCGACGACGGCGGTATCGGTGAGGGGGTTAGCGTCGCGCGTCCATTCCTCAAGGGCTTCGAGACGGCGGTATATGGAGCCGATGCGGCGATAGGCTTCGGCGCTCAAAGTTCCTCTTGGGTGCATGTGGTCGCCGACGCAGACGGCGGCGGCGTGACTCGCCGCCTGAAAACAGTCGTAGTCGAGGCCGGCCTGCGTGCGCAGTCCGCCGAAATCCCCCCATGAACGGTGGAAACGGCCGGTCTGGCCGACGACATGGCGGATGCGTTTGCGGAGGTAGCGGACCTTCCAGGGGAAGTTATCGTAGCTCCAGCCGCCTGTAGGGAGGGATTCAACGTCGAGGTGAGAGGCGAAGGGAAGCTGGAGGTCATAGGGGATGCCGTTGAGGAAGTAG
>JAZDKG010000187.1:0-27155 GCA_043803205.1 Planctomycetota bacterium
CCGGATCATGGAGGTCTGCGGCACGCATACGATGGCGATCGCGCGGCACGCGCTGCGTCAGCTTCTCCCCGCCAATGTGAAGCTTGTCTCGGGTCCGGGCTGTCCGGTCTGCGTCACGTCGGCCGGTTTCATTGACGCCGCGGTCGAGATCGCCGGCAGGGGGGTGATGCTGGCGAGTTTCGGCGATCTCCTCAAAGTCCCGGGCTCGCGCTCCTCGCTCCAGGACGCCCGTGCCGAGGGTGCAGACCTGCGTGTCGTCTATTCCCCCTCGGACGCGCTGGATCTCGCCCGCACATGCGCTGACCGGGAGGTCGTCTTTCTCGCGGTGGGCTTCGAGACAACGGCCCCGGCCACCGCCACCGTGCTACTGCGCGCGAAGGAGGATGGGATCTCGAACTTCTCTTTGCTCTGCGCGCACAAGCTCATCCCGCCTGCGATGCGGGCGCTCGCCGGCGATCCGGCGCTGACCATCGACGGTTTCCTGTGCCCCGGTCACGTCTCGGTCGTGCTCGGCAGCGGTCCTTACAAGTTCCTCGCGGACGATCACGGACGCCCCGCGGTCATCACCGGGTTCGAGCCGCTTGACGTCCTCGACGGGATCGCGCGCTGTCTCGGGCAGCTCGTCGAAGGTGTCGCCCGCGTCGAGATCCAGTACTCCCGCGCCGTCCGACCCGAGGGGAACCCGCTGGCCCGCAAGCGGATCGAGGAAGCCTACGTTGCCGCCGACGAATCTTGGCGGGGTCTCGGCGTCATCCCCGCAAGCGGACTCACTCCGAGGGAGGAGTTCTCTGGTCTCGACGCGCGGAGGCGTTTCGGCGTTACAATCGTCGGGGGACAGGACGATCCCGCCTGCCGTTGCGGCGACGTGCTCAAGGGAATCATCGAGCCCGCGCAATGTCCCCTCTTTGGACGAAGGTGCACCCCGGCCAACCCCGTTGGCGCATGCATGGTGTCCTCCGAGGGCTCCTGCGCCATCCATTACAAGTACAGGGCGAAGGCATGACGAAAGAAATCGAAGACCTTGAGCCCCGTCGAAAGGCGCCCAAGATCCTTCTAGCCCACGGCGGCGGCGGGCTGGCCTCTTCGGAGTTGCTCCTGCGCACGATCCTCCCCGCGCTTGCCAATCCCGTTCTCGAAAAGTTGGGCGACAGCGCCGTCCTCGACCTCCCTTCCTTACGGCTCGCGTTCACCACCGACTCCTTCGTCGTAACCCCTGTGCGCTTCCCGGGCGGAGATTTGGGCCGCCTGTGCGTTGCGGGCACCGTCAACGACCTAGCGGTCGCGGGCGCCCGTCCGCTCGCGCTGTCCTTAGCGTGCGTCCTGCCCGAAGGATTTCTTATGGAGGAATTCGCTTCGCTCTTGGCGAGCGCCCGCCGCACCGCCGACGAGGTGAGCTGCCCAATCGTCACCGGCGACACCAAGGTGATGGAACACGCGGCGCTCGACAGCCCCGTTTTTACGACGTCGGGGGTCGGTATCATCGAGTTGGATGATCCCCCGGACGCCACGCGCGTGCGTCCGGGTGACTCCGTCCTCGTGAGCGGAACACTCGGCGACCACGCCGTCGCGGTCATGAGCGCTCGCGAAGGTCTCTCCTTCGATACCCCCGTCCGCAGCGATGCCGCGCCCCTCTGGCCGCTCGTGGAACGCCTGTGTCGCTCGGGTGCTGAGATTCGTTTCATGCGCGATCCCACGCGCGGGGGCCTAGCGGCCGCCGTCAACGACCTAGCCCGGGCCGCGGGCCTGCACGTCGAGCTCGACGAGGAGGCAATTCCCGTCTCTCGCGCGGTCCTCGCGGCTTGCGATATGCTGGGCCTTGACCCCCTGAACGCCGCCAACGAGGGGAAAATTCTTGTCGTCGTTCCCGGCGCCGATAGCGACCGCGCCCTCGAGGCGCTCCGCTCCCATCCCTTGGGCGCGGGCGCAAGTGTCATCGGCCGCATGACGGCCGAACCACCGGGCGTAACCGTCCGCACGCGCCTGGGGACCTCGCGCGTCCTCGATGTCCCTTATGGGGAAGAGCTTCCGCGCATTTGCTGAGGAGTGTGGGGCACCTCTCGGGTCAGCCCTCTCCGAAAAGCGTTTTCCTCGTTCCCTCCAGTCCGAAGTAATCCCGGATGAGGGATACGGTGCGCTCGTAAACGGCTTCCTGCCCCTTGGCGATGCTCCCGCCGTCCTTGAGTCCCGCCTCGTACGCTTGGCGGATCTCGGTCCCGACGTTCACCTTGGCGATGCCGCGTTTCACCGCGCCCAGGACGGAGTCCCGGCGCACTCCAGAGCCGCCGTGCAGCACGAGGGGCACCCCCGCCGCCCGCGAGAGCTTCTCCAGATGTTCGAGGTCGAGCCGCGCCTCGGGCTTCTTCTGGTCCCGCAGCGCGTCCGACACCGCGCCGTGAATGTTCCCCACCGCCACCGACAGCCAGTCGCATCTGGTCTCCTTCACGAAGCGGCGGGCCTCCTCGACGTCCGTGAAACCGCGTCCCGACCGAAAGAGCTCCTCGTAGGGGGGAAGAGGGCCGGCCTCGTGGCCCAGGACCGCGCCCAGCTCCGCCTCGCAGGGCACCCCCGCCGTGTGCGCGAGTTTCACGATTTCCCGCGTCGCCGCGATGTTCCCCTTGAGGTCGAGGCGGGATGCGTCCACCATCACCGACTGGTATCCCGCCGCGAGCGCTTCTTTGATCGTCGTCACGTAGTCCACATCGAGGTGGTCCTCGTCGATCACCGGGACGTGATCGAGGTGCAGGCGCACGTGCGACTCGTCGGCGTGCTTCGAGAACTCCTCCGCCATGGGCCGCACGCCTTTGGCTTCGAACTTCATCCAGTCGATCCGTGACACCGCGATGAGTGCGAAGGAATCCGTGTCCCTCGCCGCCCGCACGAGCGGCTCCACCATCGGAAGGTGCGGCACGTTGAACGAGGGCACGGTGAGCCCTATCTTCCACGCTTGCTTGACGATCTCCGCGCTCCCGAGCATTTCTTCTTTTCCTTTCCTTCCCTGCGTAGGTTCTGTTCCTAGAGCGTGTCGACGAAATCCAGGAGTTCGCGCAGCGAATCGGCGAGGGGCTTCCCCTGCCGGTAGAGGCAGGACGTCCCCGCGACGATCACGTTCGCTCCGGCGGCCGTCATCCGCCGGATATTCGCGAACGTGGTGTTTCCGTCCACCTCGATGAGCGCGGGGAGATTCCTCGCCGAGAGCATCTCCCTCAGCTCCGCAATCTTTCCGATCGTGTGCTCGACCAGCCGCTGTCCCGCGAACCCGGGGTTCACCGTCATGACGAGCACGAGCTCCGCTTCCCCGAGCGCTCCATCGATCACGCTGAGGGGCGTCTCGGGCTTCACCGCGAGCGCCGGTCGCCCTCCGCTATCCCGGATGACCGAAAGCGTGCGGCCGAGGTCCGTCGTGGCCTCGGCGTGAACGCTGATGAACGGGCTCTTCCCCGCCGCGAGCGCCTGGATGAGGGGGTCGGGCGAGGTCACCATCATGTGAATGTCGAGCGTGAGCTGCGTGATCGCGGCGATCGCTTGCACGATCGGAGGCCCCATCGTGATGTTGGGCACGAAATGGCCGTCCATGATGTCGAGGTGGAGGAGTTCGATCCTTTCCCTCTCGAAGAGCGCCAGCTCCCTTTCGAGGTTGCGGAAGTCCGAGCACATGATCGACGGAGCGATTTGGACCTTCATGGCAGCACCATCACCTTGAGCCCGTCGTGCTTTTCCGCGGCCTCGAACGCCTTGTGGATCTCCTCGAGCTTGAAGCGATGCGTGATGCAACGGCTCACGTCCACGATCCTTTTCTCGATGAGCCCCATCGCGATTCGGTGCTGCCGGGGGACGCTCCCGTGCGAGCCGAGGACGAAGCACTCCTTGTAGTGGATCGCATTCGACGGCACGCTCAGGTTCCTTGCACCCTTCCCGAGCCCGCCGAAGAGGTTGACCCGCCCCCGCTTGGCGACCATGGCGATCGCCTGCTCGTGCGCCTCCACTGATCCGCACGTCGTGACGACCACGTCCGGCCCGCGCCCGCGCGTGATCTCGCGCACCGCCTCCGCGACGTCCGTTTCTTCCGAGCACAGGTAGTGGTCCGCCCCGAACGCCCGCGCGAGTTGCAGTCGCCTCCGCGAGCGCTGGATCACGATCACCTCCCGCGCGCCCATGTGCCGTCCGAGCGGGATCATCATGCAGCCGATGGGCCCGGCCCCGATGACACACAGCGTCTCCCCCACTTTGAGGGAGCACATCTCGAGGCCATTGACCGCGCACGCCAGCGGCTCCGCAAGCGCCGCCTCCTCGTAGGATACTCCTTCCCCGATCGCGGTCACGGGCCCGAAGTTGACCACCATCGGCGCGAGCGTCATCTCCGTTGCGAAACCTCCGGAGAACTGGTACCCGATCGCGTAGTTCGTCTCGCAGTTATTCCCGAGGCCGTTCTGGCACCAATCGCACTCGCCGCACGGCACGTCCGCGCCCAGCGCGAGGCGGTCCCCCTTCCGGAAACGCTTGACACCCTCGCCGACGTCGACGACCTCGCCGGCCACCTCGTGGCCGATGATCGCCGGGTACTTCACCCGCGGGTTCCCGTGGTGGAAGATGCGGATGTCGCTCCCACAGACCGCGCACGCGTGGACGCGGAGCTGCACTTCCCCCGGGCCGCACGGCTGGGCCGGAAGCTCCTTGAGCTTCATTCGTTCCGCCCCCTCGAGTACCGCCGCCTTCACTCGTTTCTCCTCAACCTTGACGAGGTCCGCCGAGCCGGACGACCATCTTTTCGAACGGCCGTTCCCCCGCGATTATCGGCCGGATCGCCTCGGGCAGCCCCTCGAGATCGAGTCGCCGCGAGATGAGCGGCTGCACCGCGATCTCTTTCCGCGCGATCATTCCATGCACCGCCGACCACTCGTTCTCCGGGCGCACGAGGCTGGAGTTCCAGGTCCCCATGATGTGGAGCTGCCTGCGCAGGATGGAACTCACCCGCTCCCGGGGTAGCGCGAGGTCACCCGTGATGTTTCCCAGGAACACTACCCGCGCCTCACTGCCGGCGAGGTCGATCGCAAGATCATAGCTCGCCGGCGCCCCCGCCGCCTCCACGACGACCCCCGGCTGCGCGCCCCCGCAGGCTTCCCGGACCTCTCCGGCGCACGACGGCGAATCCGCCCGCGAGGCGTGCGAGAATCCGAGCCGTCGAGCCGCTTCGATCTTTTCCTGTGCGATGTCCAGGATTGCCACGGTTCCCGCCCCTCTAGCGCGCGCGATCTGCGCCGCCAAGAGCCCGATCGTCCCCGCCCCGATGACGACGACCGCCTCTCCCCGGACCGGACCCGCCCGGTTGATGGCGTGCAGCGCCACCGCCGCGACTTCGGTGAGCGCCCCCTCCTCATCGCTCACCTCGTCCGGGAGGACGACGAGGTTCGCCGTCCGGGTGACTACGAACTCCGCCAGCCCCCCGTTCGTCCTCGATCCGTGGTACGAATATGCCTCGCAACATTCATGGATCTGTCGCAGGCAACTCCCGCACGTCCCGCACCAGAGGAGGGGGTAAACCGCAACTCGCCGGCCCCGGGCCACGTGTACGCCCGCTCCCGTCTCCGCCACCACGCCGCAGAACTCGTGCCCCAGTATGAGGGGGAGCTTTGCCACGTCCGCTCGGGCGATTCGGCCGATGTCGGAGTTGCACACGGCCGAGGCGCGCACCTCGACGAGTACCTGGCCCGGGCCCGGACGCGGTTTCGCCGCCTCCTCGACCCTAAGATCGCCCGGCCCATGAAGGACCGCCGCCTTCATCGTCCCATTTTCCGTCTTTCTCGCCATTCTCCAGCACCTCCGTCCCGAACCGGCACATATAGCGACGTAACGCCCTCCCGCGCAAGACTTTTCTTTCTCCTGGGCAGGGCGCACATGTTGGGGCGCCGAACGGCCCCCAAAACCGGTTCCCTTGCGGAGGCGGGATATCCCAGTAGATTGGTGCAGACCGTGCTTCCCGCGAGTCGCCCGGACTTGGAGGAAGTCGAGATGCATGCAGCTGTTTTCCTCGGCCCTCGCGCACTCCGCATCGAGACCGTCCCCGATCCCGTGTGCGGACGCGGCGACGTGAAGCTCAAGGTCTTGGCGTGCGGGATCTGTGGGACGGACGTTCACCTCTACGAACGCCGTCAGTTCGTGGGGCCGATCTCGATCGGCGGTCACGAGGTCTGTGGCGAAGCGATTGAAGTGGGACCCGAAGTTGGTGGGATCTCCGTGGGAGACCGCTGCGTGCTGGCGCCCGCCGTCGGCTGCGGCCGCTGCCGATACTGCGTCGCGGGGCGACAGAACCTCTGCCCGGACCTGCGCGTGTTCGGCGCCGACTTTCCGGGGGGATTTGCGCAGGAGATGCTCATCCCTGGGGCGGCCGTCCGACGCGGATGCCTCTTCACCGTTCCCGCGAGCCTCGATGCGCGGACGGCGACGCTCGTGGAGCCCTTGGCCTGCGTCCTCCATGCGCAGGGATTCCTTGACATCCTCCCGGACGACGTCGTTGTGGTCGCGGGAGCAGGTCCCACCGGCTGCATGCACGCGAGGCTTGCTCAAATGCTCGGGGCATCGGTGATCTTGGCGGACGTCTCCGCCAAACGGCTTGTGCTCGCACGCCGCTTCGGATTCGACCTTTATGTCGACCCGGCCGAGGTGGATCTCGCGGAGGTCGTGATGTCCCGCACGGGAGGGAGGGGTGCGGATGTTGCCGTGCTGGCTTGCTCCTCCGCAAGGGCTCAGGAAGACGCCGTGCGGTACATCGCTTCCGGGGGCCGAGTGAGCCTCTTCGGTTACCTCCCCGAGGAATCCCCGGTCGCCGCTCTGGACACGAACGCTTTGCACCGCAAGGAGGCCGCGGTGTTTGGCGCCATGGGGAGCACGCCTTGCGATTTCCCGAGGTCGATCGCTCTTGTTGCCGATCCTTCCTTCGAGGCGTCCGGCCTCGTTACGGATTCCTTTCCCTTGGGTGACATCGCTCGGGCTTTCGAGTACGCCTGCAGGGCTGAGGGGCTCAAAGTGGTCGTTCTGCCGAATTGACCCCCCTGGGCAGGAGCGTCATTTGGAGCGAAGGGGCATTCACCGTGCATCTTCCGGACCGACAAGCGGAGGGAAGTCCATCGCCCATCTGCGCTTGACCCCGCCCGACGCCGGGCTATACTGGGCTATTGGGAAGCTCTGTAAGGGTTTAGGTCTTGGCTACTCGCAGGAAATCGTCGGCGGCCGACGGCCGTCTCCGGGTTGCCCTTGTGCAACTTTCCCCCGCCCTGGGTGACGTGGAGCGCAACCTCGGCCTGCATCTGGACCGGATCGCGAAGGCCCGCGATGCCGGCGCCCGCCTGATCGTCTTTCCGGAGTTGTCCCTCACCGGATACTTCCTGAGGGATGTTGTCCCCGAGGTCGCGCTCTCCGCCGATTCCGCGCCCGTCCGCAAGATCGCCCGCGCCGCCGGCGACGCCGCCGTCGTCCTCGGTTGCGTCGAGGAGGACGAGAGCCATCATTTCTACAACAGCGCCTTCCTGATTCAGGACGGCGCGGTCCGGTTTGTCCATCGCAAGGTCTACCTCCCGACCTACGGCATGTTCGACGAGCAAAGGTACTTCGCGGCCGGGGACCGCATCCGCGCCTTTCCTTCGGCCTTCGGACGTCTTGGGATCCTCGTGTGCGAGGACGCCTGGCATCTTGGGAGCGGCCTTATCCTCGCGGCCGACCGCGTCAAGCAACTCATTGTTCTCGCCAGCAGTCCCACCCGCGGCGTCTCGGCGGCTGCGAGCGCCTCAAGCTGGGAAGCCTGGAGGGAGATTACCGCGGCCTATGCCCGCTTCTTCGGCGTCTTCGTGCTCTTCGTCAACCGCGTCGGCTTCGAGGACGGCGTCAACTTCTGGGGAGGCTCCCGGGTGGTCGCTCCCGGAGGGAAGACCGTCGCCGAAGCGGCCGTGCTCGACGAGGAACTTCTGCTGGCCGACCTCGATCCGACCCTCATGCGTGCCGAACGTATCTTCTCCCCCCTCGGCCGCGATGAGAAGATGGATCTCACCCTCCGCGAGCTTGCGAGGATTCGCAATGGGCTTGGAGCTTAACTGCGAGCTGGCGACCGAGCTTCTCACGCGGTTCATCGCCGAGGAGACGAAGAAGGTCTCCGTCTCCAAGGGCGTCGTAGGCGTTTCGGGAGGCGTTGATTCGGCGACCTCGCTCCTTCTTGCCGCTCGCGCCCTCGGAAAGAAGAAGGTGCTCGCGCTCTGCATGCCCTATCGCTCCTCCTCGCCGGACAGCCTCGCGCATGCGAAGATGGTCGCCCGCGTCGCCGGTTGTCCCCTTGAGGTTGTCGAGATCACGCCCCAGGTCGACGCCTATTTCGCCAACTTCCCCGACGCCGACAATGTCCGCCGCGGAAACAAGATGGCGCGTGAGCGCATGTCCATTCTCTATGATTTCTCCAAGCGCGAGGACTCCCTCGTGATCGGCACCAGCAACAAGACTGAGCTTCTTCTGGGCTATGGCACTCTCTTCGGCGACATGGCCAGCGCCATCAATCCGATCGGTGATCTCTACAAGACCCAGGTGCGGCAGCTCGCGCGCCACCTCGGCGTCCCGGCCGAGATCGTCGGGAAAGTCCCCACCGCCGACCTCTGGGCCGGCCAGTCCGACGAGGAGGAGCTGGGGTTCACCTACGATGAGGTCGACAAGGTCCTCTACCGCTACGTCGACCAGCGCGCGCCTCTCGAGGAGATCATCCGCGAGGGCTTCGACGCCGCCTTCGTCAAGCGCATCCACGCGATGGTGCAGCGCTCCCATTTCAAGAGACGCCTCCCTGTAATTGCGAAGCTCTCCAGCCGCACCATCGACCGCGATTTCCGCTACAGTCGCGACTGGGGACATTAGGGACGCTGGGAAGGGAGAATCCGCATGACCGACCTCAACCCTCCCCCGGATATCTCGAAGAAGCAGTGCCCGAACTGCTACCGCCTCTGCGACATCCACGCGGTGACCTGCGTCGCCTGCGGGGCGGATTTGACCGAGGACGCCTCCGTCATCGCCCCCCACGCCCGCGTCCAGGAGAAGCCCGTCCCCCGGGAGGGCTTCCTCTCCTTCCTGGGAGAGGTCCTGTCCGTGCCCTGGCGCCCCTTCACCCGGATGCAGTCCGGAGCGCTTCCTCCGGGCCAAGCCGCCAGCGCACTCATCTTTTACGTGGCGAGCCTTCTTCTGCTGGCCTTGGCGGCCGTCCTCCGGGAACACATCGACGCGCCCGGCTTCATGGCCGTCGCGGGCGCCAACTTGACGGTAGTCGCCAGCATTGTCCAGGTCTTCCTCCTCGCGGTTATCATCGTGATCTGCTCGAACATCTTCGGCGAGCAAGCCGCCTTCGTCGCCGTCTTCTCCATGGTCGCCTTCTTCCTGGGCGTCCTCAATGTCCTCGAGCCCGTCAAGATCCCCTTGAGTTTCGTGCCCGCTTTCGGAAATGCGCTCGAGACCTCTTTCACCTGGCTCTTTCGAATCTGGTTCGCTCTCATGCTCTTCCTCTTTACCTGGAAGGCCCTGCGCTGGCACCCCATCCCGGCGCTCGGCTCCGTCTTTTTCGTCGGCCTCGTGCAGTTCTTTGCCGCCTTCCTTTCCAACTCCGTCGCGACGTACCTTGACGGACTGCGCAGGATGTACGAGGCGCGCGGCGCGCCGTGAGGGTGCGCCTTAGCGGATCGTGCTCATGGGCTCGAAGTTGTCTGTAGTCGCCGGGAACCTCCAGCGCGTCCGTGATCGGATCGCCGCAGCTGCGCGTCGCTCCGGACGCGCCGCCGATGAGGTCGATCTCCTCCCCGTCACCAAGACCGTGGGAGTCGATGAGATTCGCGTTCTCCTGGACCTCGGAGTGCGACGCGTGGGCGAGAGCCGGGTCCTGGACGCCGCGAAAAAGGCCGCCGCCTTCGCCTCCGACGACCTCGAATGGCATCTCATCGGTCATCTCCAGCGCAACAAAGTCTCTCGCGCGATCGAGGTCTTCTCGTTTTTACATAGTCTGGATAGCGTCCGGCTCGCGCAGGCCCTCTCCGGCGAGCTCGTCCGCCGCGGTCGAAGTCTCCCCTGTCTTCTCGAAGTGAACACGACCCGCGAGCCGCAGAAGCACGGCTTCCGGCCCGACGAGTTGCGAGCCGCCGCGGATGCGGTCGCCCTTCTACCGGGGCTGCGCGTCGAGGGCCTGATGACCATGGCCATGCTCTGCGAGGATCCGGAGGAAGCACGTCCGTGTTTCGCCCTCCTGCGCGAGCTTGCACAAGAGCTGCGTCTGCGCGACGTCCCCAACCTCCGCATGAAGCACCTGTCGATGGGGATGAGCCAGGATTTCGAGGTCGCGGTCGAGGAAGGCGCCACCGTCGTGCGCGTGGGCACGGCTCTCTTGGAAGGTGTAGAGCATGCTGAGTGACTGGAGGATCGCTTTCCTTGGCGCCGGGAACATGGCGGAGGCTCTCGTCCGGGGGCTTCTCGCCGCCGACCCGTCTCTTCGCGAGCGTCTGCTCGCCTCCGACGTCTCCGCAGAGCGCCGGAGCGTCTTCGAAAATGTCCTCAAGGTCCGTGCGACCGCCGATAACACGGAGGCGGTGTGCTTCTGCGACTTCCTTGTCCTTGCCGTCAAGCCCCAGAACCTCGCCTCGCTCCTAGGCGAGGTCGGAGGGCTCATCGCCGCCGGCCGCCTCGCGCTCTCAATCGTCGCGGGGGTGCGCATCGCCGACCTCGAGGCCCGCATGGGGCCGGGCGCCCGCGTGGTCCGCGCCATGCCCAATACTCCGCTGCTTGTCCGCGAGGGGGCTTCCGCAATCGCGCGGGGCACCCACGCCTCTGAAGCGGATCTTGCGGCCGCCGCCGAGCTCCTGGGTGCCGCCGGAAAGGTCCTCAGGGTCGATGAGGCCCTCCTCGATGCCGTAACCGCTCTCTCGGGCAGCGGTCCGGCGTATTTCTTCTACTTCGTCGAGGCGCTCGTCAAAGCGGCCTGCGACCTCGGCCTCGACCACGAGACCGCGCTGGCGCTGGCCCGTCAGACCTTGCTGGGTTCCGGGAAACTTCTCGCGGAGACCGGGCTTTCTCCCGAGGAGCTGCGTCGGCGCGTCACGAGCCCGGGCGGCACCACCGCCGCGGCCGTCAGTGTATTCGAGGATGCCCGCCTCAAGACGATCATCGCGGACGCTGTAGCAGCGGCCGCCCGGCGCAGCCGCGAGCTTGCCCAAGAGTTCGGCCGATGAGCTCCGCCTCGGTCGACTTGCGAAGCGAAGGGAATGATAGCCTCCTTGCGCTCAGGGTGTCCCCGAAATCCTCCCGATCTGCGATCACGGGCGTCCATGCCGGCGCCCTCAAGGTCGCCGTCAACGCTCCGCCCGACAAGGGAAAGGCGAACGCCGCCGTCATCGCGCTCCTTGCGCGCGCCCTTTGCGTGTCTCGCTCCGCCCTCTCCATCGAGGCCGGCCTCTCTTCCCGCTCGAAAAGGGTCCGCGTGGCCGGCGTGGCGCCTACGGAGGTCCTGCGACGCCTGTTTCCTTTCCTGGAAGACTTGCCTTCCGGCTCATGATGGTTTTCAATATGCGCCAGGGACGGTTTCTCACTCGTTGACCCGGACTTTCAGAAGGAGATCCTGATGGACGAGCTTTCCCGCATCCATGCCGCCGCCGAGCGCATACGGAAAAGCTTCAAGGCCGCCCCGGAGGTCGCCGTCATCCTCGGCACCGGCCTGGGCGACGCCGCGAACCTCGTGGCAGAGCCGGTCGAGGTGCCCTTCGCTGACATCCCGCACTTCCCGAAACCCACCGCCGTCGGCCACGCCGGTCACCTCACCGCGGGGAGGATCGGCGGCCGCCACGTCCTCGTGTGGGAGGGACGCTTCCACCTCTACGAGGGTTATCCTCTGCGCGACGTGGTCCTTCCCGTGCGCGTCTCGCGGGCCCTTGGTGCGACGACGCTCATCGTAAGCAACGCCTGTGGCGGAATGAACCCCCGCTTCGACAAGGGCGACATCGTCATCATCGAGGATCACATCAGTCTCCTCGGCCCTAATCCTCTGATCGGGCCCAACGACGACTCCCTCGGCCCGCGCTTCCCCGACATGAGCGAGCCCTACAGCCGGGAGCTCATCCGCCTTGCCGAGGCGATTGCCCTGGAGGAGCGGATCCGCGCGCACAGGGGCGTCTACGTCTACGTCACCGGCCCGACACTGGAGACCCGCGCCGAATACAGGATGCTGCGTACCTTGGGCGCCGACGTCGTCGGGATGAGCACCGTCCCCGAAGTGATTGCCGCCGTGCATGCTTCCATGAAGGTCTTGGGCCTCTCCTGCGTCACCGACATGTGTCTCCCGGACGCGCTGGCGCCCGCCAACATCGAGGAGATCATCCGCGTGGCGAACGAGGCGGGACCGAAGCTCACCAAGATCATCGAACGCGTCATCAAGGAAATGCCGAAGTGACTGCGCCTCTCAAACTCGGCGTGCTCCTCTCGGGAGGAGGCACCACCCTCCAGAACTTTCTCGACCGCATCGCGGAAGGGGCGTTGCGCGCGCGGATCGTCGTTGTTGGTTCGTCCCGGTCCGACGCCTACGGCTTAGTGCGCGCCCGCAGCGCCGGGGTGGAGACCTTCGTCGTCCGGTCCCGTGATTACGGTGACTTCCGAGTCCTGAGCGAGAAGATCACCGAGCGCCTCGTCGGCTTCGAGATCGACGTCCTGCTCCTGGCGGGGTTCATGTGCTACTACCACATCCCCGAGCGCTTCCGCGGCCGCTGCATGAACATCCATCCCGCCCTCCTGCCGTTGTTCGGCGGAAAGGGTTTGTATGGCCACCACGTCCATGAGGCGGTCCTGCGCGCGGGGGTCAAGGTCTCGGGCTGCACCGTGCATTTTGCCGACGAGCGCTACGACCACGGCCCCATCATCATCCAGCGCACCTGCCCCGTCCTCGACGAGGACACCCCCGAGACACTGGCCGCCCGCGTCTTCCGTGAAGAGTGTCTCGCCTACCCGGAGGCTGTCCGCCTCTTCGGCGAAGGTCGCCTCACCATCGAAGGGCAGCGCGTCCGCATCGCCACTGCTCCGACGATCTGAGTGTAGCGCCTGATTTCCGTCGCAGTGCTGCGCGGGGGGCTCCCCCGCCTACGTGTGGTATGCCGCGTTCACCTGGATGTATCCGTGCGAGAGGTCGCACGTCCAGACGGTGGCCTCGGCCTTGCCCGCCCCCAGGTTGATCTCCACGCGGATCTCCCGCTTGCGCATGCTCTCGATGAGCGCCGGCGTCGCGTCGAGGGGTTTCCCTCTTCGATAGACCGTTTCACCGTTGATGACAAGAGTCGCCTTCTCAGGGAAAACGAGCGCTCCCGAATACCCCGCCGCCGTGAGGATCCGTCCCCAGTTCGGGTCTTCGCCGAAGAAGGCGGTCTTGACGAGCGGGCTTTCGGCGATCGCCTTCGCGGCCCTGTGCGCGTCCTCTTTGGTGCGCGCCCCCTTGACGACGATCTCGATAAACTTTGTCGCGCCCTCACCATCGGCGGCGATCGCCCGCGCCAAGGTCCCCATCACGTGCTTGAGGAGCGCCTCGAACTTCGAGAGGTCCTTCCCGGCGCGGGTGACGCGCCGGTTACCCGCGCAGCCGTTGGCGAGCACGAACACGGAATCGTTCGTGCTCATGTCTCCGTCCACCGTGACGCAGTTGAACGTTTCGGCGCTCAGCTTCACAAGCGTCTTGGCGAGGATCGCTCCCTCGATTGCGCAGTCCGTCGAGACGAACGTGAGCATCGTCGCGAGATTCGGGGCGATCATTCCCGCGCCCTTCGCCAGTCCCCCCACCGTGACCGTCGCTCCGCCGATCCGTTCCTGCGCGGCCGCCTCCTTCGGGACCGTGTCCGTCGTCATGATCGCACGCGCCGCGTCCGAATCGTGCTGGAGGGTGCTCCCGAGCATGTCCACCGCAGCGCCGATACCGTGTATGATTCGATCCATCGGAAGCCGACGGCCGATCACCCCTGTCGAGGCGACCAGCACCTTCTCCGCGCTGACGCCCAGCTTCTCCGCCGCCCGGGCGGCCATCCTCTCCGCGTCCCGGAGCCCTTCCTTCCCCGTGCAGGCGTTGGCGTTTCCCGCGTTCACCACGATCGCCCGCGCGCGTCTCTTGGCGAGTTTCTTCCGGCTCACGATCACAGGCGCCGCGCACACCCGGTTCGTCGTGAACACCCCCGCCGCGCCGGCGTCCACCTCGCTTGCGAACACAGCGATGTCGAGCGCCCCGGCCGCCGTCTTGAGGCCGGCGCCCGCGCTCCCCGCAAGGAAGCCTTTCGCTCGCGTGAAGCTCCCCGCGATCTCATCCAACGTCCGTTCTCCTCACAGCGTGTCGAGCCCCATCCCCTCGTCCAGCGCGAACATGAGGTTCATGTTCTGCACCGCCTGGCCGCTCGCTCCCTTCACGAGGTTGTCGATCGCGCTCATCGCCACGATCCAGTTCCCGCACGCGCGCGCCGACACCTCCGCAAGGTTCGTGTTCGCGACGCGCCGAGTCGAAGGGAACGTCCCTGCCGCGAGCACCCGGACGAACCGCGCCCCGGCATAGAACTTCCGGTACAGCGCTTCGAGCTCCTTGTCGCTCGTCGTCCGCGTCGTCGTCGCGTAGCACGTCGCAAGGATCCCCCGCGTCATCGGGGCGAGGTGCGGCACAAAGAGGAGGTCTACCGGCCTCCCCGCGATCCGGGACAGCACGCTAACGATCTCCGGGCTGTGCCGGTGCGTCCCGACCGCGTAGGGCGTCAGGTTTTCGTTCGCCTCCGGGAAATGCGTCTCTTCGGAGAGTTTCCTCCCGGCCCCGCTCACCCCGCTCTTGGCGTCCGCGATGATACCCTCGCGCGCGACGATCCCCTTCTGCAGGAGCGGTGCCAATGCCAAGATCGTTGCCGTGGGATAGCATCCCGGGTTCGCCACGATTCGTGCCTTCCGGATTTCGTCCGCGAAAAGCTCGGGCAGGCCGTAGACGGCTTCGGCAAGCCCCTCTATGTCCGTGTGCGCGTGCCCGTACCATTTCTCATACTCGCCCGGGTCCTTGAGTCGGTAATCCGCGCTCACGTCGATCACCCGCACGCCCCGCTTGCGCAGCGCCGCGCAGTAGTCGAGGCTTACCCCGTGAGGGAGACAACTGATCGCTACGTCGCATTCCGACGCGATCCGCTCCGGATCGAGCGCCGAGAACGTGAGCTCACACCTCCCCTCAAGCTCCGGATGCACCGCGGAGATCGGCTGCCCCTCCTCGCGACGCGAAGGAAGACTCACCACCCGCGCTTCGGCGTGCCGGGCCAGGATCCGCAGCGCCTCGAGGCCAGTGTAACCCGTTGCGCCCAAAATACTTACCTTGATTGCCACTTTAATCCTCCCGGCTTTCGGAGCCGTCTCGCCGGCATTGTATTTTCAGCCATCACCGTTGCAAGGGAAATCGATCAGCAGGGCTCTAGCCAGCACCTCCTCGGGGAGATACGTTACATCATGTCCCTTTTCCCTGCGAAAGGAAAGGCCGACCCGCTTTGGGGGTCGGCCTTGTGTTCTCTCGTTCTTGAATCAGACGGTCAACGCTTCGAGAACTGGAAGCCTCTGCGCGCTCCATGTCGGCCGTACTTCTTCCTTTCCTTCATCCGACTGTCCCGCGTGAGCAACCCCAGCTCCCGCAGCTTCGGGATCGTGTTCGGGTCCATCTTTCCCAGCGCGCGCGCCACACCCAGCAGCGCCGCACCCGCCTGCCCGACGAGCCCCCCGCCCTTGATGCGCATCACCACATCGAGCTTCCCGGCCTTCTCCGTCGCCTCGAGGGGCGCGACGACCGCCTTGCGCTCCTGCTCCTCGGTGAAATAGGCTTCGATCTGCCGGTCGTTGACCAGGATCTTGCCCGTCCCCGGTCTGATGCGCACCTGCGCCACCGCCGTCTTTCTTCGGCCCGTTCCCCAGAAGTATGCGTCCGCGCTCACCTTGCTCTCCTCTTTCCTAGAGCGACAGTTTCTCGGGAAGCTGCGCGGCGTGCGGATGGTTCGGCCCCGCGTATACCTTCAGTTTCCCGAACATGTGTGTTCCGAGCGTCGTCTTCGGGAGCATCCGTCGCACCGCCCTGCGCACCACCTCGGTGGGCTTCCGCTGGAGCAGTTCCTGAACGGACGTCTCCTTGAGGCTCCCGAGGTACGTCGAGTGGCTGAAATACGTCTTCTTCTGGCGCTTGCTCCCCGTCAGCTTCACCTTTTCGGCGTTCACCACCACCACGAAGTCGCCGGTGTCTACGTGAGGCGTGTAGGTGGGGCGGTGCTTCCCCTGGAGAATCATAGCGATCCGGCTCGCCATCCTCCCGAGCACCTGTCCCTCCGCATCCATGAGGACCCACTTTTGTGGAACGGTTCCCTTTTTCGCGACGAACGTCTTCATGCTCTGATCTGCTCCGCTGAAGCTCGACGTGACCTTGTTAGCTGTTAATGCCAAGGCCCTTTATGTTAGCTCTCTTGGAACGCCTTGTCAACATGTGACGCGGTCTTTTCCTCGCGATATCCTCCCGGGTTCTCGGTCGCTCGCCTCACGGCACATAACTTCAAAAGAGACAAGGGGTTATGTTCACGGTCTCCGGGCCGCCACGTCGGCCTCAAAAGACACAGCGCATCTCTCCGGTCTCAGCCGCACTCACATCGCGTCTGCGTCGAGCGTCCCCTGCAGGCGCTTCCGTTGGGAGTCGCCGCCGTCCGCCTGCACCCCGGATGCGGGCAGGATCTCAAGTCCGTCCTTCTCCGCGTTCACCCGGATACGGATCGAGCGGATCCCGGTCTTCCGCTGTTTGTCGGTCCCCGGGTCGTAGTAGACGCACCAGACGGACCCGTCGGCCAGCTCCACGCCGGCGCCGTATCCGTAGACGGAGTCGTCGATGATGAAGCCGTGATCTTCGGCAGGGGCGATCCAAGACTTTCCGTGGTCGGTGCTCCAGATCGCGCGGAAGCCGCCGTGCCCCTTGCAGTACGAACCGAACAAGCACAGGAGCGTCCCGTCGCGAAGCGCGAGCAACTTCGGCGCGTACATCCTCATGCCGAACGTCACCGGGGCGGTCCACGTCGCCCCCATGTCGTCGCTTAGAAAAATGTCGCCCTCGGGACGGGAGATGACGACCAGTTTGCCGGGCGCCACCTCCGCAAGCGCTGGTTCGTCGACCCCCGTCTTGCCCGAAGTCGAGTCGAGCACCGCGATGTTGGTCCAGGTTGCGCCGTTGTCCGTGCTGCGGTATACGGCTCCCCCGGCACGGGCCGTTCCACGCGTCCATGCCGTACGTCGGCGCGAGCACCGAGCCGTCGTGGGCCTTGACGAACCCGGCGCACATGCGCTCGTAGTACTTGAACGGACACGGCAGGACGTTGTATTTCTGCTCAAAGGTCTTTGCGCCGTCGAAGGAACGGATGACGCCGGTGACGGAATTGCGACCCCGTCCGGGTGGGGGGGCGTCGTATCCGTACCAACCGTCGATGCCGAAGAGCAAGCACAACACCGCGCCTCCGTCCAATTCGCAGAGCGCCGGGTGCCGGTCGTCGCGCGGGCTGTCGATGATCGTCTCGGGCTTCGTCCACGTGTTCCCGCCATCGCGCGACCGGATAAGCATCGCCCGTCCGCCCCTTGGCGCGTCGATATCCATGGGACAGCCGCCCCGCTCCCACGATTCCCGCGTCTTTTCCTCGAAGTCCACCGGTGTCGGAAGACTCGCGTGCCAATAGCCGGCGCTGAAGCTGACAAGGTGCTCCCCGGAACGCAGCACGCACGGCGTCTCCCATCCCACGAACCCCGCGTACCCCGGGAAGGGGTCCGGCTCGTTCACCCCCATCCCGCAGGGGAGTCTCCTGCATTCGCTGTAGTTTCCTCTCGTCCTGTCACCGACGACGTGCACGCGCATTCTTCTTCCTCGCATTTGCGTTGACGCATGTCGGCCGTCTCCCGGCCGTCCGGAGGGCACACAGTACGTTCGGCGCCCCCAGTGCGCAAGCGCCCGCTGTCCCGTCTTCCGGGCGTTGCGGGTCCGCACGCAGCAAATCTCAAGCCAGAAGGCGCCCCGACGCATGCCTATTTCCCTTGATTCGCATCGCGGGCACTGTATATTTAATTTGTCGTCGTGTTGGTTGAAATCCCTGTGCGCGCGGGCGTGCGCCGGACTCCGAAGCCTCATCCCGGACCTCGCCACGGTGCGGCCTCTCAGAGGAGTTTCTCTCGATGGAACGCGGACTTACGACGATCCTCGCCTTCTTCGTGATCGTTCTCGTGATCGTCCTCGTCGGCAAGGTCGAGACCCTCGACCTGGATCGTCAGAAGGCGGGCGAAGGCTCCGAGGAGCGCAAGGAGATCGAGCGCGACATCACCCTCCTCGACTACGAGGAGGATCTCCCCGTCGAGATGAAGAAGCTCCAGGCCCGCTGGAACATCGTCAATGATTTGACCGTTTCTGAGATCGAGACCTTTCCGCCGGAGAAGCTCGCGCTTCTCAACGTAGCGCTCATCACGAACCTCGGCACGGTCATCCTCGAGTGTTTCCCCGACGTTGCCCCGAACCATACCCACAACTTCCTGAAGCTCGTCAACGAGGGGTACTATGACGGCACGCTCTTCCATCGGATCGTCCCCGACTTTGTCATCCAGGCCGGACAGGGCGCCCGGGACGTCGGTTACACCCTCAAGGCGGAGCTGAGCGAACTCGAGCACCAGCGCGGAACGCTCGGCATGGCCCGCACGCAGGCGAGCCTGGACTCGGCCAGCACCCAGTTCTACATCGCCCTCGACAAGCTCCCCTCCCTCGATAAGAAGTACACGATCTTCGGCCGGGTCATCTTCGGCATGGACGTTGTCGACCGCATCGCCCAAGTCCCCGTAGGAAGTAAGGACCGTCCGAAGATCCCCGTCCAAATCTGGAAAGCCGTGATCCTGCGACCCAAAGGGGACGGCGTCGATCTGTGACAATTGGAAAGGCCGTGCTAGACGGGGAGATAGCGGTTCCCTGTAACCTGCAATCCGCTATAGCAGGGTTGAAGCTCACTTGAGGCGTCGGACCGGAAACGTGCGGCGTCGGCACGTGGCGTTGAAGGCCGGGTCCTATGCAATGGGCCGTTGCGAAACTGGTCAGGGCTTGACCGCAGCAGCCATAAGCAAATGCGCCTATGTGCCCTAGGAGCGCCTGGCCCGAGCTGGCGACCGTCGCCCCCTTTCGGCCCCGCCGTCGAGGGTGGGTGCACGGCCTTTTTTTTCAAGATGAGGACTCCACAACCGTGCCCTACCAGGTACTCGCCCGCAAATATCGACCCCAGACCTTCGAGGAGGTCATCGGCCAGGAAGCGATCGCCAAGACCCTCCGCAACGCAATCCGGGAAAACCGCATCGCCCACGCGTATCTCTTCGCCGGCCAGCGCGGCGTCGGCAAGACCTCGATGGCCCGCATCTTCGCCAAGTGGCTCAACTGCCCCGCCGCCCCCGATGGACAGCCCTGCGATTCTTGCGAAAGCTGCAAACGCATCGCCCTCGGCGAGGACGTCGACGTCGTCGAGATCGACGGCGCTTCCAACCGCGGCATCGACCAGGTCCGCGAGATCCGCGAGAACGTACGCTACGCCCCCAGCCGCTCCCCTTGGAAGATCTACTACATCGACGAAGTGCACATGCTCACGACGGAAGCGTGGAACGCGCTCCTCAAGACCCTTGAGGAGCCTCCTCCGCACGTCAAGTTCATCTTCGCCACGACCGAGGCCCACAAGCTCCCCGCCACGATCCTCAGCCGTTGTCAACGTTTCGACTTTCGCCCCATCGCCGCCTCCCGCATCGAGGAGCACCTGGCCAAGCTCGCCCGCGCCGAGAGTGTCGACTGTGGTCCCGACGCGATCGCCGAGATCGCCCGCCGAGCCGAGGGCTCCATGCGCGACGGCGAGACGCTCCTCGATCAGCTTATCTCGTTCTCCCGCGGCACCATCACCGTCCAGGACGTGCACGAGGTCCTCGGCACCGTGAACCCCGAGACCGTTCGGCGCACCCTCGTCGCGCTCGCCTCGGGCGACGCGGCGGCCGCGCTCTCCGTCGTCGACGAGGTCCTGTCTGCGGGGAAGGATGTCGGCGAGTTCCTGCGCCAGGTTGTGGGCGCCCTGCGCGATGAGCTCGTTGCGAAGGCCCTCGCCGCCCCTGCGGAGGGGGGCGCCTCGCAGGATTCCGCCGCTCTCAGCGCCCTTTCCGTCGATGCCGTCCTCTACATGATGAGCGCCCTTAACCAACTCCAGAAGGACTTCCGCCGCGGGAATCGCGACCGCGCGGTCGTCGACATGGTGCTTGTGAAGCTCGCCCGCATCGGGAATCTGGCGCCGCTGAGCGAACTCGTCTCCCGTCTGGACTCCCTGTGCGCCGGCGAGCGTCCCGTCGCCGGCGCTTCCGGCTCCGGTACTATCGAGTCGCAATCCCCTGCTGCCGGAGCACGGGAGGTGGCCGCCCCGTCGGCGCCCGAAGCAAAAGGCTGGGACGCGGTCCTCGCCGCCCTCAAGGCCGTCGATGTGCGACTCCACGCGAAGGTCCTGAGGGCCGAGCCGGTCGCCATCGAGGAGGACCGCATCGTGCTGGCGTGCAGCGGCTGGCTCGCAGAGAGCCTTAAGGAACCCTCCGCGCGGACTATCCTCGACGACTGCGTCGAGAAGTGCATGGGCAAGCGGATGACAATCGAGCTCGTCAAGGCCGCGAACAACGCGGCGACTCCTTCTTCGCCGGCGCCCCCGAGCGCCCGCGCCGCCGCTCCCCAGCGCGATGTCCATCCCCTCGTCCGAGACGTGGGGCAGTTCATCCCGGGACAGCTCGTCAAGCGGAAAGGGGGGTCCGGTGCCTAAGAACCCGTTCGGCAACCTGGGCGATATGGCTGGCATCCTCCGGCAGGCCCAGAAGATCAAGAAGGAGATGGAGGCCGTCCAGGAGGACCTCGCCCGCAGGGAGGTCGAGGCCTCCGCCGGCGGGGGGATGGTCACGGTCCGCGTGAACGGCCGCCGCGAGCTCCTGTCCGTCCGCATCGATCCTGCGGTCATCAACTCCGACGACCGGGAGATGCTCGAGGATCTCGTCGTCGCGGCCGTGAACGAAGGGCTCAGGCGCGCCGAGGAGATGTTCAAGGAAGAGATGGCCAAGCTCACGGGCGGATTGCCACTCCCGGGCCTTCTCCCGTGACTGGAAGGGTCACCGCATGCGCGTTTACACGGAATCCGTCGAACGGCTGATCGAGGAGCTGAGCGCGCTCCCGGGCGTCGGACGAAAAACCGCCGAGCGCTACGCCTTTCACATCCTGCGCAGCTCCGAGGAGGACGTCCTGCGTCTCGCCGCAGCGCTCCGCGACGTGAAGTCCCGCATCCGCCTCTGCAGCCGCTGCTATCAGATGACCGAGACGGACCCCTGCTCGATCTGCTCCGACCCCCGTCGCGATCCCTCGGTCCTGTGCGTCGTCGAACAGCCCCACGACGTCATCGCCCTCGAGAAGATCGGAAGCTATCACGGTCTCTACCACGTGCTTCTCGGACGCATCTCCCCCCTGGACGACACCGCCGCTGCGGACCTAACCGTCCAGGCGCTTCTGGATCGCGTCGCCAAAGGCGACTTCCGCGAGGTGATCCTCGCCACGAACCCCACACTTGAGGGGGAGGGCACGGCCCTTTTTCTGGCGAAGGAGCTCGCGAGGGTTCACAAGGAGATCACGATCACCCGCCTCGCGCGCGGGATGCCCAGCGGGGGCTCGATCGAGTTCGTCTCCTGCGACGTTCTTGCCGACGCCCTGGAGGGACGAAAGCCCCTGAAGGGAGCGACGCCGGAGTAACCGATGGTGCTCGATATGGATACCTCCCTGCGACTCTCCCACCGCCTTGAGCAGACGCTCAAGATGGCCCCTCAGATCATCCAGTCCATCGAGATCCTCCAGCTCCCCATGCTCGACCTGCGCGAGCGCGTCGAGCAGGAGCTCACCGAGAATCCCGTCCTTGAGATCCAGGAGGGCGGCGAGGCGGAAAAGCCCGAGGTCGCGGACGAGACCATGGAGGAGCAGCCCCTCTCCGACGTCATCCAGACGGCGCTGGACGAGGAGGACCGCTGGCGCGCCCAGCTCAAGGGTTCCCGCTCGCGCGCCGTTCTGAGCGAGGAGAGCGACCAGAAGCGCGAGGCCATGGAGAATGCCCTCGCCGCCAACGTCACCCTTGAGGATCACCTCCTGGCGCAGTTGCGTCTTGCCGAGGTCGACGACAAGGTCCGCCGCGTCGCCGAAAACGTCATCTCGAACATGGACGAGAACGGCTACCTCCTCAGCCCCCTCGAGGACATCCTTGCCAGCGTCAACGACCCGTCCCTCACGATGGCCCATGCCGAGGACGCCCTGCGCCTCGTCCAGCGTATGGAGCCCCCGGGCATCGGCGCGCGATCCCTTGCCGAGTGCCTCCTTCTTCAGTTCGATGAGAGGACGTCCGACTACGAATTCAAGCGTCTCCTGATCGAGCATCACCTTGAGGATATCGGCAAGAACCGCCTGCCCAAGGTCGCCAAGGAGACCGGCCGTCCTCTGGAGGACGTCAAGGACGCGATCGCGTTCATCGCGCACCTTAACCCTTCGCCCGGCGCCGCCTTCTCCTCCCGGCCCGTCCCCTACGTGATTCCCGACGTGATCGTCGAGAAGGTCGACGGGCGCTTCGAGATCCGTCTCGAGGAGAGCGAGATTCCGCCCCTTTACGTCTCCCGCCTATATCGCGACCTCGTCCAGAACCGCTCGACCGACCCCGCCACCCGCGCCTTCATCCGCAAGAAAATCCAGGCCGCCCGCTGGCTCATCGAATCCATCGAGCAGCGGCGCAGCACCGTCTACAGGGTCGCCTCCTCCATCGTCAACGCCCAGAAAGACTTCCTGGAAAAAGGCGCCCTTGCCCTTGTCCCCCTCAAGATGCAGGACATCGCCGACGAGGTCGGCATCCACGTCTCCACCGTCGGGCGCGCCATCAAGGACAAGTACATGCAATGCCCCGTCGGCATCTTCCCCATGAAGTACTTCTTCACGGGGGGCACCCGCTCCGACGACGGCCAGGACCAGTCCTGGAAGAGCATCAAGCTGCGCCTCAGCAGGATGATCGACGAGGAGGACAAGTCCGATCCCTTGAGCGACAAGGAGATCGCCGATCGCTTCGCCTCCGCGGGGATCCACGTCAAGAGGCGCACCATCGCCAAGTACCGCGAGGCGATGAACATTCCGTCAAGCCGTGAGCGAAAGGCTTACTAGCGCGGCGGCGCCAAGGTTTCCCTCACTATGGTATCTCATGTCGATCCTCCAGACCGCGCCCCGCACGCAAGCGACCGGCCCTCCATTTCCGCCGTGCTCCCGGCCTACAACGAGGAGGCGAACATCGAGCGGGCCGTCGACGCCCTTCGCGCCGCGCTCCGGCGCTTCGCGTCCGACTATGAGATTCTCATCGTCGACGACGGCAGCTCCGACCGGACCGGGGAGATCGTCGACGCCCTCGCCGCAGGCGACGGGCGCGTTCGCGCGTTTCACCACCGTGCGAACCGGGGATACGGCGCGGCCCTCTGGACCGGCTTCTCGAACGCCTCCAAGGAGCTCGTTTTCTACACCGACAGCGACAACCAGTTCGACGTCGCCGAGATCGGACGCCTTCTCGACCGCATCGATGAGAACGACATCGTCGTCGGCTACCGCGTCGATCGGCAGGACCCGGTGGCCCGCAGGCTCTTCGCGTGGTGCTTCAAGCAGTTAATCCGGGTCGCCTTCGGCCTGCGCCTGCGGGACGTCGACTGCGCCTTCAAGCTCTTCCGTCGCGGCTTCTTTGACTCCATCGTCGTCGAGTCCGTCCGCTTCTTTGTGGACGCGGAGATGATGGCGAAGGCCCGCCGCCTCGGCCTGCGCGTTCAAGAGGTCGGCGTCAGGCATTTCCCGCGCGCCGCCGGCTCCAGCACCGTCCGCATCCGCGTGATCTTCCAGACTCTCCGCGAGGCCGCCCGCATCTGGTGGAGCCTCCGTCGGACCAGGAGGAGGTCCTGAAGGTGGAACCCCTCCTCTTCGAGCCGATCTTTATCGAGAAGATTTGGGGCGCAGCGAACCTCGCCCGCGTCCTTGGCAAGTCACTGCCGCCGGGCAAGCGGATCGGGGAATCCTTCGAGGTCTCGCGCAGGCCCGGCGAGGAATCCGTCGTCGCCCGTGGGCCCGAGAAAGGCCGCACCCTCCGCGAGATCATAGAGCGTGATCCGGTCGCCCTGCTCGGACGCGAAGTTCAGGATCGTCACGCGCTCCGTTTTCCCTTGCTTCTCAAGTTTATCGATGCAAACGACACCCTGAGCGTCCAAGTCCACCCCTCCGACCGCGATGTCCGCCGCTTCGGCGAAACGGACACCGGAAAGGATGAGAGCTGGTACGTCGTCGAGGCCCGCCCCGGCACCCGTATCGTGAAGGGTCTACGCCCCGGCACGACCTCCGCCGACTTCCGCGTCCTCCTGGCAGAGGGACGGCTCCAGGATTGCCTCAGGTCCGTGGACGTCCACGCCGGGGAGGTGATCCACCTCCCCGCCGGAACCGTCCATGCGATCGGCGCAGGTCTCGTCCTGGTCGAGCTCCAGCGCAACTCCAACGTGACCTACCGCGTCTTCGACTGGAACCGCACCGGCCCCGATGGGAGACGCCGTCCCCTCCACGTGGAGCGCGCCATCGAGGTCATCGATTGGGAGCAACAGCACCTCCCTGACAAGGTCGCTTCCGTCGTATTGGAGGAGGCACCCGTGCTTCACCGGAGGCTCGTAGAGACTCCCTACTACTCCCTGGAGAGCTACTCCGCCGCCGTGCCCTTTGTCGTCCCTCGAACGCGGGACTCGTTCCGCATTCTCATCATGATCTCGGGCTGTGCGAGCCTCCGGGGCGATAGCATGGAGGTACCCTGCAGCGTCGGGGATAGCTGGCTCCTCCCCGGCGCTCTCGACGCACTCTCGGTCATTCCCGCTCAGGCGACGACCGTTCTCCTCGCCGCGCCTCGCTGATTCTTGACTCCCGCCGCTCCACCCATAGAATTCATAGCCCCTGGTGTGAGGTATTGCAGATCGAAGAGCGCTTGCAGAAAGTCCTTGCAAGGAGCGGAGTTGCGAGCCGCCGGCGCGCCGAGGATCTGATCCGCGAGGGTCGTGTCCGCGTGAATGGACGCACCGTGCTGGCGCTTGGCGAGCGCGTGGACCCTGCCCGCTTCACCGTCACCGTCGATGGACACCACTTGAGACCCGAGTCGGAAAAGGTCTTCCTCCTCAATAAGCCTCGCGGCTTCGTCTGCTCGAGCGTTCCCCAGGGCCGCAATCAGCGCAGCGTCCTTGAGATCTTCGCGAGGGAGCACGAGCGCCTCTTCGCCGCTGGCCGTCTCGACGAGGACTCGGAAGGCCTCCTCGTCGTCACGAACGACGGCGCGCTCTCCGAGGCCCTGACGCATCCCCGCTACGGCGTTCCCAAGACCTACCGCGTGACCGTGACCGGGGCGATTTCCCCGCAGGCCCTCGCCCGCATGGCCCGGGGCGTGCACCTCGCCGAGCGTAAGACCCTCCCCGCGAAAATACGCGTTCTCCGGCGCGGGCGCACGGGCGGCGTCCTCGAGATCACCGTCGCCGAGGGCGCCAACCGCGAGGTCCGTCGCATCTGCGCCCGCGTTGGCTTGGGCGTCCGGCGTCTCATCCGCGCGTCGATCGGAAAGCTCTCTCTCGCCGGCATCCCCTCCGGCGCGTATCGCACCCTGAACCAAAGGGAGCGTCGGTACTGTCATACGCTTCGCTCCCGCGTCCTCGATAAAGAGGTGAAAGCCGTTGATGACCCAACTGGAGAACGCTAAGCGCGGCTGCATCACGGAGGAGATGCGTGTGGTCGCCGCCGCCGAACGCCTCGACCCTGAGCGCGTCCGCGAGGCCGTCCGCGACGGCGTCATGGTGATCCCCCGCAATCTCGCCAAGCGCGCGACCCGCCTCAGCGCGATAGGGGGGTCCTCCCGCATCAAGGTCAACGCTAATATCGGCACGTCCCGCGACTACCCCGCGATCGACTCCGAGCGCGCCAAGCTCCGCGCCGCCGTCGAAGCGGGCGCCGACGCCGTCATGGACCTCTCCACGGGCGGCGACCTCCGGGCCGTCCGGCGGGTCCTTGCGGAGGAGGCGAATCTCGTCATGGGCTCCGTCCCGATATACGAGGCGGCCGTCAACGCCGCCGCCCGGGGCGGCCTCCTCTCGATGACCGCCGATGAGATGCTCGACGCCTTGAGGACCCATGCCCGCGATGGGATGGATTTCGTCACCGTTCACTGCGGCGTCACCCGCGACGTCGCCGCCGTCCTCGCCGCCACCGAGCGCGTCTGCGGCGTCGTCAGCCGTGGCGGCACCTTCCTCGTGGAATGGATGGCGCGCTCGGGTCAGGAAAACCCTTATTACGAGCGCTTCGATGAGGTCCTCGATGTCGTCCGTGAGTTCGACGTCACCCTGTCCCTCGGCGACGGCATGCGCCCCGGCGCCATCGCCGACGCCATGGACCGCCCCCAGATCGAGGAGCTCTTCGTCCTCGCCGATCTCGCCCGCCGCGCCCGCGCGCGCGATGTCCAGGTCATGATCGAAGGCCCCGGACACGTCCCTCTCGACCAGATCCCTGCCCAGGTCAAGCTCGCCAAAGAGGTCTGTGACGGCGCCCCCCTCTACGTCCTCGGACCCATCGTCACCGACGTCGCCCCGGGCTACGACCACATCACCAGCGCCATCGGAGGCGCCGTGGCCGCCCTCGCCGGCGCCGACTTCCTTTGCTACGTCACCCCCACCGAGCACCTGAGCCTCCCCGGCCCCGATGCCGTCCGCGAGGGTGTCATCGCCGCGCGCATCGCCGCCCACGCCGCCGACGTCGCCAGGGGCGTGCCAGGCGCCCGCGAGTGGGACGCGGAGCTCAGCCGCCGCAGGCGCGCGCGGGACTGGAACGGCCAGATCGGTCTTTGCATCGACCCCGCACGCGCCGCCTCCGTCCGCCGGGCCGGGCCCCCGACCGATGAGGAGACGTGCAGCATGTGCGGCGAGTACTGCGTCTTCAAGATCCACCGGTAAAGGATTCCGTCCGTGCACGTCCTTGACGTGCCTCTGACCTTCCTGCG